>JAQUOM010000011.1 GCA_028717105.1 Candidatus Omnitrophota bacterium
TTGAGGGCGGCGTGTTCGTTTTTCAGCTTCTCGTAACCTTCTGCATCGAAGGCCGTGTTGGCCCGTTCTTTTAAAAGGGCCTGTTCCCGGCCGCGAACCTGTTCTGTTTCTTCCCGGGCGGCTTTCAGTTCGGTTTCCAACCGGGCGATCTGTTCTTCATGCCGCATGATTTTTTTCTGCAGGACGGCCGTCGGGTCGTTCTCGGGAATTTCGGTTTTGACCGGCAGCGCGGTACCCAGCATGCGCATCATAGCGGGTTCTTTAAGAAAAAAGAAAATCCCGGCTCCGATCAATCCCAGGAACGCTACGCCCATAACGAGGATTAATAGGTCCATAAGGGAGTATTGTACATAAAAAAGTGCCGGAAGACAATTCTTTATGAAAAAGATCAAAAGCTATGATATACTGCTTTTTTATAACTTCTCCCTTGGATGTCAGATCACGGCGTCGGGAGTGCGCGGGACGGAGAATTTTATGCTTAAAGAATACAAAGCACAGGCCCTCATGAGCGTATGGGGCGGTTTTCTATTCGGCGCCCTGGGGTATGTGGTGACGTACCTGGGATCGCCTCACGGTTATTTTGGTTATGTCATGATGACGGGAGGCTATGTCCTTTTGGCCTGCGGCGGATATATGTACGCCCGCGGGAAAGGTTATGGCTGGGTGATGGGGTTGCTGGGGATTTTGGGCCCCGTGGGGCTCCTGATTCTCTATGTGCTTCGTGACAAAAGTGCCCTGATTTTGAGAAAACGCCGTAAAGAAGGATTAGCCTAGGTTCTCCTTTTGAGCGCAATGAGGAGAACCGCCCCTTCCGGGTTAGGCCCTGCGCTTCTTTGGGATGGCGCAGGCTTGCCCTTTTGCGGGCTAGAATTTTTTGATGACCGCGATGACTTTTCCCAGGAGGGTAAAGGGGTCGTGGATTTCCGGAAAAGACGAATTGGCCGGCTTCAGGAAAAAGCCGGCTTTGTTTTTTTCAAGGATCTTGACGGTCGCCTCGCGGCCGATCAGCGCGGCCACGATGTCTCCCGCGTCGGCCGTTCGCTGCCGCCTCACCAGGGCGATATCCCCTGTCAGTATCCCTTTTTCTTTCATGCTCTCGCCGCGGATCCTGAGAGCGAAGATCGTGCGATCCGGGCCGGGGAGAAACATGTCAAGGTCGACGTACTCTTCGACTTCTTCCAGAGCGATATCCGGCATTCCGGCGACGATGGTGCCTACGATCGGGATGCGGAATGCCGCCGGCGTCTTGATACTGATGGCACGCGATTGGCGCGGTGTCAGTTTGATGAAGCCTTTGCGGGAAAGGCTCTTGAGGTGATCGCGGGTTGTGCCGGTGGATTTAAAGCCGAAATGCCTGCCGATCTCCCGGATCGTCGGGGGCCGGCCCGTATGGTGGATGGTCTGCTGAATAAAACCCAAGACCCTGGATTGTCTGGCTGTGATGCCTTGCGAAACGTTCATGGCCTGCTTTTTGAGCGCAGTTTTTTATTGACCTCTCGGAGTTCCGTATAGACTTTCAGGACGCTCTTGCGCTTAAGCTGGTCGGATGTTAAAAGGGGCGCGATGCACTGTCCGAGCCTGTAATAAAGCTCTTCGCGTTTGGCCTTGAGCATCAATTCTTCGGCTTTTTTCTTCGTCGTCCCATAGATCGTCAGGAGTTGTTGTTCGCTTTTTTTCAAGGTTTTCAGCGTCTCGCGGCTGATCTTTGAAATATGTTTGTGGGCATCGGGCCAGATTTCGTTGATTTTTTTCTGGACGGTTTTTTGAAAATCGTTCATGGAACTCCTTTCGTTTTGCGGCTGATGAAAAACAAAATTTTAACGTTCATCTTCACGAATCTGACGCTTATGGTCTTTAGAATTTCACGACGTAACCGACCTTTGCGCCTTCTTTGTCCTGAAGATCCGTAGTCCTGAAATCAGGGCGGTTCCCTTTGACCTGAGCAGGGAATTGGTCCTGAATGATCTTGTCAAAATCGATGTTGTTCTTGAGGGAATCGTAAGCCTGGGCCACGCGCAAAATGGGTTTTTCGGTGACGGCCAGGTTTACGATGTGGTTGGGCATGTTGCGGTAGAAAAGCATCGGGTTTGGTTCCGAAAGGGACAACTGGATCGCATTCAGAAGGAGATATTCCCCGATCACGATCACGATCCCCATCTGGAGCACTTTTTTGGCTGTCTGGCGCAGGGCGTTTTTGGCTCTGGATTTTCTGTAGTTTCTGCTCTTGAGCTCTGTCATGACTTTTTAAAAAAATTCACGAAGTTATTCTTTTTTATGCGCTGCCGGTAAGGCGCAAGATCGCTGGTGGATTTTTTGTTTTTTTTGACTTCTCTCCTATTATGGACTTGAATGGCGGAGGTGTCAATAGAAACTCACCTGTCTTTGCGGGGTAGGCCGTTGGCGCTTGCGTCCTGGCTGGAACTTTCTTCGATGAGGATGCGTTTGAGGATTTTTCCCGATGAATTTTTCGGCAATTCATTCCTGATTTCTATTTTTCTGGGAATTTTGTAGTCTGCCAGATGCGGCCGCAGATAGACGATGATATCGTGGCTGGTCAGGGAGCCTTCTTTTTTGAGCACGACATACCCTTTAGGCACTTCGCCTTTGTGCGGGTCGGGAACGCCGATGACGGCCGCTTCCCTGATAGCCGGGTGCCTGTAGAGGACTTCTTCGATCTCTCGAGGGTACACGTTCAGGCCCCTGACATTGACCATATCTTTTTTGCGGCCCATGATCACGATGTATCCGTCCCGGTCGATCCTGGCCATATCGCCGGTCAGAAGCCAGCCGTCTTTTAAGGCCTGACCGTTGTCCTCCTCTTTTTTATAATAGCCGAGCATGACGTTGGGCCCCTTGACGCACAGTTCCCCCTCTTGCTCCGGACCGAGGGCGTCTCCGCGATCGTTGACGATCTTCACGCGGACATCCGGGAGCGGCAGGCCGATGGAGCCCGGTTTTCGCGGCCCCCGAAGAGGGTTGAGGGAGACGACGGGCGAGGCCTCCGTCAGCCCATAGCCTTCCAGGAGCGGCATACGGAATTTTTTTTCAAATCCAAGAAAAACCTCGACGGGGAGGGCCGCCGCTCCCGAAATGGCCAGTCGGATGGGATTGAGCAGCCGCAGGAGAACCGGAGGCAGAAATCGCGGGAATTTCGTGTCCTTGAGGATGCCGTAGATGGATGGGATGCCGACGAAGATCGTGACGCGGTGTTTGCGGATCGTCCTTAAGAGTTTTTTGATCGGCCGGGGCGATTTCATGATGACGGTTTTGGCCCCCGCGACCAAAGGCATGAGCATACAGACCGTTGCCGCAAAGGAATGGAAGAGCGGCAGAAAGCAAATGAACGTATCTTTGGGGGAAACCCGGATGCATTGCGAAGAAGAGCGGACATTGGACAGAAGATTGCCGTGGGTCAGCATCGCGGCTTTGGGATGGCCTGTCGTGCCGGATGTGTAGAGAAAGACGGCCAGCTCATTTGGCCCGCTGGCATCTTTTTGAGGGTGATGGAAATTTTCCTTTTCGAGAGGTTGGTCCCTGATCCATGAAGCCTGGAGCACAAACGCCAATTTATCCGTCATGGCGCTGAGTTCATCGGCCATGCAGGCATAAGCGGCCGAAGTGATGAGGCCCGTTGCCTCCGAATCGTCAAGGATATATTTGATCTCTTCGCGCTTGAACATGTGGTTGATGGGGACGACGATATTTCGATTGAGGAGAATTCCGAAATAGGCAGTAATGAATTCCGGAGAGTTGTCCAGAAGAATGGCGATCTTTTCGCCTTGTTTGGCCCCGGCGGCCCTTAGGGCCGACGCGACGCGGCAGGATTCTTTGAAAAGATCGGCATAGTTGATTTCTTTAGAGCCGAAGACCACCGCGGTCCTGTCCGGGTGTTTTTCTTGCGCCCTCCGCAGGACATCGACAAGGTTCCCGGGTGCGTTGTGTTGTTGTGATGTCATGTCGATAAGAAAAAGAAGGTGGTTCCTGCGAGGATGCAGTAGTACCCGAAGAGATGGAAATATCCGCGCAGGAGAGATTTCTTAAGGATGATCAACGCCAGGAGGCCGAAGGCATAGGACGCGACGATCCCCGCGACGAGCTCTGGGGGCTGGTAGGAGACGGCTTTCGTTCCTAGGATATCTTTTGCCTCCAGGATGAAGGCCCCCAGGATGGCCGGAATGGAGGCTAAAAACGAGAAACGAAAAGCGTCCTGGGGATCGATGTGTCTCAAGAGCAAAGTCGAGATCGTGGCCCCTGATCGGGATATCCCCGGCGCAATGGCCAGCCCTTGGCTTAAGCCCATCAGGGCGCTGTCTGCGTATCCCGGAAGCCGCCCTCCTTTTTTTATGAATTGCGTCAACAGGATGACGGCGCCGTTGAGGACCAGGATGATGGAAACAAGCCTCGGCAGTTCAAAGAAGGATTCGAAGAGCGTCTTGAAGGTCAGGCCGATCGCTCCGGTAACGATCGTGACGATCAAGATAAGCAGGATCATCTTTTTGTCCCTGCATGCCGCGGCGATATCTTTATAGAAAAAAGTGGCCAGAGACAGGAGGGTGCCGATGTGCAGGGAGATATCCAGAAAGACCAGCTGATCTTTGAGTCCCAGGAGACGCTGGACAACGACCAGGTGGCCTGAGCTGCTGACGGGCAGGAATTCCGTTAAACCCTGGATAGCGCCCAGAATGATGATCTTGAACATAGGGTCAGATAGCCCTCAAGATAAAAGGATTTTAAAGTGAACGGTTTTATTCGTAACGTATTTCGTCAAGATAAAACGTGCAGCCTTGCGGATTGCCGTCCAGGTTGGCTGACCAGGCAAAGCCGCCGATCACGTGGGAAAGATCTTTGCTGCGCAGATCGATCGTGTATTGTTTCCATCCGGGCGTCAGGATGACAGGGCCGATGCCTGCCGTATCGGAATCGGGGTAAGCCCCGGTGATCCCTCCCATTTTGAATTCTTCGATCCGCTCCCCTCCTTTTTCCCCTTTGGCCCAGAACGTGAGGCGGGAAACGCCCCTGAGGTCGACGCCCGCGCGTTCTTTGGAACCCCAGTTGTTGGCCGGATTTTGCCAGTACATCCCCGCCCATCGCGCCCCGCTGGAAGCCCTGCTAGAATAGGATATCTTCAGACATGTTCGTCCTGAAGAAGGGTCTTCGGACCAGCCGTTGTCAAGCGTCAGGTCCGCGTAGTCCCCCATCCATCCCGAAGGGATAAAAAAATTGCTGTTGGAGGCGTCTTTATCGGAGTAGACATAGAAGAGTTTCACGGAGGATGTCTGCTCTTTTTTGTCCATCTGCGCGCCGGCCGGTGCACAGAGGATCCCGAGGAGCAAGCCCGCACCGCAGACAGCCCTCGCTGACATGTTTATCATGGAGACTCTCCTTTGGTCTGTTTAGATCCCGCCCCGTTTAATGAGTTGCCGGTAATAATCGATGCATTTCGGGCAGGCGCCGTGTTCTTCTTTCCATTCCGGATGGTCTTTTCTGATCAGTTCCAGAAGGTATTCTTCGGTCTTAACGTGCGTTAAGGCGATGGTTTCGTCAACCCGGCGGTTGCAGATCCGGCAGATATAGCCGGAGGACGACTTTTTCTTTTTGTTCGCGGCGTCGCATTTATTGCATAAGTCCGGGGATTCTCGGCTGGTTTCCAGTTTCAGGATTTTTTTGAGGATATTGGCCCACCGGCCTTCCAGCGGGACATGGCATTGACGGCAGCGCTTCATGAAACCTCCCTCTTTTTGCCTATATTTTGATGACTAGATGTACAAGCGTATCCGTGAGAAGCAGTATCTATTCCCTTGTTTTATGGAATGACGGTTGATGGTCGATCAACCTTTTGATGTCGGCTTCATCCACAAAACCCATGGACACCGCCGCTTCGCCCAGCCGCTGGCCGGTCGTCCAATGATAATGCAGGGTTTCGTTTAATTGGTTTTCGTTTAAAAGATGTGTCTCCAGCATGATTTGGCCGATTGGTTTGTAAGATTTGACATGAGGATGGTGTTTTTTGAGCTCCAGGGAATATTCTTCCTGAAGCCCTTTGCGTTCATGCAGGCCGGAATCGGTGATCCGGCGATTGACCAGATAATTGCTGGCATGGTGTTTTTTAAGGAAATTCTTGATTTCAAAAGCGACTTCGATGAGTTGGAAGATGGATGCTACCGTGAAATTACGGTTATTGACGATCGCGATCGACAGGCCCATCAGCGGGATGTTGCTTAAGTGCCCTGAGCGATCCTTGGCCTTGATGTGTCCGTTTTGCCGGTCTTGTGCTGTGTAATGCAGGGGGATCAGCCTGTTGAATTCCGTGATGCATTCTTGTGCGATGATTTCTTCTCTCTGCGGCGTTGTGACATAAACAAAATCATCGCCTCCTACATGTCCGACAAAATCGTCCGTGTTCCCGAATTTCTTGACGGCGGACGTCAGGATCTTAGCGGTCTGCAGGATGACTTGGTCTCCGGCGATGTAGCCGTATTTGTCATTGAATGATTTGAAATTATTGATGTCTACATAGGCGAACGAAAAACTCTTGTCTGTTTCAATATGGCTCTTGACCAGTTTTTCGATGGATTTGTTTCCGGGAAGTTTTGTCAGCGCGTTGGCGTGGAACTGGTGCGCGGCGCTGCGCAATGACAACGCGATGCGGATTTCCAGATCGATGGGGTCCGGCGGTTTAATGAGAAAATCGTCCACGCCCTGTTCGATGTCGAGCAGGTTGCGGCGCAGCTGTCTCTTTTCGATCAGGATGATAATGGGGATATAAGAAGTGATGAAATCGTGTTTCAGTATCTTGCAAAGCTTCAGGCCGTCCGTCTTCGTCAGATGGGCATCGATGATGATTAGGTCGGGGTATTGCTGGGTCGCGACGCTCAGGGCCCGGGTACCGTCGGGGCAGACGACGACGTCATAGTTCCATGCCTTCAGGAGATAGGAGAGGATTTTGTCCAGGTTTTGATCTTCAATGACGAGGAGGATCTTTTTATTTTTTGACATCTTGTGCCGCCGTCGAACAGGCTCATCTCTTAAGGGGCCGCGCCGTTTTTAAGGAGCTGCCGCCGTTGTCGGTTTTCTTTTTTTTGTGCAGGGATCCTGTCCGGACGCCGTCTTTGAAAAAAGCTCGCCCTTTGCCAGCCCTGGATCAGACTGAACGCTCCATGAAAAACATTTCGCAGCCGGTCCAGGACGGTGCAGGATTTCGCTGTGCGCCGGAAAAAAGAAACCGCAGGTAATCTGTCCGCTTGTCTTCGACAGGCAGGCAGATGTGCCGGCGGAGCTTCACTGTTTGACGGCCGCGTAATACAGGAGGATTGCTCCGGCCACGATCACGCTCAGGGTGCGGAAGACCCCGACGGTGAAACTGGTGGCGTCCTGGGCAAGTTCCGTGAGCAGAAAATGGTTGATCCGGACATAAAAGACCAAAAGCAGGAGTATCGTTATGCAAAAAGACAGGATCTTGCCGAAGAGCCACTTTCGGAATACGACCAGATAGAGCGCCAGAAGGATCCCCGCGGTCACAAAAAGGTTGATCCCTTTAAAAAAATCAATGAGGAGGATGACGGTCTCATAGACATGGTTTTTGATCTCAAAAATGATTTTATTCATTTTTTCCTCCGGAAAACTACGGCCAGGCCGCCACAGGCCAGGAGGGCTATGCCTCCGTATAAAGAGATTTTTTCCCAATGGAGTTTAACGGCCCCTTGAGATCTTTCGTAGAGAGAGCTGGATTGTTCGGTGATGATGTAGTTATCGCCGCCAATAGACGTGATTTTATACCGCGGCGTCAGGAAAAAGATGAGAACAAGCGCGATAATCCCCAAAAGGATGACCGCGATTTGCTTTTTGTTCATACGCCCCCTCCTTCAAATCCGCGTCTATGCGTAGTTCACAAGTTTTCTCTTCATGTGATAAGTCTAACCAAAGTAAGAAGATATGTCAAGCGGCAAGATGGCCGTGGCGGGCAAAAAGTCTTTTGATCAACATGGTGGCGTAGGCCCCCCGCGGGAGAGTAAAGACGAGCGTCATTTTGTTTTTGGCTTTTGATGTCTCGTCGTTTTCGAAAGCAAAGGCCAGGTTGAGGGGTTTTACGGCGGCAGGCCGTTCGACGCTCTTGAAGTAAGCTTGCCTGATTTTTGTCAGATTGAAATGAGAGGTCTTGAGCGTTCGTTCTTCGAAGAGCCGGCGGTATTCCCTGTCGATCTGCGGATCTTTCAGGTCCATCCGGGCCGATGGGGTCGGGATAGAAGTGTTCTCTATAGCCAGGCTTTCTTCGGCGAAGACATAGTCGCCCGCGAGGCCCGGATAGAGGATTGTTTGCTGCGTGGCCCGCCGGACCATTCGCCTGAGGATCTCATTCCACAGGAAAGCCTGAAAAGAGGCGAAATGAAAGGCCAGTTCCCGGGAAGGAATCCTGCGCAAGATGAAAACGAAGTCCTTGGGGTGGCTTGAGAGATGCGAGAAGCACTGTTGTTCCCAGGGCGTTGCCGAGGCGGCCAGGCATGCGGCCCAGTCACCCCATTTTTCGAAGAAAAACTGTTTTCGGCAGAGATCTTCCTTGCCGTCTTCGGATCCGGCGTGCGTGAGATAGAATTTCAACGCTCCGTTAAAGTGTTTTTTGACGATTTTTTCTCCCAGAAATCCCTGGAGGGGATCGAATGGTCCGAATCTCTGGTTATCGAAATAATTCAAAAAGCCGTCCCGGGAAACAGCCTTGAGCCCTTGGGACGACACGTCTATTTCCTCTTTGTTTAAGTCGCGGACCGTGATGTTGAATGTATTGCCGGCGATCAGGTCGGGTCCCATGGGGCGGTCCAGGTATCCTGCGATCTCTGTATGGAGGGCCGTGCGTTGAGGCAGGCGGCAAGCGGTTTTTCCTTTGACGGTAATAAATTGGGTCGCGCAGGCATGTTTATCTTTCCGGCCGCCGTAGGCGATGTCCCGGAGGGGTTTGCGCAGGACGGCGGCGATTTCTCGGACGGCATCGGAAGTATTGAGCCCGCGCTTTTTCGCGCGCAGGAGCGTGAAGGGTCCGCGATCCAGCGGCTGGACCGCGAGGATCTCCTCGACGATAAAATCTTCCGGCCGGGCCTTGATCTTCATCCCGTTAGGCCTTTCGGACGGACGGATCGATTAAAATAATGGTTGTATTCAAGATGGCATATTTTTTGTACAGAAGCGCTCATCGGAGGCTTGGCGGGATTCATGGAGTTTTAGACGTTTCTTTTGATATGTGTGCCGGCAAATCGCTGGAGGCCTCCGGATTCCTGTATCCATCCGTTGTCCAGCCCGAACTTTTTAAGGTACGCGATGGCTTGTTCGAATTCTTCCAGGCGGAGGTGCCGGTCTAGGGGCGGATGCTGATGCGCCAGATAGGCCGGAAAATACTGGCTCATGAGGCTGACGTAAGTTTGCGGCGAGATCTCTTCGGCGATGAACCTGAGGATGGCTTCTGTTCCGCCGGTGTCTTCAGGTAAGACGAGGTGGCGGATGATCAGGCCTTTGCGGATGATCCCCTCGTTATCGAAGCGGGCCACGCCGACCTGCCGGAACATTTCCTTGACCGCTTCGCGGTTAACTTGGGGATAGTCTGCGGCATTGGAATAGGTTCGTGCCGAGTCAGAACGGGCATAGCGCATATCCGCAAGATAGATGTCTGCGATGCCTTCCAGGAGTTCGAGCGTGCTTTTTAGCTCGTACCCCGAGGAGTTATAGACCAAGGGGATTTTGAGGCCGTCGGCAGCCGCCAGGACGAGCGCCTCGAGGATCTGGGGCATGACGTGGGTCGGCGTGACCAGATTGATGTTATGGCATCCCTCTTTCTGGAGGGACAGCATGCAGTCAGCCAGTTCACGGCTGCTCATGGGCCGGCCTTCCTCTTTTTGGCTGAACTGGTAATTCTGGCAGTAGAGGCAACCGAGATTGCACCGAGAAAAGAAAATGGCCCCCGATCCGCGCTCGCCCGAGATTGGAGGCTCTTCGCCATAATGAGAGAAAAAACTGCAGACGATCGGGTGGCGGCCGGTGCGGCAATAGCCCATTTCGTTGCGGAGCCTGTTGCATCCGCACCGCCGGGGACAGATCATGCAATTTTCCAGCCGGCGAAGCGCGTCCGCAGATCTTTGCTCAAGGACGCCTTTTTTATACGCATCGATGTAACTGGGATGCTCCATAAATTTTTTCAACCTGTGTTTTGTAAATGTTCCGGGTTTCGTTAAAAAAAGCGATGTGCGACTCTTGCCTGTAATCGGGATATGTCGACTCCAGAGGGCCGAAAGACCCGCGGCAGAAAACAAGAGTGATTTCTTCGAAAATGCCCTTGTCGATATAAAGACGGTGGCTGTGGTTTTTGGTCGTGGCCAGGACCCATTTGGCGAGACTGATGTAGCCGGGATCGATGTTGATGTTTCTTCGTGAAGGCAATGGCGCCAGGCGCCTTTCCAGGCGGTTTGTCGCTATTTTGACGGCGGGTAAGCCGCCGGCACGGATCAACTTTTCAAAACTTAAAAACACGCGTTGCAGGCCTTCCCCCATCTCGCTTTGATAATAGCGCGTCTGATTGAACGCAAAGATGCGGGACTTTTGATCGATAGGGCCGAAACGCCGTTCCAGGAATTTTTGCGCGCGCTCAAAAAGTGCAGGGTCGTTTGCGATGAGGCCGATGACGAGTTTGACGGGAAGGGCTTTCTGGGGTATGCCCATGTGCTATAAGGAAATCTTAGGGGTGAGGCTTCCTGCGGCGCGTTCGACGCAATTCTTGACGTAGCGGTCGATGATCTTCATGTCCGCCTTGGATATCTGGTTGAAATAGATGGCAATATTAAACTTGTTGTTTTCCAGGGGGTGTGCCGATTTTTCAATGCGCACGACCGTGCCTTCGCAGACGATGTGTTTTGAGTCTTTGAGTTTTTTTGATTTCGGCAGAAGAAGCGTGATCCTGAGTTTCGTCAAGACAGGGATATAACCGTCGATCTCGCAGTAAGCGCCGATACAACTGACATTTTTTGTCTCGGTCACAAAATCGACGTCTTTGTCCTTGATCTTGATGGCCAGGTTTCTGTCGGCTCTCGTAAAACGTCTTCTATCTTGCGTGGGCATGGCGGTAATGAAGTGGCGTTGCACTAAGCCTCGGGCGCGGCGGCCTTCTGTTTGGAGGCGATGAAACATTTCATATTGCAATAGAATTTACCGTTTCTGTAATAGCGTTTGATCCGCTTTAAGGGTTTATTGCATTTTCCGCAGTTGACTTTTTTGGATTCCTTGCTGTCTGCCACTAGAAGGTCCTCCTTTTATTTTTTGGCTTTACTCCCGTTTCTTACCGGGACAGAGCTTCGTTGACGATGATATATTCTTCCAGCCATTTCTTGAAGAGGGGGTTTAATTCCGAAAAGCGGAGCCCTGCCTGGTATTGGTCGGAAAATGAAATTCTCTGCGACCAGACGATCTTTGCGATCCCCTCGATGATCCTGTTGACTTCAGTAAAGTTCAGCTTTATGAGAAAAGGACAGTCGGACGGGAAAAAGGACGGCATATTCATCCTTAGGCCCGTCAAGCTGATATCGCGAGTGACCGTTTTGCCGGGATGTCTTTCGATCCCCAGGTGTTCATAGGTGACCGGAAGGTTAACGCGGATGCGCCTGGCTTGTCGTTTTTCGGGGAAATCCATAGTTATATTTCCTCAAATTCTCAATAAGAATATCACACAAGTTTTTCTGTGTCAAACAGTTTGTGTCCGGATCAAAGGACCTTCCGGGCCTTTCGTGGCCGGCAAGGCGCCATGAGAAGGTCGGTTATCCGTTTTTCGGGCTCCATTGTTCGTGCTTTGCTCTTTACAAAGAAAAGCGGCGTGATATAATTGCTTTAATCTTATCCGTAAATCAGAAGAAGGGTGATTCCATGGATCAGCCGCAGCCGATTACCGGACAAAAAGACCCTGGTGTTCCTCAGCAGACACCGCCGAAGGCGGATGCCAGAATGTTTTTGGCCCGTTTGAAGACAGATAAGTCTTTGTGGCTTGTCGTCATTGTGGCCGTTTTCGGTTTTTTCCTGGCCGCGGCCTTGTTTGCGTTTTTTTCCGGTGGCAAAAAGACTCCCAAAGTCCCTGCGGCCCCTCTTCCCCCTCCTGTTGCCGCCCCGGCGGTTCCGGCGCCCGTGGTTGAAGTTTTAAAAACTTCGGTCCCCGCCGAGCCCGCAAGCGCGCTACCGATCCCATCTTTGTCTCTTTCCGGGATCCTCTATAGCGATAACGAACGCCTGGCATTGATCAATGGCAAAGTGGTGCCGGAAGGCGGGACTGTGGACGGGGTCAGGGTGGAAAAAATCGGATCAGATGAAGTAGAATTAAGTTTCGAAGGTCAAAAGATCATCCTCAGGTCACGCTAGCCTGCTTTTTAAAACATCCCGTATAACGCCCTCAGGGATATTCTCGACGATCCGGGTCCGTCCGATGCGTTGAAGCAGGACAAACCGGTTCTTCCCCGCTTTGAATTTCTTGTCGTGGGTCAGCGCTTTGAGACTGGACGCCATGATCCTGGCAGGGATCTTTGTCGGGAGCCCGATATCTTCTAAGAGCGCGATCACATGGCGCGTCGTTCCTTTTTTAAGTCCCCCCAACCTTTCGGAAAGCTCGCAGGCGCACACCATGCCGATGGCAATGGACGGGCCATGCGGGAGCGCGAAGCCCGATGCGGCCTCGACCGCGTGGCCGATCGTGTGTCCGAAATTCAGGACGATCCGGATGTCTTTTTTGTCAAATTCATCCCGGCTGACGATCCCGGCTTTGATGGCGGCGCAGCGCTGGACAAGATGTTCCAGGGCCGCAGGATCCGCTTTCAGGAGGCGGCCGACGTTTTGTTGGATCCACCTGAAGAGGAGCGGGTCGCTGATCAGTCCGTATTTGACGCCTTCCGAAAGGCCTGAGATGAGTTCTTTTTTGGGCAGGGTCGAAAGCAAACGCGTATCGATGAGGACGAAGCGCGGCGGATAGAAGGCGCCGATAAGATTTTTACCGAAACGCGTATCGACGGCGGTCTTTCCGCCGATCGACGAATCGATCTGCGCTAAAAGCGATGTGGGGATCTGCAGGTACGGGACCCCTCTTTTATAGATGGCCGCCATGAATCCTGTCAGGTCGCCGGCGACCCCCCCTCCCAACGCCGCCAGAAAGATGTCTTTTCCCCTGTCGAAAGGCGTTATTTTTTCTATGAGCCGCAGGGCCAGATCGGCGTTTTTGCTTTTTTCCGTATCGGGGATGAGAAGGTAGAGCGTGTCGAAGCCGCGCAAGGCGTTTTCTATCTTTTTTCGCAAGAGCCGCAGGATGGGGGATGTCGTGACGATGACGGCGCGACGGGGCAGGCCCGCCTTGGCGACAAGGGGCTTGAAATGCTTGAGAATGCCCCGGCCGGCATGGATGTTGTAGGAGCCGCGGGCCGTTCGGATTTTTATCGTTTTCATATGAGGCTCAGCATATGGATGATGACGTTGACGACGGGCCAGACGATCATATCAAAAAACCCCACATATAATAACGCAAACAGAATGATAAATCCATAGGGTTCTATCATGTAATAGCGTATGGCCAGGGGCGTCGGCAGGAGCCCCATCACGACGCGGGAGCCGTCCAAAGGCGGGATAGGGACAAGATTAAATACGGCCAACACGATGTTGATAAGGATAAAGGATGCGGTGATCTGGGCGAATACGGGGAATGACGCCAGGCCGGTTTTGAGGACAAGCGTCCCCAGAATCGCCAGTAAAAGATTGGCTGCCGGCCCCGCGAGGCCGACAAGGATCATGTCTTTTTTAGGGTTTTTGAGGCGGGAAAAATTGATGGGGACCGGTTTGGCCCAGCCGAATAAAACGGGTGATTTCAGAACGACCAGGAGGATCGGCAGCAGGAGCGTGCCCACAGGGTCGATATGGGCCAGCGGGTTGAGGGTCAACCGTCCGCTGTTGGCCGCCGTTGTGTCGCCGCGTTGATAGGCCACAAACGCATGGCTGAATTCATGCGCGACGATAGCAAAAAAGAAAAGAACCAGTGAAATCAGGATGCTCATGGCCCTCAGCGCGTGATGATGGCGCGGCGTCCTTCCTTGGCCGGGCGCATCTAATATCCGGCGAGAAAAGAAGTTTGGCTGTTAAAGTCGCAGGGCTTCACTTCTTTGCGGAGGTCTTCGCCTTTGCGTCAGGAGCGGCAGTCGGAGGAGTACCGGCTGCTACGGCACCTTCTTCAGCCGGTTTATCAGCAGCCTTCTCTTTTTTGATCTTGATGCGAACGGCCTTGATCTTCGGCAGGCCAAAAACTTTACTGTCTTCTTTCCAGAGGCCTTTGCTCATCAAATATTTGATGCGTTCGCTCCTCTTGAGGACAGATTTTGCCTGTTTCCTTTTGGCCGCTGCACCGAGTGATGGATGGATGGACATGTGATTTAGACCCTTCCGTTAAATTTTCTTGATGAAACAGTCCGAATACGTTTTTTTCAATTCCTTTATTTTTCCCTGGGCTTCTTCCCTGCTGGCATAATTTCCTGCCAGGACCACCAGATAGCTGCCAGACGGTTTGACGGAGGCCGCGAATCCTTTTCTTGCGAGTGTTTCAGACAAACTCTTGGCGGCGCTTTCGCTTTTTAAAGACGCTACCTGGATTGCATATCCCGCCAGCGGCGCCTGCACCTCTTTGGCCGCCTGCGGAGCCGGCGTTGCGGCGATTTGGATCTTTTGTGTTTCTGCGGCCGTTTTTTCCGTTATCCGGCCTTCCGGCGCTGACGGTTGTGCCGCTGCGGTTTCATGCGTAACAGACGGTGTTTCTTTGGGGGTAAGTTCGGCTTTCGCCGTGACGAGCTTGCCTTTTTCGACTCCAATGGTGAAACTGGCGACAAGGAGCATCAAAACGCAGATAAAAAGAATAATAATGCTTTGCGTCGATAACACGACGTTGACAGAAGAAGAGGATGACGCATTGCTATCTTCTTTGATCCCAGCCAGATAAGAATAATCCGATTTGTCCTGTTTGGGGAAAACGTCGAATTCGATCTGTTTGCCGCCGGAATTTGCGTTCATCATGTTGGCAGTATTATATTTATTATTGTGTTAAATTCAAGTACTTTTTTAATTTTTTGTTATGAAATATCTTGATGAGGCATTTAACAATGTTCGGATCGAACTGCGTGCCGGTGTGTTTGCGGATCTCGTCAAGGGCGTCCCTGACGGAGACCCGTTCCCTGTAGGGGCGGCCGTAGACCATGGCGTCGAAAGCGTCGGCAACGGACATGATTCTGGCGCCGACAGGGATCTGGCTTTTTTTAAGGTGCGAAGGATAGCCTGTTCCGTCAAATTTCTCATGATGATGCAGGATGATGGGGATGACGGGTTTGAGGATCTGGACATGCTTGATGATCTCGGCGCTTTTGATGGGGTGGCGCTTGACGATATCATATTCTTCGCCGGTCAAATGGGACGTCTTTGTCAGTATTTCCGTCGGAATGTTGACTTTTCCGGCATCGTGGAGCATGCTGGCGTATTTAAGGCTGTCTACTTCTTTTCTGTTGAGGCGCATTTCTTCGGCCAGGGTCTTGACGAGACGGGAAAAGTAAGGCGTATGCGCATAGGCCGGCGGGACCTTGGAATCCAGGACCGTGACCAGGGATTTGATGGTGCCCATGACCATTCTTTCCTGCTCCAGATAGAGCTGGAGGTTTTTGATCGCCATGACGATTTGTCCGGCCAGGGTCATCAGCGTTTCCAGGTCGAAATAATCGAAGCCCCCCTCTTTTTTAACGGTGGTCTTGTTGCGCCGGATGATGATATAGCCGATGATGTCGTCGCTGATCAACGGGACGGCCAGGATATCGTCTTTTTTGATGGCGGAACTTGTCGAGACAATCTTGACCTCGAGCCCGCTCTTGACAGGAGTTTTTTTATTGGAAACCTGGCGTTTGTTGTTGTCGATGGAACAACGCGTCGCAATCCTTTTATGGTTTTTAGAGGCGGTCAGGAGGACAAAGGTGCTGTGGTCGGCTTTGAATATCTGCGAGAGAAGTTTGGTGAGGCGTGACGCTAAGTCGGTCAGGTCGTAGGTCGTGTTGATCAGCCGGTAGATCGAATGCAGGGCTGAAATCAGGGCCTTATACTTTTTTGTAAGGGTTAAATAGTTTTTCGTGCTCATCGAGGGCAAAACGATCCGTCATGCCTGCGATATAGTCGCAGACGACGTTAGGGGCGTCCCGTTGTGTTTTGATCTTGTCCTGGTATTCTGCGGGAAGCATAGCTGTGTTATGGATGTAGGCCCGAAAGATTTCTTCGATAAATCTTCTGGCTTTGTCGGACATCCGGTTGACCCGGTAATGGTTGTAGAGGCCTTCCTTCAGGAATGTCCTTAAGGGGAGCCTTTGTTTTTTCAAATCGTTGCTGAAGTCCACCAGCCGTCCCTTGTGGCGCCTGACATCTTCGATCCCGCGGATCTTGTTGTGCTTCAGCCGCCGGGTAGATTCTTTGATGGCGTCGTCCACGAGGATCGCAATGAGATTGCGAATGATCTGGTATTTTTTCTTGGACGGTTCGATCGCAGGATAACGCCGCTCGATGCTGTCTTTGGTCTTGCGCCAGAGCCCGACGGTATCCAGGGCGGCTTCGGAAATGAGCCCCGACGTCAATCCGTCATCAAGGTCATGATTATCATAAGCGATTTCGTCGGCGATGTCAACTATTTGTGCTTCCAGGGACGGCATGGCCTGCGGATGGAGTTCTTTGGGGATGCGTGCCTTGTCGTAAGATGTGGTATGCTTGACGATCCCTTCGCGCGTTTCCCATGTGAGGTTGAGGCCGGGAAATCCCGGATAGCGTTCTTCGAGCTGATCGACGATCTTTAAGGTGTGCAGATTGTGGTTGAACCCCCCGTGGTCTTTCATCAGACGGTTCAGGATCTCTTCCCCCGCATGGCCGAAGGGCGTATGCCCGAGGTCATGCGCCAGCGATAAGGCTTCGGTGAGTTCTTCGTTGAGCCTCAGGGCCTTGGCGATGGTCCGGGCGATCTGGGAGACTTCCAGCGAGTGTGTCAGCCGGGTCCGGTAGTAATCGCCCTCATGGTTGACGAAGACTTGTGTTTTGTATTCGAGTCTGCGGAATGCCGCGCTGTGGATGATACGGTCGCGGTCGCGTTGATAGGGGCTGCGGTAGGCATGCTCCGGTTCTTTGTAGCGCCGGCCGCGTGAATTTTTTGTTTTTGAAGCGTAAGGCGCCAGATACTTGTCTTCCAACTCATAGATACTGAAAGGGGGCGTCATCGGGTCATTTCCTTGTAGAGGGAGGCGAGGGCTTGAGAGATGACCTTGGTATCAGAGACAACGGGCATAAAATTGACATCTCCCGTCCAGCGCGGGACCAGATGGATATGCAGGTGGCCTGCGATACCGGCGCCTGCGGCGCGGCCTTCGTTGATGCCGATATTGAATCCCTCCGGTTTTAAGATCCGGCGCAGGAGCGCCTTGGCTTTTTTAAGGCATGCCATGATATCTATGAGTTCGTCGTTATGCAAGGCGTCCAGGGATTTGACATGGCGCAGGGGCGCCACCATGATGTGGCCGTTATTGTAGGGGTAAAGATTGAGCATGGCCAGGGCGTGCTCGGTCCGTAAGAAAACAAGGTGTTCGCGGTCGTTGTTCCGAGAGCGCACGCGGCAGAAAAGGCATCCCTTCTCTTTTTTGATTTTTTTGATATAACCGATTCTCCAGGGAGCCCAAAGTTTTTTCATGGGGTAGGATAGGATTTATTTCGTTATCTTTTCGATCCGCGCACGCAGGTCGCCGTCGATCTCCACCAGGCCGAACGCATTGTAGGGCGCAAAGATCTTGTCTGTCGGGCTTCCGGGATTGAAGTAAATGGTCTTTCCGATTTTTTCCTGACAGGGTTCGTGGGAATGTCCGAAGATAACCAGGTCGAAAGAAGGATCGAAATTGCCGCTGATCGTTTCGACGATCTTTTCGGGTTTTCCGTAGCCGTGCATGATTCCGATCTTGAATTTTTGTACGGAGAAGATTTCTTTGTCTTTCAGTTCTTCGCGTAATTCGGCCGCATCCATGTTGCCGCGGACCGCTTTGACCGGCTTGAGGCGTTTAAGTTGCTGGTAGAGTTCAAAGGACGTGAAATCTCCGGCATGGATGACGAGATCGGACTGTTTGATTTCTGCCACGAGCTGTTCGGGAAGGGCGTCATACCTGTCGGGTATATGGGTATCGGAGAGCACGCAGATACGCATCACGTCATGATCCTTGGTTTTCCGTAAATCTCGAAGAGGCCGTTGATGTTGTCGAGGTCCCAGGTAGAGATATGTGATTCTTTGGCCAGGAGTCTCGCATTGCGGTCTACGTCTCCGAGTCCGATGATGATTTTTTGTATGGTTTTTTGTTTAAAGGAGCTGACCATAGAGATGAATTCCGCCACGTCGCGTTCCTTGATGCCGTTCTCCTTGATGGCTGCGATCCATAGGTTGTCCTGGGTTTTGCCGAAGATCCCGACCCGCAGTTCCGAGTGTTCGAACGCGATGAGTTTAAGCTCTTTGAAGGCGTCGAGCTGGAATTTTTTACGGTCGATCAGGACTTCGTCGCCTTCGAACTGGTTGAAGACTTCGCATATCCTGTCGGCGATAGACTTTCTGGAGATGTTCAGGAAGGCATCGATCTCCTGGCGGACCTGGCTGTCAAAGTGAGCGGCCTGTTCGGTCAGGTCATGACTCAAGGCCTTGAGTTTTTCGGCGTGCGCGAATTTCAGCCAGAAAGACAATAGCCGGTCGCCGATGAAATAGAACGATCCGTTCTTTGAGAGGATGCCCACATCGATGAGTTTGTTGCATTTTTGGATGATGCCGGCCCGCTGCTGGCGCAGGTAAGGCGCCAGGTCCTTGAGGCGGTTTTTTCCGAGGGCGATGGCGTCCAAGAGATAAATGAAATCGTTTTTGTTGCGGCCGACGGTCAGGAGGGCCAGGCGCATCGTGAAACGCAGGTTGAAGACTCCCCAGTCATGAAAGAGGAGTTTTTCCAATGTCCGGATGAGGAGATCGACATCCAGCGCCGCGGCACGGGCCGCCCGGCACGCCATGGCCGCTTCTTCGGAAATGATCTTGAGATAGAACGGGTGTCCTCCCGTGAAGTGGACGAGAAAGGCGGCCAGGTCTCTGGGGATGGCGATATCTCCAAAGATCTTGGCGATGACCTGTTCGCTGCCCGGCCCCGTGAAATTTTCCATTTCCAGCGTTTCAAAATTTCCGAACAAGAGCGACAGATCGCCCCCAAGGATATCTTTGGCCAGCGCCCTGTGGGAACTGGAGAAAATAAAGAGCGTATTTTTTTGCAGCATGATCCGTTTCCCGAGGTCGCCGCAAATGTCGTCGTATCCCAGTTTTTTGAGATGATGGAATTCATCGAAGACAATGACCACCCGGCGTTGGCTTTCCGTTGCGAAGATGTCCAGGATGTCGAAGAGTTCCCCGAACAGCCGTTCCGGCCGGTCTTTATCGATTTTCTTAAGGAAAATTTCCGAGGCGGCGGCCGTCTGGGGCAGGAGGTCTTTGGTGCGTTTGACCAGGATATCTAAGTTTTCCCGCGAAGAAAGAAGCTGGGCCCCCTTGAGATAATTAAACAGAAGGCTGTTGAGGCATCGTTTCAGGAATAAGGAGTATTCCAGGGGGAGGATTTCTACGTAGACCGGGATGATCCCCTCCTCTTTGAAACCATCGAGGAATTTTTTCAGGACGGTCGTCTTGCCGATAAGTTCTTCGCCCAGGATGGCGACGTTCTGGCGGTAGCCGTCGCGGAAGTCCAAGAGGCGTTTATTAAGCAGGTCCAGGATGTCTTTGCGTAAGGACGCGATCACATTGTCCATATTAATCGAGATAGTATAGCGGATTCTGCGGCTTGTGTTTTTTACGGACTTCAAAATGCAGGGCGTCTTTTAATCTGGCGGGCGAGCTTCCCGTCTTGGCCAGGGTCGTTCCCTGCCTGACGTCATCTCCCAGCTTGACGCAAGACGAAGCGTAACCGCAATAGATGGTAGAAAGGCCGTCTTTGTGGTCGAGAATAATGGTTTCTCCGTAACCGGCCAGCCTGCCGACGAAAATGACCCGGCCGTCACGGGCGGCCATGACGTCCTGGATGTCCTGGGTGGTAATATCGATGCCTTTGTTGCTGACGCCGGAGGTTTGTTGATGAAAGTACGCTGCAATCCGTCCTTTGACGGGCCAGATAAAATCTTCTGTGCCCTGCCCCGCGGTGAAATTCGTCGTCGCTCTCCTGCGCGACGATCCGGGGATGACGAGTTTTTGTCCAACGGATATCGTCGTGGAGTCCGGGATCTTGTTGACGCGGGCGATTTCTTCGGGGTCGGTCTGGTAGTTACGGGCTATGCGCCAGAGAGTTTCTCCGCGGGTGACGGTATGGGTGGTTGCGGAAGATGCTGTTGAGGAATATACGGTCGAAACGGAGGCTGAATCGCGGTGTTCATGGGGCGGTGTGGTCGTTGCGCATGCAGAAAGTCCGGCCACAAGCCATACGACGGCAAGCAATTTTAGATAAGACATATAATGAAAATGAAATAATGCGTCTGTCTTTAAGCAGGCGTGTGGTTAAAAGCGCCTCGCCGCGGCGTCCACAGGCCTGTCCGTGTTCAAGCTTGCGTTACGTTTTCAAAAGCGAGCGATGGGAATCCCTGCTTGCCAAGCAGACAGGGAACCCGCAAGATTTTCCCTAAGCGGGTGAGCGGAATCGAACCGCCGTTTACAGCTTGGGAAGCTGTCATTCTACCATTGAACTACACCCGCAAAAGCCGGTGTTCTGCCGCTGTTCCGACGCTCCAAAAAACCGGACGGCCGGAATCCCGACCCTCGGCGCATTCTGTCAAAACGTCGGGAAGCTGCGCTCGCAAATTTTATTCAATGTTCTGTCCACACAGGCGTTTTATTCTATCACCAGAGAACTTGTTCGTCAATAAGACTTAAAGTATCCCTTAGGCCTTTTTTGTCAGGCAGGTGTCGATAAGCTTGATAGAACAAAATTCGCCGCACATCGTGCAGACGCCTTTTGCTTTTGGACGGGAAGATGCCTTATATTTCCGGGCCCTTTTCGGGTCGATCGCGCACCGGATTTGTTTGTCCCAGTCCCTGTTTTTTCTGGCTTCGGATATCCGGCGGTCCCAATCAGAAGCTCCCTTGAGTCCTTTGGCAATGTCTGCCGCATGGGCGGCAATCTTCGATGCGACGATTCCCTGACGGGTATCTTCCAGAGAAGGATGACGGACGTGTTCCGCAGGAGTGAGATAGCAAAGGAAATCGGCTCCGTAATATGCGGCCAAGGCGCCTCCGATGGCGCCGGTGATATGATCGTAGCCGGCGCCTACATCCGTCACCAGAGGGCCTAAGACATAAAAGGGCGCTCCGTTGCAGATTTTTTTCTCCAATTCCATGTTTTTCCGGATCTGGTCCAAAGGGACATGTCCCGGGCCTTCGATCAAGACCTGGACCCCTGCTTTTCTGGCCCTTTGGGCCAGAAGGCCCAGTTCTTTTAATTCGGCAATCTGAGACGCATCGGTCGCATCCGCGATGCACCCCGGCCGCATGCCGTCGCCAAGGCTTAAGGTGATCCGAAAGCGCCGTGCGATATCAAGCACGCGGTCGAAATGTTCGAAAAAAGGATTCTCCTTCCCGGTTTTTTTCATCCAGTTGACGAGAATGGCCCCTCCCCGGCTGACGATATCCAGGACCCTTCGGGATTTCAGGAATACGTCCAGGCTGCGACGATTAATGCCGCAATGAATGGTAAAAAAGTCTACACCGTCGGCCGCCTGGTCTTCCAGGACCTCAAAGAGGTCATTTGTTTCCATTTTGAGGAACGAGCCGCGCTTCTTTTGCACCCGCATCGCCGCCTCATAAACGGGAACGGTTCCCAGAGGCAGAGGCGATTCTTTGATGATCGCCCGGCGGATCTTCCTTAAGTCCCCTCCGAGGCTTAAGTCCATCACAGCATCCGCTTTGAGCTCGACGGCCAGATCGATTTTTTTAAGTTCTGTCGTGAGGTTGATCTTGTCGGGCGAGGTGCCGAGATTGACATTGATCTTTGTGGAGAGGCCGGCGCCTATGCCGCAGACCGCGGCGATTTTCCGGTTTTTATTGACAGGGATGACGCTGTGACCGCGTGCAACGCTTTCCAGAAGCGTTTCGAGAGGTTTGCCTTCAATTTTGGCGACCCTGGCTGCCAGGGCGCGGAAGTCCTTGTCTTGAGTCAGTTCGTTATACATGGGTGTTTGTCAGGGTTTGTTTAAGCCGTTCTGCGGCACGGGTAATATGCGGCGATAGACAGATCTCGCGGCAGACAGCCACGCGGTCTGATCCGGTTGTCCGGATGTCTCTGAGCCGGCCGAGATCGATGCCTCCGATGGCAAAAACGGGCCGGGATGTTAAAGATATGGCTTGATGTAAAAGTTTTAATCCGCGGGGTCGCATGCCGGGCTTGGTGAGGGTCGGGAAAACAGGACCGAATCCAAGGTAATCCACGGGCATCTTGAGGCTTTCGCGGACGTCCTTCGGGCTGTGACAGGAGATGCCGATGAGCGCATCCGATCCGAGGAATTTCCTGGCGATGGCAGCAGGCGCGTCGTCCTGGCCTAAATGGAGGCCGTCGGCGCCTACCGCCTCCGCGACGTCGATGCGGTCGTTAATGATAAAGAGGCGTTTAGCGGCGCGGGCCACGGCTGCCAAAGGCCTGGCAAGAGCGATCATCTCTTTTGTCGTGGATGTCTTATCGCGCAATTGCACGATATCCACGCCGCCGGCAAGTGCGGCAGACAAGACATGCTGTAGTTTTTTTGGTCCGCAGACGTCTTTATCAAGGATCAAGTAAAGACGGGAATTTTTTAAGTGTTGTTTTTTCCAGTTCATAAGCGTCGAAGCGCGTCTTTTGGATCTTTCGGCTGGCCCGGTCGTCCAAGAGCTTTAAAAATTCTTCAAGGACCCGGAGGGCCTCTTTTGTCCTCTGGATGTTTGCCAGAAAAAGATGGGCCGAGGAACGTTTTGCTGTTTTGTTGGCGAACGCCTTGCCGGGGTCTTCCGTGCTTTTGCGTTCCAGGACCATTCTCAGGCGGTCGACACGGCTGGATCTGAAGATTTTCGTCACGGCATGGCGCAAGTGGCGCAGACGTCTGGTAAGAGACGCATCTTTCAGGCAAAACCTTGCGATGTCTTCGCAAACCCGCAGGCCTTCTTTGGCGCGGTTGACATTTGCGTCCAGGACCCTGTAAATATCTTTTGCGGCGTCTTGCGGATTTTTCCCCGGTTTGTTTTTGGAGTTCAAGATATCCGCCTGATCTTGTCAATGATTCCTGTCGTCGATCTGCTTTTGATGTAGGGGATCACGCAGACTTTGCCTCCGTCTGCGAGGACTTCTTTTGCGCCGACAATGCAGGAGATGTCCCAGTCGCCCCCCTTGACCAGGACATCCGGCTTCAGGGTTTTAATGAGTTCTAGAGGCGTGTCCCGGCTGAACAGAACGATGTAGTCCACGCAAGCCAGGGCTGCCAGGACGCACGCCCTGTCTGTTTCGTTATTGATGGGCCGAGCTTTCCCTTTCAGCCGGCGGACAGACGCGTCGCTGTTGAGTCCGATGATCAGGATGTCTCCGAGCGCTTTGGCTTTTTCCAGGTAGGCCACATGACCGTAATGCAGGATGTCAAAACAGCCGTTGGTAAAAACGACTCTTTTTGCGTCAGAGCGTCGCAATATATTTTTGAGGCGATGAAGCGTTACGATCTTTTTACGCATGGCCTGTTTTAAGCGCGGTTTTCGATCAGATGGCAGATGATGTGGATGATGAGGATATGGGCTTCCTGAATCCGGGCTGTTATTTTCGACGGGACGATCAGGGCCAGGTCGGCTGTTTGGGCCAGCCCCCCTCCTGTGCCTCCGGTCAAGGCGATCGTCTTTAAGCCTTTGGTTTTGGCGGCCTGGACGGCGGCGAGCACATTTTTGGCATTCCCGCTTGTTGAGATGGCAAAGGCGATATCTCCGGAGCGGCCCAGGGCTTCGATCTGGCGCATGAAGACCTTGCCGAAGTCATAATCGTTGCCGATGGCGCTGAGGAGCGACGTGTCGGTCGTCAGCGCGACGGCCGCGTAGGCCTCCCGTTCTTTCTGGAAGCGGCTGACAAGCTCTGCGGCAAAGTGCTGGCTGTCGGCGGCGCTTCCGCCATTCCCGAAAATAAGGACTTTATGCCCCGATTTGAGGGCGTCCACGATCGTGCCGGCAGCTTTTTCAATGTGCGAAACCAGATCTTCGTCCTGCAGGACTTTTGTGCTGACGTTCAGAGAATCCTGGATGAGGCTCTTGATGATCGGTGTCATCTTTTGTCCTTGTGTCGCGCTTCCCGTTTCAAAGGTTTAACCAAAGAATTCCTGCGCGATGCCGTAGAGTTCCATGTCGACGGTTTTGAGCTTCTCAACGCCTCTTTCCAGAGGGACGGCGATGATCTTTGTCCCTGCCAGGCTGACCATCTGGCCGAACTGTTTGTCTTCGACCAACTCGACAGCTTTGATGCCGAAGCGCGTACCCAGGACCCTGTCGAAGGCCGTGGGTGATCCGCCTCTCTGGATATGGCCCAGGACGCTGACGCGCGTTTCAAAGCCCGTGCGTTTCTCTATCTCTTTGCCCAGATAATCGCCGATGCCGCCAAGCTTGACGTGTCCGAATTCATCCAGACTCTGGTCTTTGGTGACGTCGGATTCCTTGAGGCGGGCCCCTTCGGCCACGACCACGATGCTGAAGGTTCGGCCCCTTTGGTGACGTTTTTTGAGGATTTCGCAGGTCTGGTCGAGGTCGATGGGGATTTCCGGGATCAGGATGACATCAGCCCCGCCGGCGATCCCGGCGTGCGTGGCGATCCATCCCGCGTGGCGGCCCATGACTTCGGCGACCATGATGCGGTGATGGCTTTCTGCCGTCGTATGGAGCCTGTCAATGCACTCCATGGCGATATTGACGGCCGTATCGAAACCGAAGGTGTAGTCCGTTGCGTTGAGGTCATTGTCGATCGTTTTCGGGACGCCGACGACGTTGAGGCCTTCCTTGACAAGCTTATTGGCGACCCCCAGGGTGTCTTCTCCGCCGATGGCGATGAGCGCATCGAGTTTTAACTTCTTAAACGATTCCTTGACCTTATCGACGCCTTTGTCTTTTTTGTAAGGGTTCGTGCGGCTGGTGCCCAGGATGGTCCCGCCCTTCGGCAGGATGCCGGAGACGGCGTTTAAATCCAGGGGCATCGTATCGCCTTCCATAATGCCTTTCCAGCCGTTTCTAAAACCGATGGTTTCATGTTTGTCGTTATACGCCTTCCTGACGATGGCGCGGATGACGGGGTTTAATCCTGGGCAATCCCCTCCGCCCGTGAGTACTCCGATTTTCATAATGTGCTTTCCTCCTGTTGTTTTAGATTTAAATCTGAGCTGTCTTCTTTAGAATCTGTGTCCATAGAAAGCGCTCGTCTTCATGTTTTCAAATTTTGATCCCCTGATA
>JAQUOM010000012.1 GCA_028717105.1 Candidatus Omnitrophota bacterium
ATAAATCCTGCGCCAGGCCCGAAAATGATAAGGCATGGTATCGGTGATGACACCGTCCATATCGAAAAGGACCGCCTTGACCTTGATGGTCTTCATCGGGAATATCCGCGCCGAAGCGTTTGCGAAAACGGGAGGCCTAAAAACGGGATCAACGTTTCAAAGGAGAACTTTTTTTCTTTACGCGTGTTTTCCGGCCGGCCGGAAACAAACCGTAAAAGGTCGTCATCTTGGCGCCGGCGGCCGCCATCTGACGGATCGCATCGTCGGAATCCTGCGGCTTCAGGTTCACGCCTTTTGCCGCATCCAGAAGGACATGGGCTTTATAACCGTATTTCAACGCATCCAGGACGGAATGCTTAACACAATAATCCGTCGCCAGGCCGCCGACATAAAGCTCCGTCACTCCGAAAATCTGCAGCAGATGATGCAGTTCCTTGTGATTCTGGTCGACCGCGTGGAACGCAGAATAGCTGTCTTTCTCAGGGTCCATCCCTTTTGAAAGGATGATCGCCTCTTTCGGCAGTTTCAGCCCGGGATGAAAAACCGCGCCTTTTGTATCCCGGACACAATGCCGGGGCCAGACGCCGCCGTATGCCTTGAAGTGCTTTGTTTTTTTCGGATGCCAATCGCGGGTAACGAATACCGGCAGTTGCCGCGCCGCAAAACTCCTGATATAGGCGTTGACGACGGGGAGGATTTTATCTCCGTCCTTGATCCCCAAGGCCCCGCCGGGAAAAAAGTCGATTTGCGGATCCGCGATCAAAAGGGCTTTCCCGAGTTTCATCATTCTTCGCTCTTCCTTGCCAACAGATACAAAAGGTCCGAGAGCCTGTTGAGATACACCAGAATATCCCTGTTCTTCAATTGCTTTTTTTTCAAAAGGCTGACGGCCCTGCGCTCGGCACGGCGCGCGATCGTTCGCGCCACATCGAGGCAACTCGAAACCAGGCACTTGCCGGGGACAGAAAAACAGAAATTTTTCTTTCGCCGGCGCGCCTCGAGGTCCCCGATATAACCTTCAAGCCGCCGGACATCCGTCGCGCGCATCCGTACGCGTAATTTCGGAAGGTGCTTGGCGGCTGTGGCCGCTTCCGCACCGATCGTCACGAGGTCTTTCTGCACACGGCCGATCCATAGGCGGCTCCCATCGTCTTTCAAGAGGCACTTGGCGACCCCCAGAAAAGAAGACAACTCGTCTAAAGCGCCGCACAACTCGACACGCGGATGGTCCTTGGGAACAACACCCCCAAAATAAAGAGATGTTTTTCCATGATCGCCCTTTTTTGTAACAATGCCCATACGTCTCATCCTTACACGTTGCAAATAAACAGGTTAAGTTTCATATCGACAAATATTATACCTCAACAAGACCCCCTTGAAAACGCTTTCTTTATATGTTACATTTTTGCTAGCCACGGACCTCTTTACAAGGTTTCCCCCACACTCAAGGAGGTTGACGTGGCTGATTTTTTCAACAGGATCCGGAACATGGAAAATACAGGCTCCGAACGGCGCAGATTCCGCAGGCTCAAGGCCAATTGTCCGGTCGAATACCGCTTTTTCAACGCCGACCGCTATCAGCAGAGCGTCACGTGCGACATCGGTGAAGGCGGCGTCAGCTTCCTCGTTGACGGCCCCGTCAACATCGGGTCCCACATTTATTTTCACGCCAGGCTTAACAACAGGCCTCAAGGTTTCTACGGCATTGCCCGCATCTGCTGGTCCGCACGCGAGCCTTATTCCGAAAGATACAGGGTTGGTATGGAATTTGTCGAAGCCGGCAGTATCTCCCGCGCAGACGTCACCTCCTTCATCGAAGCGAACAAAGTCCCCTGCTACTCTTCTTAAGACAAGACGACGAGAAAAACCTGAAGTTTCACGGCGTGCCGGCTTGTCGTCCGGTCAGCTTGCCGACGGACGTGGCCGGCCTGTCTGCCTGACGTCTTGTGAGCTTGAAAGTTTGACGGATTGACGGCCGACGTTAAGGAAGGTTCGTTGCACCCATGAGGAAGCGGTCGATCTCGCGGGCCGCGGCGCGGCCTTCGTAGATCGCCCACACGACGAGCGAAGCGCCGCGGCTGGCATCGCCGGCGGCGAAGACTTTAGGCAGGGATGTCATAAAATTCTTATCGACGGAAATGTTCCCGCGCGAGGTCAACTGAAGACCCATATCCTTCACCAGCCCTTCGTGCACAGGATGAACGAATCCCATGGCAAGGATCACAAGCTGCGCTTTCAGTTCGAAATCCGTTCCGACGACCTCGTTGAGCCGATCATCCACCGTAACGCAATGAAGCTTGCCGACGCGGCCGTCTTCGGAAATAAATTTTTTTGTCGCAATACTCCACAATCTCCGGGCGCCTTCTTCGTGCGACGTAGATATCTTGAGGATCTTCGGATAGGCCGGCCACGGCATATCCTTGGTGCGGCACTCCGGCGGTTGAGGCAGGAGTTCGATCTGCGTGACGCTCCTGGCGCCCTGCCTGTTGGCCGTACCTGCGCAGTCGGCGCCCGTGTCGCCGCCGCCGATCACGACGACATCCTTCCCCTGCGCCGTCATTCCCGGGTCCGGCGGGACGCCGGCACCTTCGACCGCCCTATTGGCCCAGACCAGATAATCCATCGCCTGATAGATCCCCGGCAGCGCCCTGCCCTCAACGGATAAGTCGCGCGCCTGGCGGGCCCCCATCGTCAAACATACCGCATCAAAATTCTCTAAAAACTCTTGCGAAACCAGGTCCTTGCCGACGCGGACGCCCGTCCTGATTCGAAGACCCTCCTCTGTCATCTGCCTGATCCTGCGATCGATGACCGACTTCTCCAATTTGAAATCAGGGATGCCGTAACGCAGAATACCCCCGCACTTTTCGTCAGCTTCAAAAAGCGTCACCTCGTGGCCCGCCCGCGTCAACTGCTGGGCGCAGGCCATGCCGGCCGGACCGGAACCGACGACAGCCACCCGCTTGCCGGTCTTACGCCTGGAAATAAAAGGTCTGATGGCACCCGCCTGAAAGCCCCATTCGACGAGAGAAACCTCATTCTGCCGCACGGTGACAGGATCATCATTAATGCCCAGCGTACAAGCATATTCGCATAAAGCCGGACAGACGCGGCCCGTAAACTCTGGAAAATTATTCGTAGAATGCAAAACCGCCAGGGCTTCTTTCCAGCGGCCGCGAAAAATCATATCATTCCAGTCCGGGATAACATTACCCATGGGACAGGCATCGTGACAAAACGGCACACCGCAATCCATGCAGCGGGACCCCTGCTCCCGGACCTCTTCCTCAGACAGCCTCAACTCCACTTCCTTAAAATCCATGAGGCGTTCCTGCACGGGCCTGTAGCCGGCCATCTTGCGTTTCGTTTTTAAAAAACCTTTTGCATCGCCCATGAAATTTTCCCTCTACGCACTATCTTAAAATTTCACCCCGAGCTTCCCTCTTGTGTTTGCTGAAGCGAGGGGTCTTTCTTGATTGATCTTTTCGGATACATTCGCGAAAATTCGCGTTTGTATCCTTATCCTGAATAACAGGATTTGGGGCCATTCGCGTCTTTATCCGTCCGAAACTTCCGCCTCCTGCGCCCGGAGGCGCTCCGCCTCAGGTATCTCCGTGGCCAGCTTATACTCCAGGGGGATGACCCTCACGAATTTTTTAAGCTCCTGGGCCCAATTGTCGAGGATATTCAGGGCAACGACGCTTTCCGTATATTGCACGTGCTTTTCAAGAAGCCCCCGGACCATCGCCACGTCCTCCTTGCGGACGACCGGCTCTAAATCCACCATGCCAAGATTACAGCGGCTCCTGAAATCACCGTCCTTGTCGTACACATAAGCGATCCCGCCGCTCATGCCGGCGGCAAAATTCCTGCCCGTGCGGCCGATGACCGCCACGCGGCCGCCTGTCATATATTCACAGCCGTGGTCGCCAACGCCTTCGACAACGGCATACGCACCGGAATTGCGCACACAGAAACGTTCGCCGGCAACGCCTCGGATAAAAACTTCTCCCTGGGTCGCACCATACAACAGGGTATTGCCGGCAATAACATTCTCCTGCGGCCTGAACGCCGCGTTGCGCGGCGGGACAACGACGATCCTGGCCCCCGATAACCCCTTGCCGAGATAATCGTTGGCGTCGCCCTCGAGATAAAAACTCATCCCCGGGGCGCCGAACGCGCCGAAGCTTTGTCCCGCCGACCCCTTAAAAAAGATCTGGATCGTATCGGCAGGAAGGCCCTTTTCGCCGTAACGCCTGGAGATCTCACCCGACAACATTGCGCCGACAGTACGATTCGTATTCCTGATCTCCGTCTCGATGCGGACATGCTTCTTTTCCTCAAGGGCCGGCCGGACAAGATCGATCAGCTTCAAATCCATGGCTTTGTCCAAGCCGAAATCCTGCGGCTGGACGCAGCGCACAGCCCTCCCCTCATTTCCTTGGGGCTTAAAAAGAATATTGGAAAAATCAACGCCCCGAGATTTCCAGTGGCGGATCGCGTCGTCGGCCTCGAGCAGATCCACGCGGCCAATCGCTTCATCGAGGCTCCTGAAACCCAGACGGGCAAGGATCTCGCGCACCTCCCGGGCAAGAAAAGTAAAATACGTAACCAGATGTTCCGGCGTGCCGCGGAAACGGCAGCGCAGGGCCGGATCCTGGGTCGCGACGCCGACGGAACAGGTATTCATATGGCAGTGCCTGAGCATGACGCAGCCAAGAACGACCAGGGCGCAGGTCGCAAAACCGAATTCCTCGGCGCCCAGCATCGCGGCCACGACGACATCTTTTCCCGTACGCATCTGGCCGTCGGTCTGCAGGCGCACGCGGCCGCGCAGGTCGTTCATGACCAGGACCTGGTGCGCCTCCGATAATCCCAGCTCCCAGGGAAGCCCGGCGTGTTTGATGGACGACAAAGGTGAGGCGCCGGTGCCGCCGTCATAGCCGGAGATCAGGATCATCTCCGCGTGGCCCTTGGCCACGCCGGCGGCGATCGTGCCGACGCCGATCTCGGAGACAAGCTTGACGCTGATGCGCGCGCGCGGATTGGCGTTCTTCAAATCAAAAATAAGCTGCGCCAGATCCTCGATCGAATAGATATCATGGTGCGGAGGCGGCGAGATGAGCGTCACGCCGGGCGTCGAATGACGGATCTTGGCGACAATCACGTCTACCTTGTGGCCGGGCAGCTGGCCCCCTTCGCCCGGCTTGGCCCCCTGGGCCATCTTGATCTGAAGCTCGTCGGCGTTGAGAAGATAATGGCTGTTGACGCCAAAACGCCCGGAAGCGACCTGCTTGACCCGGCTGCGCCTGGAATCTCCGTTCGCCATCGGGACATAACGCGCCGGGTCTTCTCCGCCTTCGCCCGAATTGGACATCGCCCCGAGCCTGTTCATGGCGATCGCCATGGACTCATGGGCCTCTTTGGAAATGGAACCGAAAGACATGGCGCCTGTTGCAAAACGCTTCACAATGGCGCCGACCGGTTCGACTTCATCTAATGGGACAGGCGTCCCGGACTGCTTGAATTTCAAAAGACTCCGCAAGGTCGTCAGGTGGCCCGCCTGATCGTCGATCATCCCGGTAAATTCCTTGAACCGTTCATAATCCTGGCCGCGCACGGCCTCCTGGAGCGCGGAAATCGTAGCCGGGTTCCAGAGATGGTATTCACCGTCCTTGCGGTACTGATACCAGCCTCCGGCGGGCAGGGCGAGCGGCTGGGCCTCGCGTTCCGGATAGGCCCTTTGATGCACGATCAGAATTTCTTTCTGCAAGGTTTCCAAGTCGATGCCGCCGATGCGCGATACCGTCCCGGTAAAAAATTTATCGATGACCGGACGGGCCAGGCCGAGGGCCTCGAAGATCTGGGCGCCGCAATAGCTTTGCAAGGTCGAGATACCCATCTTGGAAAATATCTTCAAGAGCCCTTTGCCGACCGCCTTAACGTAATTCTTGAGGATATCCTCCTCTCCCAATCCGGACAAAACCGGTTCCCCCTGGCGCTTGCAATCCAACAGGACTTCGTACGCGAGGTACGGATTGACGGCATTGGCGCCATAACCCAAAAGAAGCGCAAAGTGCATGACCTCCCGCGCATCTCCTGTCTCGACGATCAGGCTCGCCTGCATACGGGTCGTCTGGCGCAGCAGATGATGATGGACAGCCGCAACGGCCAACAGCGACGGGATGGCCGCCATAGACTCACCGGCCCCCCTGTCGCTTAAGATGATCAGGTTTACGCCGTCCTCAATACACGCAGAGGCCTCCTGACAGAGACGCTCCAGCGCCATAGACAGGGAACCCGAAGAAATTCTAAAGAGCAGGGACAATGTCCTGGCCCGGAATCCTTCCTTTTTGATATGACGCAGCTTCTCAAGCTCTTCATCGCTCAAAACGGGCTGATGATACCGGATGAGGCCGCAGTGCGCAGGGGTCTCAGCCAACAGATTACGCTGACGGCCGAGAAAACCATCCAGGCTCATGACGACCCCCTCCCGGATAGAATCAATAGGGGGATTGGTCACCTGGGCAAAAAGCTGTTTAAAATATGTATACAGGGGCTGTGGGTGGTTGGAAAGGACGGCCAGCGGCATATCCGACCCCATGGAACCCGTCGGCTCCTGGCCGGTCTGCGCCATGGGGACCAGAAGGATCTTGATATCCTCCTTCGTATATCCGAACGCCATCTCCTGACGGAGCAGCTCGCCGGGAGGCAGCGCCTCGTGTCCGGCCGCCGCAGGCAGGTCCGCAAGTTGCACAAGGTTATCCTTGACCCATGCGCCGTAGGGCCGGGCCGCGCAAATCTTTCGCTTGATCTCATCGTCATCCAGGATACGTCCTTGGGCAGGATCGACCATAAACATCTTGCCCGGCTGCAGACGGCCCTTAAAAACGATCTGGTTCTGGGGGATATCCAGAACGCCGACCTCCGACGCCATAATGACCAAATCGCCCGTCGTCACCCAGTAACGCGCCGGACGCAGGCCGTTCCTGTCCAGGATGGCGCCGACGGCTGTCCCGTCGGAGAATGCGACGGCTGCCGGCCCGTCCCAAGGCTCCATCAGCGCCGCATGATACTCATAAAATTGCCGCCTCTCATCTTCCAGGAGCTTGTTATTTTCCCACGCCTCCGGGATCAGCATCATCATGACATGCTCGAGGCTTCGGCCGCTCAAGAGCAAAAATTCAACGACATTATCCAGGGTCGCAGAATCCGACCCGCCGGGAACGATGACAGGAAAAATCTTCTTTATATCCTCGCCGAACAACTCCGAGGCCAGCGACGCCCGCCGCGCCGTCATCCAGTTGATATTGCCTCGCAGGGTGTTGATCTCGCCGTTATGGGCCAGATACCGGAACGGCTGGCTTAAGTCCCACGTCGGGAATGTATTCGTCGAATAGCGGGAATGGACGAGCGCGAGCCCGGAGGCGACGCGTTCATCCTTCAGGTCGGGATAAAAATCACCCAGCTGCTCGGACATGAGGAGCCCCTTATAGATCAGGGTCCGTGAAGACAAACTCAAGACATAAAACGATCTCTTATCGGGCAGGCCTGAGGCGCCGACTTCTTTCTCGATCAGGCGGCGCGCGACATAAAGCCTGCGCTCAAAAGCCGCTGTGTCGGGAATGCCTGCCGGCCGCCGGATAAAAAGCTGTTTGACGAGAGGCGCAACGTCCCTGGCCGTATGCCCGATCCCCGTATCATCGGCCGGCACGTCGCGCCAGGCAAAGATCTCCAGGCCGCATTCCCGCATCGTCTTTTCAATAACAGAAACGCAGAAGGTCCGGGATTCTTCTCTTTTGGGGATGAACAACATCCCGACGGCATAGGAACCGCGCTCCGGCAGCCTCTCCCCTCTATCTTTCAGCACGGCCCTGAAAAATGCGTCAGGCAGCTGGATAAGAATGCCTGCGCCGTCGCCTGTTTTCGGATCAGCCCCCTGGGCGCCGCGGTGGCTTAAATTATTCAGGACCGTCAAGCCATGAGCAACGATCTGATGGGATTTTTCGCCTTTCATATGGGCGACAAAACCTACCCCGCAGCTATCATGCTCGAAAGCCGGGTCATAAAGCCCTTGTTGCGGCGGCAAGCCTGTATGTTTCATATGACTTCCCTCTGGAACCATGCCATGATCCACCCGTTCCTATTGCCTTTGCGGGTAAAAACAAAAAAAGACGTCCTCACACTACTGGACGTCTTTATCCTTAGGTTCTTTTTTTTGGGACAGCGCTGCTGCGGGATCCTCTTATCCCTTTACGTACGGGCCTGCAGATCAGCGTGCTGTTTGTGCCCTCAACGATGAGGGTCTTGTCTTTTTAAGCTATATAAAAAGATACCACAAGCAGAGGCCCATGTCAATACGCGGGACATCGCGCTCAGGCATCAGGCCCGAGCCCGCCCTGGCCCCTTTTTTTGAGGAACGCGGCCACTTCTTCATCCGGGACATCCTGCCAATGACGATAGACCTGGGCCACGGCCTGGAAAAAAGCCGGCGTCTCCAAAACCACGGCCTCGTCCGCGAGGCGCACCATCTCGCGGACAGTGTCCGGTCCGGCCACGGGAGAAGCCACGACGACCTTTGCAGCCTTTTGATTGCGGCAAAGTTTGATAGAAGCCCTCATTGTCGATCCCATGGCGATCCCGTCATCCACGAGGAGGATCGTCCTGCCTTCAAGGGGAGGCAAGGGCTTGCCTGCACGAAACACGCGGACCCTCCGCCCGATCTCATCGATCTGTCGCCGCTTGATCTCTTCGATCTCACCCTTCGAAAGCCAGCCCAGGGCGTCTTCAAAGATAAACGTGCTGCCGTCCTCGGCAATGGCCCCAAAACCGGCCTCCGGGTTATCCGGATAAGGAAGCTTCCGGGAGACGACCGGAAACAACGGCAGCTCCAGATGCTCGGCCACATAAAACCCCACCTCCACCCCGCCCCGGGGAATAGCCAAAACCATGGCATCCGTGCCCTTGAATTTTTCAAGGGCGGCCGCAAGCTTTTTTCCGGCGTCTTTTCTGTCGGTGAACATATTCAAGTCAGCGAGCGAAGCTCCGCCGGCAGGAGCCGGCGGTTTCTTTTTTTGGGTGTATAGCGAAATCCTTCACCGTCCCGTTATGCGGGGCGGATGCAGGTCCAACGCGTTGTTTTTAAGGAAAAAACAAAAAGGATGTTGTTAACTCATGCCCGCGTTGACATGTCAGAAAGAGGAATCGTCGAAGAATTGTTCCTTGTTTTCGTAGATGTATTGCAGGACTTCAAGTTCCTGCCTGTCAAACCAGATACCTTCGCAAAAAACGCACCGGTCGATCTCCACAGGGTAAGAATAGACAAAAAACTGACGGCGCATCTTGCGGCCGCATTGGGGACAATCCAGAAACCAGGCATTCGCGGCCTTTTGTCTGTAGAGGCCGTCGATGCGCTTGTCCCGCTCGCGGATGGTCATCTGGCCCAGCCGTATGGTCTCCTCGTCGAATGTCTTATCACGCCGGATCAGAAGGCGCGAAACCTTCCTGCCGGGAGCAAAGACGCCTTCGCAATGGGAGCATTTCAAAACAGGGACTCCTTCATAGAATAGCTCTTCGAGCGACGTACGACAATGAGGACAAGCCAGGTCTTTCCCGGATGCCTTATTTTTTGCTTCAGGGGAAAATAGAGGCATCAGCACCTTGTCCTCGTAGGCATGGATGACTTTCTCTGCGCCCTCGGGACGCACCCACATCTCCGGGGCCATGCCGGCGATCTTGCTCAATTCCTCAAGCCCGAAGGGGCCGCGCCACTCCTGGTCCATAAAAACGCTCCAGGACCTCGGGCCTTCCTTCTGCGCCTCTTTGAATTCCGCCTGGGCCACGGGCGAGACCCACCGGAATTTTTTGAGATTGTCTTCCAGCGTCTTTTTGTCCAGATGGGCCATCTCGGTCAAAATACGGATCCGATCGCCGATCGGCGGATGGGTGGAAAACACATCGGAAAACAAGCCTTGATGTTCATCAAGGCGGGAAAGATTGGGATTGATGATAAAAATGGACTCCAGGCGTTCTCCGGCGGCGCCGCTCCCCCTCCAGTTCGTCGATATCAGCGAGAGGGCCTCGGCCAGGCTCAGCGGATTACGCGTCAGGCGCACGGAAACGGCGTCCGCCCTGTATTCTTTCTGGCGGGAAATAAAATAGCGCAGAAGCATGCTTAAAAATCTCATGAAAAACACGATCAGAAACAGAACGAGGACCAAAACGCCGCCGCGGCCGCGCGATCTCTGCATGCCTATCTTCAGGCGCGAGAACATTTCGTCATAGAGTTCCGCCAGCGCGCAGGTCACCGTTGTCGAAAGGCAGTCGCCGCCGGCAATATGGCCTGCCTCGTGTCCAACGACCGCCTCAAGTTGCGCGCGGTTAAGGCGCGTCAGGAGCCCTTCCGTCACGCCGATGACAGCCTGCCCCTGAAAATCCTCCAGGGCAAAAGCATTCAGGCTCACCGATGGAATGACCATCCCCTGGATGCGCCGCCCGCCGATAGCGACACTCACTTCATCAATGATATTCTGCAGCCCCTTGTGGTAGACGTCGCGCTCGTCGAGCTCGATGGCGCCGATCGACAAAGACAGCTTTTCGATCAAGTGGGACGTCGAGGTCGCCCAATGGAGGAGCGCCACAAAAAAAGCGACCCCCAGCACCGCCGCCGTCGCCGTACCGCTCGGCCAGGCGAATCCGTCCCTCTGGAAGAAGGAATGACGCACAATGACCAGCAAAAGATACGCAGTGAGAAAATAGAAAAGGATAACAAAGAAAAAAAGGAGACCCAAGAGCCGGGTCTTTTTTTCTTCGATATCGATGAAGGAAAAAGGCATAAGGACAGGCCGCCTGTTATCAGTGACCAGCCGCCGGTAAAATGTTTCAACGGGCGTCCCGGTCGAGGTATCGTCTGGCGGCTAGAATTTCACCTGGGGGGCCTCGCGCTGCGCTTGATCGCCAATCTCAAAAAAGTCGCGCTTGGTAAACCCGGCGGCCGCGGCCACCATGTTCGTCGGAACAACCTGGATCAGGGTATTATAGCGCCCCGTTTCGTCATTGTAATACTGGCGGGCGAACGAGATCTTGTTCTCGGTCGATGTCAATTCTTCCTGGAGCGAAAGAACATTCTGGTTGGCCTTCAGGTCCGGATACCGTTCGACGACGGCAAACAGGGAACGCAGGGTCTCGGTGAGAAAATTCTCAGCCTGGGACTTGTCCTTGATGCTGGAGGCATCGATCGCCTGGGTCCTGGCCTTGATGACGCGCTCCAGGGTATCTTTCTCGTGAGCCATGTATCCCTTGACCGACTCGACAAGGTTCGGGATCAGGTCGTGACGGCGCTTGAGCTGGACGTCGATCTGCGACCAGGCGTTGTCCACGCGGACCTTCATGCGGACAAGGGAATTGTAAGCGAAGAAAAACCAGAAAAGCAGCAAAAGAGCAAGAGCCAACAGCGCGATCAGGATACCTGCCAACATATGAACCCCCATGTTAAAACACTTATCAAGGCGCTTAATGAATCTCCCCGTGCTTTAGCACGGGGTTTCTTTCCTAAGATGACCCCCGCATCGTAAGATACCGGAAAAATTTATTGCCCTCCGGCTGCCTGGTAAGCCAACACATGCCCCGGAAGGCCTATCAGATAACCGTTCCATCCGGGATCGTGGCATTTTTATAAACGATCACAATACCGTCCCTGATCATATGGTGCTGCGCTTCGTGGTCCTGAATGCCCCGTTCGTTCGTGATCCTGACGTTCCGGCCGACCCTGGCGTTCTTGTCGAGGATCGCGTGGCGCACGACACTTCCGTCCCCGATGCCGATAGCGACAGCCCCTCTCTTGCGATGGCGGATCTCTTCCCGGGTCTCGTAATAATCCGCGCCCATGATGATGGAATCCTCGATCGTCGTGTTGTCGCCGATCTTGGAACGAAGGCCGATAATGGAATTTTTGATCGCGGCGGCGCCGATCAGGGAACCGTCGGAAACGATGCTGTTCTCTATATGGGCCTGGGCGTATTTGGCCGGCGGCAGGGACCGGGAACGCGTATAGATGGGCCACTCTTCATCAAAAAGGTCCAGCGGCGCGTCGGGGCTCGTCAAGAGCAGGTTTTCGGAATAGAAAGACGTGATGGTCCCGATGTCGCGCCAATAGCCTTCAAACTCATACGCGTAGACGTCTTTTTCCGCTATCGCCTCCGGGATGACCTCTTTTCCGAAATCCGCCTTCCGGCTGGTTGAAAGCAATTCCTGCAGCGTCTCCTTATTGAAAAAATAGATCCCCATGGAACAGAGGTATTTTTCGGCACCGCCGCGGCGGACAGCCAGATGCTTGACCAGGCCCTCCGAAGAAGGTTTCTCGACGAATTCACGAACCTTTGAAGTCCCGTCTATTCCCATGATCCCGAAGGCTGAAACATCCCGCGAATCCGCCAGGTTGCAGGCCACGGTCACCTGCGCCTTTTTTTGGATATGGAACTCATAGAAGGCGCGCAGGTCCATTTTGTAAAGCTGGTCTCCGGAAAGAATACAAATATACTTGATCTTGGGGTTGCTGAAATGCTTAAGTGTCTTGCGGACGGCATCCGCCGGCCCCTCAAACCAATCCGTCCGGTCCATCGTCTGGTCCGCGGCAATCACCTCGATAAACCCGTGCGAATACGCCTCGAATTTATACGTGCGCGAAATGTGCTTGTTAAGGGACTCGGAATTGAACTGGGTGAGGATCTTGATCATGTTGAGGCCGGAATTGAGGCAATTGCTGATGGGGATGTCGATCAGGCGGTATTTGCCGAAGAGAGGGACGGCGGGCTTGGCCCTGTCTTTAGTCAAAGGGTAGAGGCGCGTTCCCCTGCCTCCGCCGAGAATGACGCATAGGACATCATTGATCATGACGACCTCTTCAAACGCTTTTTAGAGGACAAATTTAACCTGGCGCCGGACCGGGCGCTTTTCGATCATCTCCGCGACTGCTTGCGGAACGCCGGGCTTCTTGAGCTTATGATACATGTAATTCTTGTAGCTTTCCACACCCGGCTGGTCGAAGGCATTGATGTTTAAAAGCTCGCCTTCGAAAGCCGTCGCCATCTCAAAGAAATACAAAAGGCCTCCCCACGTCCACGGGGAGATCTGCGAAAGCGTGATCGTGCAATTCGGCCTGTTGGCCGCCGTCAGGGCCCACTCCGTCGCTTCCTGGGCCAAGCCCAACAGTTCCGAAAACTTTTTCTCCGAAAGAAGGCCTTTCCCCTGCGGGACAGCCACGTCGTCCGCAAAGGCCTGCACGCGGATCATCGTCACGGTCTTGTCGTTGCGTCCTTCGACGTTATTCTGCTGGATGGAGTGCAGGTCGGTCGTGCCGCGGGCAGGCACGGGCGTACGCCCCGCATTGATCGCCCGGCGCCGATCGGCCTCCCAGGACTCGCTGTTGTCTTCAAGTTTCTTCATGCGCCGGGCGTATTTTTTTCCCAGGCTTTCGGCCAAAAGCTGGCAATACCAGTCGGCCGTAGACTTCAAAAGCTCGGCAAAAGGCATAAAGATGACGATGGGCTTGCCTTTTTTAAGGCACGCCAGGTAATGCAGGGCCGCATACATATAGGCGGGATTCTTGTAAAGATCGGGCGAAGAGCACCGGCGGGCCATGGCCTGGGCGCCGGCGAACACCTCCTGGATATCGATGCCCGCAATCGCCAGATGCAGAAGCCCCATGTTGAATTCGGAGAACCGGCCGCCGACGCCGGGCAAGAGCGGCAGGGCGCGAAAACTCAAAGGGTCTTTTTCCTGCTCCTGACGGACTTTTTGGCGCAAGGTCCCGGACTTCGGGTCTGTGATCGCAATGACCTGCCGGCCGTAATGGGCGCCGACGCCAGCCCGAAGCCACTCCTCGACGACATCGAAGGCCGCCTTGGTCTCCGTCGTCTCGCCGGACTTGGAAATCACGATGACGAACGTCTTTTTCGGATCAAGGTTGCGCAACAAAACAGACAAAGGCGCAGGATCGAGATTATTGCCTTCGAAATAGATACGGCTGCGCTTCTGGCGCTCCGGAAGGAATTCGTTATAATACGGCGCACATAACGCCTCCTGCGCGGACTTCAAGCCCAAATAGGAACCGCCGATCCCCAGAGACAGGACGTTTTCATACTGGCGGCCGATCTCGTCGCCGAGTTTCTGGATCTCTTCGACGACCTTCTTGTCCTGGAAAGGCAGCATCAGCCACTCCAGGTTCAGGCGCAAACGGCTTATCGGATTCTCGGACACGGAACGGAAATGCCTGTGGCACTTTTCCACGGACGGCCCCAGGCGCCTGAGCTCGGCCTCCGTCACGCCGTCGCGGTTTCCCACGTTAAAACTCATCATGTTGTTAAAATCGAACTTGATATCTTGCACGCTAGATTCCTCCCCGCGCCTTCTCTCTCATGAATGCTTCACTTCGGGAATGAAAAACAAAAAGATAGAAAACAGAAACACAAAACCACAAAAACATAAAACCGTTTTAATTTTTTGTAAGTTTATCTGATTTCTATTCTCTATCTTCGACGCCCTTATTTCACGAAGAGCATTTCCCGGTACTTCGGCAGGTCCCAATGCTCGTCGGATATCACGCCTTCCAGAAGGTCGGCATGCTTGCGGATATGTTCCATGATGGGTTTTAAATCCACAAAATACCTCCGGGCCTTCTCGTCTTCTTCGAGGTCCCTGGTTTCTTCCAGGAATTGCATCATGGCCCTGGTGTTCTTACGGACATAAAAGATCATCTCCGTCACTTCGGAAAGATGGACCTTCTGGTCTTCCAGGGACTCGTCCAAAAGCTTGAGCCCCGCGGAATTCTTGAGGTTGACGATCTGCTGCAGGTTCTGCGCGAGCAAGCCCTGATAATCAAAGGCGTTGGGCACGATGCTGGCGTTCACCATCTCGCTCAAGGTCATGGCCTCGATCTCGAGGAGCTTGATATACATTTCCAGCCATATCTTGTAGCGCGCTTTCAATTCCTCGCGGCTGAAAACTTTGTACTTCTCGAAAAGCTTGATATGCTCTTCCTTGACGAGCGCCTTGAGGGCCTCGGAAGTAGAAGGCTCGTTCGGCAATCCTCTCTTGGCCGCTTCCTTCTTCCATTCTTCGGAATAATTGTTCCCCTCGAACCGGATCTTTCTGGTCTGCCGGATCACATCCGCGAGGACCAAAAGGACCGCGGTGTTGAAATCCTTGGATGTCTTGGCCTCCTCGATCTTCTGACGGATATCGTCCAGAGAATCCGCGACGATGGTGTTAATGACCGTGATGGCGGTCGAGATGTTCTGCGACGACCCGACAGCCCGGAACTCGAATTTATTGCCCGTGAAGGCGAAAGGCGACGTGCGGTTCCTGTCCGTCATGTCCTTGTTGACGACGGGCAGGCGCGCCACACCCAGGTTCATGATATCCTCACGGCTGATCTTTGTCTTTTTGCCCTTCTCGATCGTATCCAGGATCGCCGTCAGCTGTTCCCCCAAAAAGACGGAGATGATCGCCGGCGGCGCCTCGTTGGCCCCCAGGCGGTGCTCATTGCCCGCCGAGGCGACACTGGCGCGCAGAAGGTCGCCATATTGATTGACCGCGCGCAGGACGGCCACCAGAACGGCAAGGAACTGCAGATTGTCTTCGGGCGTCTTGCCGGGATTCAACAGGTTATTGCATTTATCGTCGGACATCGACCAGTTCAGGTGCTTCCCCGAACCGTTAATGCCGGCGAAAGGCTTCTCGTGCAACAGGCAGACCATGTCGTGACGCAGAGCCACCTTCTTCATGATCTCCATCAGAAGCTGATTATGGTCTGCCGCCAGGTTCGACTCTTCGAAGATCGGCGCGAATTCGTACTGGTGCGGCGCGACTTCGTTGTGACGCGTCATCAGAGGAATGCCCAATTTGTAGGCCTCTTCGCCGACTTCGTACATATAATTGACGACCCTCTCCTTGATGGACCCGAAATACTGATCTTCCATCTGCTGGTCTTTGGGCGAAGACGCCCCGACCAGGGTCCGGCCCGTCAACAACAGGTCCTGGCGCATCCGGTAAAAATTCTTATCGATCAGAAAATACTCCTGCTCCGGGCCGCAGGTCGAAAAGACCTTTTTGACGTTCTTGTTGCCGAAAAGCTTAAGGAACGCCACGGCGGACTTGCTCAAAGCCTCGATCGAACGCAGATGGGGCAGTTTCTTGTCTAAGGCGTAGCCGTGATACGAGACAAAAATCGTGGGGATACACAAGGTCTTGCCGAGCTTGCTTTCGATGATAAATGCCGGGCTGGTGGGGTCCCAGGCGGTGTAACCGCGCGCCTCAAACGTCGTGCGGATGCCGCCCGACGGAAAACTGGACGCGTCCGGCTCGCCCTTGATCAACTTTGAACCCGAAAACGTCTCGATGACACGGCCGATACCGGCAAACGAGATGAAGCTGTCGTGTTTTTCCGCCGTCATGCCTGTCATCGGCTGAAACCAGTGCGTGTAGTATGTCGCGCCGCGATCCACCGCCCAGGTCTTCATGGCCTCGGCGATCTCGTTGGCCTGCGCCAGCGTGATCTGGCGGCCTTCCTCCATCCACGCCATAAAGGCGTCGAATGTCTTTTTTGAAATATGCTTCTTCATCGTCGGGACGCTGAATGTATTATCCCCGAAATAACTCGAAACTTTCCTGAATTTTTTTACATCGGCCAACGGCCTGGTTTCAATCGTTTTCAAGATTTCCTGTCTGATATTCATCTTGCTTCTCCTTAATCCCGCCTTTAGGCGGAATAAAATCCTCCCTTGAAGGAGTAAAGTTTATTCCAGATTTTTCATATCTCATCCATGAACTCTTCCATGCGGTCCATGGCTTCTTTCAGTTTGTCAAACCCCGTTGCGAACGATATCCGGATGTGCCCGTCATATTCCGGACCAAAGGCCGTGCCGGGGACGACAGCGACCTTTTTCTCTTTCAAAAGACGGGAAGCAAAATCCATCGCGTTCATCTTCGTCTTTTTGACCGACGGGAAGACATAAAACGTCCCTTGGGGCTTATGGCACGACAACCCCATTCCGTTGAGCCGGTCCACGACGAACTCGCGCCGCCTCTGATATTCCCGCTTCATCTCCTCGACGGGCTTGCGCGTGCCGATGACCGCTTCGCACGCCGCCATCTGGGACATAATCGGGACACACATGATCGTATACTGATGGATCTTCGTCATGGCCGCGATCACCTCTTTGGGACCGCAGGCATAACCTACGCGCCAACCGGTCATGGCGTAGGCCTTCGAAAAACCGTTCAGATACAGCGTACGTTCCCGGGCACCGGGAAGCGTCGCAAAAGGCGTGTGAGAAAAGTCGTAGGTCAATTCGTCATACACTTCATCGGAAATGACGAACACACCATGCCTTTCCAGCACGCGGTTGATCGCGGAAAGTTCTTTTTTCGTATAAGAAACACCCGTCGGATTACAGGGATAATTGAAGACCATGGCTTTCGTGCCGGGCGTGATCGCCTGACGGAGCATCTCGGGCGTCACCTTAAAACCGTTATCCGGCCTTAAAATGATCCTGTGGACATCCGCGCCGGCCAATTCCGCGATCGGCGCGTAAGAAACATAACCGGGAGAGCAAACAATGACCCCGTCCCCCGGGTTGATCAGGGCGCGCAAGGCCAGGTCCATAGCTTCGCTGACGCCGATCGTAATGAGGATCTCCTCATCCACGTCATAATGAAGGCCAAAACGTTTTTTTAAATCCTGCGTGATATAGGTCCTCAGCTTGACCAGCCCTTTATTGGACGTGTAAGATGTGTAGCCCTCCTCGATAGAATAGATGGCGCTCTCCCGGATATGCCAGGGCGTGACAAAATCCGGTTCCCCAACGCCGAGGGAAATCACATCCTTCATCCCCAAAACGAGGTCGAAAAACACCCGTATTCCCGACGGGGGCATCTGTTCAACTTTGTGAGAAATCATTGTTTTTTTCATGCTATCCGGATAGGAATGCCTAATACGAGATCGCCAAACGCCTGTCTTCTTCCGCAGACTTCATTTCGATCCCGTCCTCTTTATATTTTTTGAGCAGAAAATGCGTCACGGTCCCGCGGACGTTTTCCATCGGCGAAAGCTTCTCGGAGACAAACCGGGAAACCGTCTTTAAATCCCGGCCTTCCACGACCAGGAGAAGATCGTAACTGCCCGATAAAAGATAGCAACTCTTGACTTCGGGAAAACTGTAGATGCGCTCGGCCACCTTGTCAAACCCCAGGTCCTTCTGCGGCGCTACTTTGACCTCGATCAACGCGCGGACCTCGCTCTCCTTGTCCTTGACCATCTCCTTGTTGACCACGGCGCGATACCCCAAAAGAATGCCTTCTTTTTCATACTTCTTGATACGCTTCTTGACCTCATCGACCTTGATCCGGGTCAGCTTCGATATTTCCTGAGGCGTGATCCTGGCGTCTTTCTGAAGCAATTCAAGGATAACATCCATGGCAAAAACCTCCTGATTCCGCCGGAGGCGGAATTACTCCTTGCTTGCCTGGCTCACCGGTGAAACAGGCGCAGCCAAACATTCAGCCAAGGAGTCTTATGATATCGTCTTATCCGTAATCTGCGTCATAGAGAGCATCCGGTTCTTCCAATGCTCTCAAATTTTAACACCTGACCATAACCCTTACAAGCGATTTTTGGAACAAGCCCCGAGAGGGCAAAAACCTTAAGCGGCAAGGGGTTGGAGGAAAGATCAGGCCGTCCGTGTGAACGCCTGCCTCAAGAACGACTCAAAGATCCGCCTTCCCTGGCCGTTAAAGACGTCTTTTAAGTCTGCATAGGCGGCCAAAAGCCCCTTCCCATCCTGTGCGCCCTGGCCTTCCCGGCCGTAGGCCTCTTGCCAGGAAGAGATCATAGAAGAATCTACCTCCACATGGAACTGGAAACCCCATGCCAGGTTGCGGAACGAGAACGCCTGAGGAATCCCGCTGCCCTCAGCCAGAAGGACCGCGCCGGCAGGCAATTCAAACGTATCCTCGTGCCACTGGAAGACTTTCGTACCCGTCTTAAACCCTTTCATAAGGGGATCGTTTTGAGCGGCATCCGTCACCTCCACAGAAAACCATCCGATCTCTTTAACGGGTGATTTTTTGACGCGGCCCCCCAGGCTTGCAGCAATGAGTTGGGCCCCCAGGCAAATCCCTAAAAGCGGAATCTTCTGCGACACGAGCTCGCGGATCAAATACTTCTCTACGGTAAGAAAAGGATATTTTTCTTCCTCATAGACATTCATGGGGCCGCCCAGCACCACGACGCCGGCAATACCGGCCAGGTCGACATGATAAAGACAGGCGGCGTTATCCTGCCAGACGTCGGCGAGCAAATATCCGGACTTGCGTTCCTGCAGATATGCCCCCAGGGTCCCGGGGCCTTCGATATCGACATGCCTGATGATCAATATTTTTTTCACGCAAAAACTCCTTATATCCTGCGAACGTCCTGTTAATAAACAACCCTCTCATCCATCAAGGCATCTTCGCCTTGATCAACAAGAGGGCTTCATCGTCTCCTCTTACCCGGTATTTCCCGCCGAAATACGCTCAACCCGCAACGGTTAACGCGCCGACTGTAATTTACCTGTACTTATTCGTGATCGGCATGCGCCTGTCCCGGCCGAATGCCCTGGGCGTGATCTTGATGCCGGGCGCGGACTGCCGCCGCTTGTATTCGTTAAAATCCACCATGCGCACGACCGACGCCGCAAGTTTCTCATCGATGCCTGCCGCAACGATCTCCCGGATCCCCTTGTCTTCCTCGACATAAAATTTCAGGACGGGGTCCAAGACGTCATAAGGAGGCAGGGTGTCCGCATCTTTCTGGTTGGGCCGCAGTTCAGCCGTCGGCGCTTTGGTAAAGACGCGTTCGGGGATGACCACGCGGCCGGCCGCCTTATTCTTATACGCGGCCAGCCGATAGACAAGCGTCTTGGGCACGTCTTTGATGGCGCCGAAACCTCCGGCCATATCGCCGTAAAGGGTGCAGTATCCGCAGGAGACTTCCGACTTGTTGCCCGTATTGACGGCCAGCACACCCCATTTATTAGAGATGGCCATCAGGATGTTACCGCGGATACGCGCCTGAAGATTCTCCTCCGTCGTATCCGGCCGCGCCCCGGCAAAGACATCTTTGAGCTTGTCTAAATAAGACTCAAGGATCCCCTGGATGGGGACCTCAAATGCCTTGATCCCCAACTGCTGTGCCAGGACCCGCGCATCTTCCCCGGATTCCGGCGATGTGTACGCCGAAGGCATGAGAACACCCAGGACATTCTGAGACCCGATGGCGTCGCAGCCGATCGCCGCCACAAGCGAAGAATCGATGCCGCCGCTTAAACCAAGAACAATCTTTTTAAACCCGTTCTTGACGACATAATCTTTGAGGCCCAGAACGAGGGCGCCGTAGACCTCTTCTTCGAGGGTCATCGGCGAGCGCACATCAAGTCGCGGCCGCGGCAGCTTCTCCTGTTGCCGTCCGGAAAATGCCGCCGCCGGCCGTTTCGCCGATGCCGGCACGGCCATGTCGGCCACAAGAAGGTCTTCCTCAAATGCCTTGCCCGAAGCAACCACGCGGCCTTTGTCGTCGATGATCAGGCTCTGGCCGTCAAAAACCAGTTCATCCTGGCCGCCGACGAGATTCGCATAAGAAATAAAAACTCCGTGGCGCCTGGCCTGTTTTTTCAAAATACCCTGCCGCATCTCCCCTTTGCCCATATGATAGGGAGACGCGTTGATATTGACGATCAGCCGGGCGCCGCGATACGCCTGGATGCCGGCCGGGCCGTCCAGGTGCCAGATATCTTCGCAGATGTTGACCCCAAAAACCGTCCGCCCCAACCCAAAAACCGGAAATTTCTCTCCGGAGGCGAAATACCGCATCTCGTCAAAAACACCGTAGTTCGGCAAAAATGCCTTACGGTAGACACCGCGCACTTTGCCGCCAGAAAGGACGGCCGCGGCGTTATATATCCTGTCCTTTTCCTTGTCGACAAACCCGACGACCGCCACTGTGTCCGCCGATGCGCGCGCAATCTCTTTTACGGCCGCCAGGTTGTCATCGATAAAACGGGCCTTGAAAAGAAGGTCTTCCGGAGGATACCCTGTCACGGCCATCTCAGGAAAAGACACAAGGTCTGCTCCGGCGCTGCGGGCCTTGCCCATCCAGGCGATGATCTTTTCGGCATTCCCCTTGAGATCGCCGACTGTCGGATTGATCTGAGCCAGAGCGATACGTATCGTTTCAGTCTTTTTGGCCGTCATCATAAACCTTGGCGTGTAGTCCGCTGGAACGGCAAGCCATCAAGCGGCCCGGTGTCGTGACGCCGCGCAGGCTTGCCGCCTTTGTTAAATTTTGCTCTTCATGTCAAAGCTCAGAACGATCGCCTCGGCGACCTGCCGCATGGACTTGCGGTTGTCCATGCTGTATTTCTGGAGAAGGCGATACGCCTCGGCCTCTTCGAGCTTGCGCTCCTTCATCATGATCCCCTTGGCTTTCTCGATGACCTTGCGGGACTCAAGCTCTTCCTGAATGACCTTGGTCTTGACCATAAGCTCGGTATTCTCAATGACCAGCGCCGCCTGGGCGGCGATCGACGAAAGAAGCTCGATCTCGGTCTTGGTGAACTTATGGAGCTCCGACGTATAAAGATTCAGGACGCCGATGACCTTGCCCTTGACATTCATGGGAACGCACAGATAAGAACAAATATTTTCCTGCCTGGCGATCTCCTTATATTTGTACTGGGGTTCGAGCTGGACGTCAAAGACGGCGATCGCCTTATTCTCCTTGGCCACACGGCCGCTGATGCCCTCCCCCAGCCTCACGGGCTGTTTTTTTGTGTAATTTTCGGAGACGGTCTGCGTCGCACGGATCACAAGTTCGTCTTTGTCGTTCAATAACATGAGCGAGCACAGCTTGGACCCCATGCTCTGGGCCGTAACAGAAACGATCAATTTCAGGATATCTTCGAGATAAAGGTCAGATGTGATGGCCTTGCTGATCTTCGACAAGGCCGTTAAGTGCAGTGTTTTTTTTGCCATGTTTTCCTCCACAGACTTTTACGCAGATGCCGCAGATGTACTGGCCGACGACGTTCTCGCGCTGGAAACTCTTGAGTTTCTCAAAACATTCCAGGTGGCCGAAATCTTCGCATCGCTCCCGGATCGCACCGACCGGGCAGGCCGCGATACAGGCCCGGCAGGGGCCGCATCCGCCCTCTAACGGGCGGTCGGCCCTCAGCTTCATATCCGTCAAGATGGTAACCATCCTGAACTGCGCACCATAGGTTGGTGAAACAAGAAGATTGTTCCTTCCGATCCATCCCAGTCCTGCCAAACGGCCGATCTTCTTGTGAGAAAGATGGGCATTCTGTTTTTGCCAATCGAGGATCTGCGATGCCGGAATGGGAAGCGCCGCCGCGCCGCGGCTCTCGATCCACCGGCTGACCGCAAAAGCCATTTGGTCCAAAAACGCGTTGGCCGTGCGGTAATGGTGAAAATAGAGCTTTGTCGGCTGCCCTTCGATTTCTGAGAGGATGGAGCCGGATAACCCGACCCCGAGACAAACGGCCCTGTTGTGCCCCTGCTTAACATCCTCAACGAGCTCAAACCCGTCTTTGATGTTTGAGACATCCGCGACCCCAAAAAGGTCCGCCCCGTGAAGGCGGCAGAATCTTTTCAACGCGCGGTAATTTCCTATTTCAGAAAACATTAAAAAACTCGAAAAAATAAATCTTTTTATATGGCCGGGCTGGATTCATCGGCGGGCCCGGTCCCAGAAGCGCGGATCACGCCGTAAAAATCGATCATAAAATACCTGGTGCCCGTGATGTTCGGCTTGGAAGGAGACGCCGTCACATTGAAGCCGTCCTCGTCACCCTGCAAGGTAAAATTATACCCCTGCCTGATGCCGGATGCGAGCGTGCTGTCGATATACTGCGCCCCATCGGAGTCATAGAGGTCCGACAGGTTGGCCGGGTAAGCGGTGTGCGTCGCGCGATACGTGACCGAGGCTGCCGACAATGTCTTGAGCGCTGCGACGGCCGCCGCCTCATTGGCATTCACGCGCTGGCGCATGATCCCCGGGACGCCGATAGCTGCGACGACAATGATGACCGCGATGACAACCATGATCTCGACGAGCGTAAACCCTGCCGGAGAATAACGCGGCGTCGACATTTTCGAAACCGGCCCTCTGCGCCTCCTGAAAGAATGAAATAATACGTTCAAAACTTGTCGCTGTTTTTCCAACGGGGTAAATCCCTTAAGGTGCCGGACGTTCAAGGCCTTCGTCATACTTTTTCCCCCATGCGTTCGCTTCTCCGCCTGATGATAATATTAAAACACAAGAGGCCTGAAAAAACCACAAAAAGAATGATGCCCCATAGGGTTGCGGGACTCAAGCCCGATTTTTTAATAAATAAAGAATACCACAAAAACAGGAACACCGCCAAGAGTAAAAATCCGCAGATCCTGATGAACTCGCCGTTCTTGAAAGATTGGGCGATGCTGAATGCCTGCCCTCCGGCCTTCCTGAACCGGCGGCCCGTTGGAAAAAGCATCGGCACGCCCGCCAGGTACTCGCGGTAGGCGGCGCCGAACTTCTCTTCCAGGACGCGCTGTTCTTCCTGGATCGTGCCGGCATACAAAACAAAAAAACTCAAAAGATAATACAACAACAACCACATATTGTCGGCGACGACGACCACCCCCAGCCCGAGGATGAAATTACCGAGATACAGCGGATTGCGCACATAGGCGTAAGGGCCGCTGGTCGCCAGGCTCCGGGATTTAGAAATGTAGCCGCTCGCCCAAAACCGCACCCCCAGCCCGGCCATCATCACAGCGATCCCCACCCAGAGGGAGGCGTCCGTGATGCGCGCCACAAACGGATAGATGACAAACGTCGGATAGACCAGCCACAGCCGCAACTTCTTAAACCGGATCTTGTTCATGAGCGTCCTTTTCTTTTTGCATTTTAGCGATCGTGACCATGAGCAACGAAACAGCCGCCGGCGTCACACCGGAGATGCGCGATGCCTGGCCCAGGGAAGCCGGCTGAAACGCGTTGAGTTTCTCGACGATCTCGCCCGAAAGCCCGCGGACACCGGCATAATCCAGGCCCCGCGGGATCCTGATCTGCTCGATCTTCCGAAAGCGTTCCACCTCATCGCGCTGCCGGCGGATAAAACCTTCGTATTTAACTTCCGTCTCGACTTGTTCAGCCGCCGCCCACGTCAAGAACGGAAAGCTTTCTTCCATATGGTTGAACGCGCTCAGATCCGTAAAGCGCACCTGCGGCCGCTTTAAAAGGTCTTCCATGCTCACCGGACCGGACACCGGCGATGTGCCCAGGGCCTCCAGGCAAGAATTAATGTCTTGAGGCATCAGGCGCGTCGCCCGCAGATAAGCCAGGACCTCGGCCATCTCCCGCTTTTTGCGCTCGACGGATTCGTGCTCCTCGGGCCGCAAAAGCCCCAATTCGAAACCGCGGGACGCAAGACGCAGGTCCGCGTTATCCTGGCGCAGGATCAACCGGTACTCTACGCGCGATGTGAACATCCGATACGGCTCGTTGGTCCCCTTCGTCGTCAAATCATCGATCAGAACGCCGATATAAGCCTCGTCGCGGCCGAGGGTGAACGGTCCCTTCCCCCGGGCGCGCAGGGCCGCATTGATCCCTGCGACGAGCCCCTGGGCCGCCGCTTCCTCATAACCGGTCGTGCCGTTGATCTGTCCGGCCAAAAACAGGTTGCGGTAACATTTGGTCTCCAACGTCGCCGACAACTGCGTGGGGTCGGCGTAATCGTATCCG
>JAQUOM010000013.1 GCA_028717105.1 Candidatus Omnitrophota bacterium
TCGATCCGTTTGGGGACCTTTTGACGGCCCATAATATAGGAAACCCCTGCGATCTCCGGTTTGACCCTGTAAGAACCTTCCTTTTCTTCTAAATGAGTGCGGAACATTGCGAACGCTTCACTTTTTTCAGCGTCTTTATGAAAAATATAAGCCGGCAGCATCCGGATTTTGAAATTCTTGATGAACTTCTGAGCAATGGGGTCCGTTTCATCAAGATAGGTAATGTTAAGGTTCCCCCAGATGTCTTTTAAGTCCCGGACGACCAAATCCGTATGACAGGTCCGGCAGCCTTGCGCGTTGATCACGTCCAGGTTGACGCGCGGCAAAGAAATATAGGAACAGCGCGCCGCCGCAGACCCGCCCGCCTGGCAGCTTGCCGCCAAACCCGACATCCGGCGGCAATCCTCGTCCCGGAAGCATGTGGGCAGGATCGCCGCGACCGCCGCATCATCGGCGATCCCCGCAACAAGCGGCGGAACAGAAACATCGATACGGTCCATTTTTCCGTCGGAAATTTTGATATTGAGGATCCCCATCCTGCGGGCCTGCCACCACGTCTGCAGATAAACCGCGCCTTGAACTTCCGCCGGGGCCACCGCACCGAGGTTCTTGGTGCCGTTGATCACGATATCGATTCCCTTGACCTTCCTGAGCAATATTTCATCGTCCCTGCGGGGAAGCGCGCTCAGGAGAATAATGACGTCGGCCCCCTTCTTTTTCAATTCGGCGATCTGCCCGGGGAGGACAAGGGCCGGATCGCGCCACTCGCGGACGGCGCTGGAGGCGGCAGGCGCCTCCGTCACCCCCAGGACAGCCACCTGGAATGTGCCGAAATCTTTAAAAATATAAGGCACGGCCGCGCCGGAGATGTTCGCGGAAATAAAAGGCAGGCCGCCCTGATAGGGCTGGATAAACTCTTCCCCGAAAACAAACGCATGGGCATCCAGAAGCACGGCATCATAACCGATAAGTTTCAGCGCCTCCAGGTATATCCCGCTGCGCTGTTTATCCAGGTCCGTACCCTGGGAATTTTCGTCTTCGGGCCCTGACGCCAAAAAAGAACCGGCCTCCAGGACCAGAACATTCTTCAATTGCTTGCGGATATCGCGGACAAGCGTCGCCCTCCGGGCAACACCGCCATCAGGCTCCACGCGGCAATCGCAGGGATAAAGGGCGGCATAAGACTGCCCCGAGAAAACGATGTTAAGCTCCTCCGCGCCGGCCGCAAGGACCGAAAGAAACAACGCGGCCGCGCACGACGCGATGAAAAAAAAGATTTTTGCGCACCGAAACATCAAATACCTCCGGAATGGATCGCCGGCCCGTCGCTGACAACTGCGGGCCTCTTAAAGCTGGACCGTTTTTGCGGATAATATATGCGGCAGGGATTTGACGCGCTCCAGCAAATCCTGCGAAACACAGCTATCGACGTTTAAGACCGACATGGCGCGGCCTCCCTGCTTCTCCCGGCCGAAAGACATCGCTGCGATGTTAATATTATGCTCGCCCATCAGCTTCCCGAGATTCCCGATAATGCCGGGCTTGTCCCAATTCTGCATGATCAACATGCATCCCGCGGGGATCGCCTCAACGTAAAACTCGTCGACCTTGACGATGCGCGGCTCGCTCTTGGAAAGAAGCGTCCCGGCAATGCGGTGCGTCTCTTTGTCCGTCTTGATCTCTAAAGAAACCAGGGTGACGAATTCTTCAGCCTGCTGGGATTTCAGCTCCGTGACACGGATCCCCCGCTCTTTCGCCAAAGCCATAGAATTGATGAAATTCACGGTATCCTGAAGGATGGGAGACAAGAGCCCCTTCATCAAGGCCATCGTCAACGGCGCCGTATCATGCCTGGAGATATCGCCGGAATACGTGACGTTCACTTCGCTTAATGCCCCCTGGCTGAGCTGACTGGTCAAAGACCCCAATTTTTCGCACAGATTGATATAAGGCTGTAACGCGTGGTAGGTCTCCGGGTCCACCGACGGATAATTCGCGGCGTTGCGGATCCCTTTGCCCAGGAGGGCGTCGGAGATCTGGTGGGCAATCTCGATCGCCACATTCACCTGCGCCTCTTCGGTGGACGCGCCCAGGTGCGGCGTCAAAACGACATTGGCGCCGAATTTGGCCAAAGAGCAATCCTTCGGAGGCTCTTCTACATAGACATCCAGGGCGCACCCTCCCACTTTTCCCGACTCTAAAGCGCGCGCCAACGCCTGTTCATCGATGATGCCGCCGCGGGCGCAATTGATGACGCGCACGCCTGTCTTCATCATCGCCAATTGTTTATCGGAGATCATGCCCCTGGTCTCTTCCGTCAAAGGCACATGCACCGTGATATAATCCGCCACGCGATAAATATCTTCCAGGCTCCCTAGCTCCACGCCCATTTTTTCCGCGACGTCGCGGGACAAAAACGGGTCATAAGCCTTGACGCGCATTCCGAACGCGAGGCACCGCTTGGCCACTTCCATGCCGATACGGCCCAGGCCGATGATCCCGATGGTCTTATTATAAAGCTCGACCCCCATAAAATCTTTGCGTTTCCATTCTTTTCTCTTCATGGACGCGTCCGCCAGCGGGATATTGCGCGATAACGCCATGATCATGCTCATGGTATGTTCCGCCGTCGAGATCGTGTTGCCGCCGGGCGTGTTCATGACGATAATGCCCCTGCCCGTGGCTGCGGCCAAATCGACGTTGTCGAGCCCTACGCCGGCGCGGCCGATGATCTTGAGCTTTTTACCTGCCTCAATGACCTCGGCGGTCACCTTTGTCGCGCTCCTCACCACGAGAGCGTCATATCCCCCGATCACAGCCTTCAATTCATCGGGCTTCATGCCCGTCTTGACATCGACGACAAAATCTTTGGAGCTTTTTAAAACCCCCAGCCCTTCTTCCGACAACGCATCGCTGACCAGAATTTTGAACATATATATCTCCGCTTTTTACGTCCACAGACCCCTTGAGCTTATTTTATCAGTACTTCCTGCGCGGCCTTCACTCCCGCGCCCAATTCAAAGGCATACCCCATCTTCTTCAAGACCTTTTCGAGGCAGGCGATACCGAGAATAATATCAAACTCGCTGATATAACCCATATGCGCGATGCGCAAAAGCTTGCCCTTCATCTCACCCTGCCCTCCGGCTATCGTCACGCCGTATTCATCGCGCATCGTTTTGACGAGCTTCTCTCCGTCGATCCCCGCGGGGACACGGACAGCCGTCACAGCGTCCGATGCCGCGTCGCTGGAAAAGAGTTCCAGCCCCATGGCCACCATGGCCGCGCGCGTGGCATCCGCCAGCTTCTTGTGGCGGGCAAAAATATTCTCAAAACCTTCCGCCTTCATGATGCGCAACGCCTCATTAAGCGCGATCACGATCCCGATGGCGGGCGTAAACGGCGTATCGGTCTTGTCATAGGCCTTCTTGGCTTTTTTGAGGTCGAAATAATACTTGGGGCACTTGGATTCCTCAACCAGCTTCCAGGCCTTTTTGCTCACCGCAAGGAACGCCAGGCCCGGCGGAAGCATAAAACCTTTTTGAGAGCCGGAAACAACCACGTCCACACCCCACGCATCCATCTGGAGGTCGATCGCGCCCAGGCCGCTGATAGCATCCACGACGAGGACGGCCTCGGTCTCCCTGACAACCTGGCCGAAGGCCTTGATGTCGCTTGTCACGCCCGTCGATGTCTCACAAAGGGTCGTAAAGACCGCCTTGACCGCAGGCTCTTTTGAAAGGGTCTCCTTTAAAACCTGGGGATCCAGGCTCTTGCCCCACTCGACGTCGATCACGATCGGCTTGATCCCATAGGCCTGGCACAATTCCGTCCACCGTTCTCCGAATTTTCCCGCCTGGATCACGAGGGCCTTGTCCCCCCAGGAAAGGAGATTAACGACAGATGCCTCCATGGCCCCCGTTCCGGAAGACGTCAGGACAAAAACATCATTTTTGGTCTGAAAAGCGCCCTTGAGATTCTCGGCCACCTCTTTCAAGACGGCCTGGAATTGCGGCGTGCGGTGATGAATGATCGGACGAGACAAAGCCTCGCAGATCTCCGGCGGAAGAGGAGTCGGCCCAGGCGTTAATAGATAAGTTTTTTTCATGATGCCTCCTTGGCTCCTGTCAAATCACCAAAAACCAAACTCGAAAAAACAGCCCTGCGTTTTTGTTTGATGACTGGATTTTGGTTATTGGCCATTGCCTGGTTATTGCCTGATTGCCGACAGGCAGGTATCCTGGAGCTTGGTTATTAAAACAGTGTTTTGGACTTTTCGCGTTTTTTCTCTTACTTCATTTCCGGGACAATGACTTCATCGATCAAGCCGTAGGTCTTTGCTTCTTCCGACGACATAAAATAATCGCGGTCCGAATCCTTCTTGATGCGTTCCAGGGACTGGCCCGTATGCTTGCAAAGAATGGCCTCCAGCATCTCGCGCAGCCTGAGGATCTCCTTGGCCTGGATGGAAATGTCGGCCGCCGCCCCCTGGACACCGCCCCACGGCTGATGGATCATGATCCTGGAATTCGGCAGGGCGTAACGCTTGCCTTTTCGTCCCGCCGCCAAAAGCAACGCCCCCATGCTGGCAGCCTGCCCGACACAATACGTCGCCACATCGCACTTCACAAATTGCATCGTATCGTAAATCGCCAGGCCGCTGGTGACTGAACCGCCGGGCGTGTTGATATAAATGCTGATGTCTTTGTTGATATCTTCCATCTGCAAGAACAAAAGCTGTGCAATCACAAGATTGGCGACGGTGTCGTCCACGGGGGTACCGATAAAAATGATACGGTCCTTCAGCAACCTTGAATAAATATCATAGGCCCTTTCGCCCCGGTTGGACTGCTCGATCACCATCGGGACCAGCATTTGTGATCTTGTCATAAATCCTCCTGTTTAAAAACAACAAAAATGAACAATACGGCAGTATCAAAGCGTCAAAGAATCAAAGAGTCAAAGTAAAAGCTTGCTGATATAAAAGAATTTTAGACACAGGGATCCTGTTTTTTTACTGTGACACTCTAACACTCTGACATTGTCTTTATTCCCATTCCGCTTCCGCGAAGAGAAGTTCAACGACGCGGTTCAAGACGTGATCATCCACCGGCATCTTCTCAAGCTTGGCAACCGTCTCTAAGACCAGGAAGACCTTGACCTGCTCTTCGGCTTCCGCCTTGAACTTCGGCTCGAATTCCTTGAGCCTCTCCTGGATGCGTTCGGCGGGAAGCCCATAATCCGCCATCTGGTGCTCCGCCTGGTGTTTGAGCTCCTGCGCTCGGCGGACGACCAGTGTCTGAGGGACCTGAAACGAACTGGCTTTCAAGACCTGCTGGATCAGATCTTTTTCAAGCCGCGACCTTTCTTCATTTTCTTTCTTCAAAAACAGCTGTTTCTGGATACAATCCTGAAATTCCTCTGCGGTCTTATACCCCAGGCTCCTGGCCAACTTTTCATCGGAGACATCTTCCGAGCGGCCTTTTTTAAGCTGTTTGACATACTCTTCAACTTCCGCCGCCTCGACCTTGACCGCCTGTTTTTTGAGTTTCAGGCCTTTGTATTGCTTGATCTTGATCTCGGGTTTTACCTCGACCTCCGCCTTGTAGGTCAGGACGTCGCCTTCGAACTTGACATCGGTAATCTGCGGCAGATCGATCACGTCGATTTCGTGTTCCTTGACGCTCTGCTCATAAGTCTCGGTGATGAGGCTCTTGAGCACCTCTTCTCTTGCCAGGGCCCCATGCTGCTGTTCCAAAATATGACGCGGGGCCTTGCCGGGCCTATAGCCGGAAACCTTGACTTCCTGGCCGATCTTTTCATACACGTCATCATACTTCTTTTTGATCCGGTCTTTGGCGACTTCTATGTCAAGAAGCACCTTGTTGTCTTTAGATTTGCTTTTTGTGACTTTCATTCCACCATTCTCCTTTGTGTTGATCGTTCTATCGTAAGATCAGGATGCCCTTTGGGCCTTTAAAAAAGGCTACATCCTGAATTTTTCCCCCAAATATATTTCCCTGGCCTGCGCATCGTTGATCAGATCTCCTGCCGTCCCTGAGATCAGGATACGGCCGTTGGCGATCAAATACGCCCTGTCCGTAATCGAAAGGGTTTCGCGCACATTGTGGTCCGTCAACAGAACCCCCAGCCCCTTGTCCTTCAATTCCCTGATGATTTGCTGGGCATCGGCCACGACGATCGGGTCGATCCCGGAAAAAGGTTCGTCGAGCAGGATGAAAGACGGATTAGTCACAAGGGCGCGCGTGATCTCCAGGCGCCGCCTCTCGCCTCCGGAAAGCGTATACGCCCTGTGTTTCCTTAAATGCGCGATCTTAAGCTCCTCAAGCAAGTGGTCGAGCCTTTTTTTACGCTCCCGATAAGAAATAGGGAGGGTCTCTAAGACCGCCATGATGTTTTCCCCGACAGTCAGCTTGCGGAAAACCGAACTCTCCTGGGCAAGGTAACCGATCCCGAAATGGGCCCTGGCGTGAATCGGCAGACGCGTGATGTCGTTATTGTCAAAAATAATCTGGCCGTCTTCCGGCGGGATGATACCGACGATCATGTAAAACGTCGTCGTCTTGCCGGCCCCGTTAGGCCCCAGGAGACCGACGATCTCTCCGCGTTTGACGACGAGATTCACGTTATCAACGACCCGCCGGTGATGATAACTTTTGACTAAACCCTTGGCTTCAAGGAGATACATGCGTGTCCCTTATTCGGGAAAACTGAAAGACGCTTCTTCCGTAAACATGACGAGCTGCGGCCGGCCGGTCAGCACGACCTTCCGGTCGTTCACTGTAAAAATGGCGGAATCGCTGTAAGAAACATTCTCGTCCCGCGTGATCTTGACATTCCCGTCGGCAACGATCTTGTCGATCTGCTTGGTCTGGCTATTGAAATAAATGGTCATCTTGTCGGAGACCATCGACCCCTGGTCGGCGTCGCCGGTCACCTGCACATTTTTCTCGAATGTCGCGATCTGGTGTTCATAATCCAGCTCCATCGGCCCGTCGCAGGTGATCGTCATCTTGCCGGGCCCTGCCGCGCCCGCCGCCGGCTCCCCCGAAGAAGACGGCTGCCCCTCCATCGTGACGACAACGTCTTTTTCGAACTTCGCGACCTTCATGTCCGGCTTGGCCTCGATCCCTGTGCCGGCGGCGGCGACATTGTCCCTGGTCACATTGACCTTCTCGCTCGACGAGATCACCTGGTCCTTTTGAGACCAGTCCAGGACGCTTGTCGTCAATTTCGCTCCGGAATCCGTGACGGCACGCACATTATCTTCCAACCGCACCTTTCCCGTGGCCCTGTCGAACTGGCCGCGGTCGGCAGTCAAAACCATATTCTCTTTATTCGTCTCAGTACCATAGAGAGTGGCGGTGATGTCCGATATCTTCACATCCTCCCCCTCCATATCCATGGACGCCCCCTGGACTTCCCAGGTTTTTTCGCCCTTTCCGTCATAGCCGGCGATGTTAAAATCCTGCATCTGCTGGGGCTCTCCTCCGCCGGAACCGGGATCCGCCGTCAGGGCGAACGCCGGAACACAAACGAAAAACCCAAAAAGGGACGCCGCGATTCCTCTCATCATACCAGGTATCGCTCCACGGCTTTTTTCCATAACCCTTTGGATTTCAGGATCAATTCCGCGACCTCGCGGACGGCGCCGCGGCCGCCCGCCCGCGCCGTAACATAGACAGCGGCCTTTTTGATCTCGGACATGGCATTATGCGTTGCCACAGGCAACCCGCACCGTTTAAGGACGCAAAGATCCACCAGGTCATCCCCGACAAAACAAACCTCTTCATCCTGCAGACGGTATTTCTTCAATATCTTCGCGTACGCCTCGGTTTTGGCGGCATGGCCGGCGCCGCCGGCCCTGTCCATCCGATAGACGGCCTCCGCGCGCATGTCTTTGGCGCGGTGCGCGAGGCAGCCGGACCCCTTGGCCGTCACGAGGATCGTTTTAATCCCCATACGGCTTAGAAGCGAAACCCCCAAGCCGTCATGAACATCAAAACATTTCGCATCACGGCCTTCATTGTCATAAATGATGCGGCCGTCCGTCAGGACGCCGTCGACATCCAGCAGGAGCAACTTTATCTTTTTAAATTTATCCCGGAGTTTTCTGGAAAGCATATCTGTTACAAAAATCTCCATGCCCCGGCGCTTCGGCATCTCATACCCTGGAACCTGAGGCCTTAAGGCGTTGAAACGCCGAGACCTCGCGCTATACCAAACCTGCCTTCAGCAAATCCTGGACATCGAGCATACCGATAGGCCGATGCCTTTCATCGACGACGGGGACTTCGTCGATCCTCTTGTCCTTGAGGATCCGAAGCGCTTCGCTCGCCAGGCGTTCTTTGGATATCGTGACAGGGTCTTTCGTCATGACATCCTTGACCTTCCTGGCCACCAGCTGGTCGCCGGACTCCATATGGCGGCGCAGGTCCCCGTCCGTAAAAATCCCGGTCAGCCTGCCGGTTTTACCGACAACGCTGGCGGCCCCCGCGCGCGCTTCCGTGATCTTCAACAGCACGTCGCGCACAAGGGCGTTTTCTTTGACAACGGGGTTCGCGGCGCCCCGGCGCATGATATCTTCCACCTTTAACAAAAGCCTCTTACCCAGGGCGCCGCCCGGATGGAAAAACGCAAAATCTTCTTCGCGAAAACCTTTCTTCTTCAACAAACAAACGGCCAGGGCGTCGCCCATGGCCAAGGTCGCCGTCGTACTGGCGGTCGGCGCCAGGCCCAACGGACAGGCTTCCTTGCTGACGGAGACATCCAGGACGACGTCGCTGTGACGCGCCAGCGTCGAACGGGGACGACCCGTCAGCGCGATCAGCCGTGCGCCGATCTTCTTGATCAAAGGCAAAAGACGGATCAGTTCTTCCGTTTCGCCGCTATTGGAAATCGCCACGACCACGTCGTCTTTAGTGACACGGCCCAAGTCGCCGTGGATCGCTTCTGCAGAATGCAAAAACAGGCTCGGCGTCCCCGTCGAAGACAACGTCGCGGAAATCTTCTGGCCGATCAAGCCCCCTTTTCCCATCCCCGTCACGATGACACGGCTGCGGCACTCGCTCAAAACCTCGATGGCCTTGTTGAACTCTCCGCCAAGGCGGCGCATCAAGGCCGCAATGGCCTCGGCTTCGATCTTTAAAACTTTTTTTGCCTCGCTGACGTACATCATCGCCCCTCTTTGTTGTCTTACGGATCGACCAGGCGGTCAATACCGCGGACCGCATCCAAAAGACGCGGCAATTCCGCTAACGACAGCATATTGGGGCCGTCGCACAGGGCTTTCCCGGGATGCGGATGGACTTCCAGGAATAAACCGTCGCAGCCGAATGCCACCGCAGCGCGCGAGAGGGCACCGACGTATTTTCTCTCTCCGCCGCTGGATGTCCCGCGGCCCCCCGGGATCTGCACGCTGTGAGTCGCATCAAAAATAACGGGATATCCCAAATGACGCATGATCGCCAAGCTCCGAAAATCCACGACGAGATTGTTATAGCCGAAAGAGACGCCGCGTTCGGTCAACAAAATCTTGCGGTTGCCGCTGGAAGCGATCTTTTTAATCGCCTCATCCATGTTCCAGGGGGCAAGGAATTGCCCTTTTTTGATATTGATGGCTTTGTTTGTCCTGGCCGCGGCGATAAGGAGGTCCGTCTGCCGGCACAAGAATGCCGGGATTTGCAGACAATCGAGGACCTCTCCGGCGGCCCTGGCCTCTTCGACACTGTGCACATCGCTTAACACCGGGATACCGAACGTGGTTTTGACTTTTTTGAGGATCTTAAGCCCCTGGCGGATCCCCGGGCCGCGAAATGAAGACAAAGATGTCCGATTGGCCTTATCGTAGCTGGATTTAAAAACCAGGGATATCCCCGCGTCCCGACACAGGAATTTCAGGCGTTCGGCCGCATTCAGGACGGATTTTTCCGATTCGATGACACACGGGCCGGCGATCAAAACAACCGGCAATCCGCCGCCGATCTCTACGCTTCCGATCCCCACCTTGTGTGTTTTCATGATGACCTTTTAATCTGGCAACATGCCTGCCGGGCCGAATTCAGACGGCCTTCATTCGACCTCAAGTTTGCTGCGAAGCAAAAGCCACTGCTTGACCTTCTCGAGATCCTCGCGGGTATCGACACCGATCGTCTCGAATTTCGTCTCGACCACCCGGATGGAATATCCATTCTCCAGGATCCTGAGCTGCTCAAGTTTCTCAAGCTTCTCGAGCTTGGAAACAGGCAGGTTCTTGTATGTAAAAAGAAAATCCTTGGTATAACCGTAGATCCCGATGTGTTTGTAATGGACGCGCATGCCGGGTTCTTCTTCGCGCACGAAAGGAATGGGGCAGCGTGAAAAATACAACGCCTGACGCTTCTTATTCGTCACGACCTTCACGACGTTGGGATCGGCGATCTCCTCTTCGTGCTCGATGCGTTTGCTGACGGTCGCCACGTTTTGCTCGGGAGAATTCAAGAGCGAATAGGCCACGTCATCGATCATGGACGGGTGGACAAGGGGTTCGTCTCCCTGAATATTGACGACGACCTTCACGTCAAGATCGGCGACGACCTCGGCAATGCGCTCTGTACCGCTGGTATGGGCCCTGGCCGTCATGACGGCTTTCCCGCCGAAGGCAAGAACGGTATCCCTGATTCTTTCGTCATCGCAGGCCACAACCACATCATCCAGGGACCGAGCCTTGCAGGCATTTTCCCAGACATGCCGGATCATGGGCTTGCCCAAGATGTCCGCCAGGATCTTACCTTCAAAGCGCACAGACGCATAACGTGCAGGGATCACGCCGATGGCATTCATCCCGTTAGGCCCTCCATAAATTTATCATCACACAAGCCCCATACCGAAAAAACACCCGTCGTAAGGTCTAACGGGATCCATAAAAACTTTCCTTTTCAATGACGGCACAAGTTGCAGAACTTGTCCGGCGACGCAACTTGTCCGCCGGAATCGAACCCAACACTAATTATACTGCCGGGCTTTTCTCAAACGAAAAAAACAACTACCGAAAGGCCCGCCTTCTTATTATCCGCCGGCTGTGCCGGTAGAATCGGCGCCGGCCCGAATTCAGGCAGACAGCTTACGCGCTTTACCGCGTAAGTTATGCCTTCATTCGACTTTTCAGCCTGCTCCAGGCCTCAACGATCTCTTCTTTGGTGACAACGGCCACGCCCACCTTACCGACAACCACGCCGGCGGCGACATTGGCAATCTTAGCCGCATCTTCCATAGGGACGCCGCGCGACAACGCCAGGGTGAAAACAGAAATGACCGTATCGCCGGCACCGGACACGTCAAAAACCTCCTGGGCTACGGTCGGAATATGGATCGGGAAACCGCTTTTTTCGGCCGATACGGACCCTTTCTTGGCGGAAAAAAGTTTCATACCCTTTTCACCAAGCGTCACCAGGACGCCCGCGCACTGCAAAGTCTTCAATAATTTCCAGCCGATCCGATCGACATCGTCGTCATTCTTGATGGTAATACCGGCGCCGGCAGAAGCTTCCTTTTCGTTGGGGGTCATCGCCGTGACACCCTTGTAATAACTGAAATGTTCCACCTTCGGATCGACTGTGATGATCTTTTTATGCTTTTTTGCCAAGGAAATGATACGCTTGAGCAGATAAGGCCCGATGAGGCCCTTGCCGTAATCTTCGATGACGAGAGCGTCGACGGCGGCAATCCGGCCCTCCACCATAGCGACGATCTCCTCCGTTTTGTCTTTCGGAAGGATTTCGGTATTCTCCCAATCCAGCCGCACCATCTGCTGATGAGCGGCGATAATGCGTGTCTTAACCGTCGTGTGCCTCAAGGGGTCCGCGATCACCCCTTCGCAGGCGATATCTTTACGGCGCAAAAGATCGAGCAGGATATGGCCGTTCTTGTCCTCGCCGACAATCCCGTGCAATGAGACCTTGGCGCCCAAAGATGCCAGATTATTGGCCACATTGGAAGCGCCGCCGGGCATAAAAGACTGCGACTGCGCCCAAACGACAGGGACCGGCGCCTCCGGGGAAATCCGCTCCGCCTTCCCCCAAATGAACTCATCTAAAATCAAATCTCCGATGACCATAATCCGCGACGAAGAAAATCCATCGAGGATCCTTCCCAGTTTGTCTTTCGTCAAATGCGCCATACGTTTTCTGCCGCCTCGTTACTCAACCTCAATGCGACCGGATGGCTTATGATTGCTCCCTTTCCATAAACCAGGGCCTCATTTAATTAACTTCTTGGCTTTCAAAATGTTAGGAAGCTAATCGAAAAAATCAACCCGAACTTGCCGGATGCAGACCTCGCCGGCAAAGGAGCGTTGCCCTTATTTTCCCTGTCTGGTTACGAAAAAGGCCGAAAAACCCGGATAAAACCATGAATTCTAAGCCGATTTCGGAGAGTTAATTATACCAATGGCGGTCTGCCAGGTCAACATCTGTTTGCCTGCTTACGGCCCCCAAAGGGCGCCCCCTTTTAGCAGGCAAGCCTCACCTTTGTTGGTAATCATAGTCTTTTTTCTGAAGCACGCCGTTATTAAAATAAAGGATCGTTGGCGGAGAACTCAAGGCATACACCCAGGCTTCATCATAGTTCTTGCCCATATAACTGATGTCAAAACGTCTCTTGTCGGGATAACCGACCTCCTTCTGCACCTCGGCTTGCGTCATCCCGATCTCCGCCTGTTCCATGAGACCGTAGCACTTCATTTTACTGTTCTCATCGGATGAACGGCCGAACTCGCAGACGTTGGCGCAACCCGCCAACATGATCCATCCCCCCAACAACATCGCAACAGCCCGCATAAGACTCACCTGCCTTTCCTTATGATGATATTTCGCCGGGTCTTTTTACAGGTTATTTTCCCTGGGCCGCCTCTTGCGGCACTTTTTCCATCGGGATGGCCTGGCTCGCGGTGGAACGGATGCCGCGAATCACCTCCCGGTAGCGTTCGATTTCATTCTTCAGGAGCATCTCTTCGCCTTCCAGGCGGGTAACCAGCGACTGGTGGCGCACTGTCGCAAACCAATCACCGATCCCAAGCCCGGCAATAAACACTACGATTATCGTGATCGCAACCAATAACCCTCTCGTTTTCATTACATCCTCCGCTTCTTCGGTTGATCCGGCCTCTCGCGTTTCTCCTACTTGCCGGCGGCAGGCTTGGCCTGTTCGAGTTGCACGCGAATATTGTCCAGAACGACCTTGTAGTTTTCGAGGGTCTTCTGGTATTCGGCATTGACCTTCTTGAGCCTTGTCACTTCCGCCTGATAAGACATGCTGGCAAAACTGAATGCGAAAGCCGTCACGACTGCCAACACCGTCACCGCCAACCCCACCACCGCGCTCACTTTCATCTGTTTCATGGCATCCTCCTTAATCCGCCTTTCGGCGGATTAACTCCGAAGCCGGCGTCAGTTCATTTTGCGAGTGCCTCTGGCGTTTACGAACAAAATGAACAAGCGCTTAGGCGAGGAGTAAGGTTAATTCCCTTCATCCGCCCTTCGGCGGATGAACCCTCCCTTGAGACAGAAATCACGCCCTCCTTCGACCCAAAATCCGCCGGGCTTCCTGCATGACATCTTCAACACTGATGGCATCCAGACACGCAAAACCTTTCCGGCAGTCGTGGGCCAGACATGGCGAACATGTCATGGGTTTATGTAAAACAGCGTCGAACGGACCAACGGGCCCCCATCGCCGCGGGCTCAAACCCGCCTGATTGCGGCCAAAGATGGAAATCACAGGTGTCCCGACAGCCACCGCAATATGCACGGGTCCGGAATCATTGGAAACCAAAAGTTCACAGCGTTTAAAAAGACCCGCCAGCTGTGTCAAAGAAAAACAGCCCGAGCCGTCCAGCGGCCGGGTCCTGACAAGGCTGAAGATCTCCTCGGAGATCAAACGATGAGCGGCGTCGGCAACCACAAGGGCCCTGACGCCCAATTCACGCTGGATCCTGTCGATCAGGAACGCGAATTTTTCCGCCGGCCAAAGCTTGGAAGGACAGCTGGCCGCCGGATTCACCGCAACGAGACGCTCGCTTTTGCCGACGCCAAGGCGCGCAAGAAAATCTGCCACGAAGTCATCCGATTCCTGTTTGACCGGCACATAGAGTTCGCGCGTCCCGCCGCCAACGCCAAGAGATGCCAAGAGATCAAAATTATACTCGATCTCGTGTTTCAGGCCTTCCTGTTTTTTATGCTCCAGACGGCGCGTCAGGAAAAAGGACCCTTTGCGGTCATAGCCGATGCGCTCCCTGATCCCCGCCAGAAAAGTCACCAGATGCACGCGGAATGTCGGATGCAGGACGACGGCCACATCGAAAGAGAAACCGGAAAGATAGCGGCTGAATTTCAACGTCGCCCACAGCCCCTGCTGGGCACGGTCCTTGTCAAAAACGATAACCTGATCCAGATAGGGATTCCCCTCAACAACCTCCCGCGTGGCAACAGAAACCATCATGGCGATAAAACTGGAAGGATAATGTTCACGCAGGGCCTTGATGACAGGCGTGGAGAGAACGACATCGCCAATCCTGTCCGTGCGCACAAGAAGGATCCGCCGATAACGATCGTCAGAAAACCTCTCTTCCCTGCCTTCCAGCATCAGCCGCACGGCCAGAAGCACGTCAAAAGGCCTGATGGTCTGGATACAGGCCCGGGTGCCGGCAGCGCATTGACTCCGGGAACACGGGGCGCACAGGACATTTTTGCGTACGGCGATACCGCGGGACGACCACGGGCCATAGTGACGGTAGTCTGTCGGCCCATAGATGCCGATCACGGGCCGATCCAAGTAACTGGCGACCTGAAGGGCGCCGCTATCGCTGCCGATGACGAGAGCGGCCCGCAGGATCAAGGCGCAGAGCATCCCCAGGTTCGTACGGCAGCAAAGATCGACCGCAGGAACGTCTAATCGCGCACAGATGTCCTTGACGAACGCCTCGTCGCCCTGATCGCCGGCGATAACAACTCTCTTGCCGTACTTCTTCTGGATCTCCCGCACCACCTCGGCATACCCCTGAACAGACCACCTTTTCAAGTTGCTGCGCGAACCCGGCACAAAAACGGCCAATTCTTCGCCGCGCACCACGCCCCGGGCTTCCAACAATGCCGCCAACGCCGCCGCATCCTTATGGCTGATGAAAGACGGATTCCTGGGGCCGTCCAATCCTTTGAATTCTTCGGCGCTGACGGATGGGCCTCGCAGCGCGCTGACGGCCTTGAAGAGATGCTTCTGATAATAATGCCTGATGAAAGACGGATAACGGTTATGGCCGGGGCTTTTCCGGGGAGACCTCAGCGCCCAGCGGTAAAACGTGTTTTTCAAATCGACGATGACGTCAAAATCCCCCTTCTTGAGCCTTTGATAGAGGGCGATCTTGTCCTTCAACGGCGCGTGCTTATCGAAAACAAGGAGCTCCGCGACGTCGGGATGGTGCTCGAACAGACATCGCGTGCCCGGCGCGGCAACGACGGTGATGCGTGCCGACGGGCACTCCCGCCTCAGGAAATCAAAAGCCGGCAGGCCCATCACGGCGTCGCCGAGATTGCTCATCGTGATATAAAGTATTCTTTTTACGGCTTGCGAACCTGTCATAATAATCTATGGGCTCCGAGCCGGGCGTCCAAACGGCCCGCATCGTATGTCAATCGGCCGCACGGACGAAAACTGTCCGGGAATAAAATTGTCCGCCGGCTTTCCCCCTCATATCTTCCTGCCCTGTCTATCGTTTCAGCCATCCTCTTTTCTCCAATTCCTCGACCACCTGCTCGACGGTGATGGATCGCATGCAGACATTGTCCCTGCATTCCAGATTATAGCAGGGGATCGAACACGCCGGGGCCTGGCCGCGCAAAACAGGCAGTTCATCGCGGCTCAAAGGGCCGGTCAACTCCGGCGAGGTCGGCCCAAAGAGGGAAAGGACGCGCGCGCCGACGGCGGCCGCCACATGCAGGGGGCCGGAATCGGCGGAAATCACGACAGCACTCTTCTGGAAAAGCACGCCGAGTTGTTTAAGCGTCGTCAATCCGCAGGCAATGAACGGTTTGACGTGCGCCAAAGCGGCGATCTCTTCTGCCAGGCTGTATTCGGTATAAGCCCCCGAAATCACCACGTCCATCTGGTAATTCTCCGCCAGGACGTCTATCAACCGGGCAAAACGATCTTTCGGCCAGCGCTTCAGGTCCCAGTTGCCGCCCACATGCAGCGTAACGATATTTCTGTCCTTCGCCAAGCGGTGTTTCTCCAGAAAACTATCGATAAAATCGCGGTCATCGGGAGCAACAAAAAAATCACAATAACGCTCGCCGGCCGGGATCGCGGCGCCGGTCACCAGGTAATAATAAATATCGGCGCGGTGCACCAGGCCTTTCGGAAATGCCGTTTTTTCCGTCAGCAAAAACGCCGTCTTTTTTGTGGCAAAACCGATGCGCCGGCGGACCCCCGCCAAAAAAAGGCACAAGGTCCTCGTCAAAGACGGCCTGAGGATATAGGCGATATTGAAACGGCGGATCTTGAGATCGCGCACGAGCCGCAGCTTTCCGAAAAACCCCCGGTAGCGGCCTTCCTCATCCAGGGCCATCACCTCGTCGAGATAATTATTGCCCAACAACAGCGTCTTGCAACGCGGGACGATCAAGGCCGTGATGTAGGCGCCGGGATGTTTTTTACGGATCGCCCTGATGGCCGGCGTCGAAAACAAAACATCTCCCAGCCAATTGACCTCGACGATCACGACCCGCTCCTGCGCCGCAAAAGGAGACGGTTTCCTGAAAAACGCATTCATGACGAAGACTCCTTCATCCGCAAGTAATAACCGCTGACCTGAACAAAAAATATTCCCATGTGACGCGACTTTTTCGCCACCTTGATGCGTTTCAGCGTATAAAGATCGTCCGCCGGACGGCCTTTTTTCGAATTGATCCCTACGGCGACCCGGTAACCGGCCTCTTGCACCATCTTCCTCGCGGCCCGTGTATAACCGCCCAACGGATAGCAGAAAGAAACAACGGGCCTGCCGAGGGCCGCCTCCAACTTTACCTTCGATCCCAGGATCTCATTTCTCAAGGCCTGCGGATCGGAGATACCGGGAAGATAAGAATGCGTCCACGTGTGGGAACCGATATCAACAAGCCCCGAACCTTCCATCTCTTTTATTTGTGCCAGCGTCAAGAGCCGCGTCGGCACGCGCCGGGCCACGGGATACTCTTCTCCCAGATGCGAGCCGACGACAAAAATGGTCGCCGGAAAGCCGTATTTCTTTAAGACCGGGAACGCCTCGGTATAATTATTCTCATAGCCGTCGTCAAATGTGATCACGACTGTCCTGGGCGCTATCTTTTCACCGCGCCGCAGCATGGCGGCCAGCTCCGTCAGGCGGACCACGCGAAACCCGTGACGGGACAGAAAATCCATCTGCCGCTCGAAATCCCTTGCGGAGACGTCCAGCGACGTCAGTTCGCCATGGGGCGCGCCGACACTATGATACATCAGGATCACCGCATCGGGTCCGCCTGAAAAAATATGCCTGCACCAGACAATAAAGGCAACGAAGATAAAAACAAAGAGGTAAACGCCGACCCGTAAAATGTTCTTCTTCATGTTAAAACCGACTGATACACCTCAAGCGTCTTCTGCGTCATCAGGTCCAGGGTGAATTTTTCAGCAACCCTTTGCCTGGCCCGGACGGCGAGGACCTGCGCGAACGGCCTGTCATCCAGGAGCTTTTCAACGGCGTCAGCCAGGGCCGCGGGGTCCTGCGCAGGGACCAGAAGCCCTGTCGCGCCGTCCTCGATCACCGTCGGGATCCCGCCGACGCGCGATGCCGCGACAGGCGTCCCTTGCGCCTGCGCTTCCAAAATCGAAAGCCCCAGGCCCTCCTGCAGGGAAGGCATGACAAAAACATCCATGGCGGCCAGCGCCAGGGAAGTGTCCCCGACAGCCGGACAGAGAAAAACGATACCTTCAAGTTTCCTCGCAGCGATGTCGCGCCGAAGGTTCTTCTCTTCTTTTCCATCGCCCACGATGACCCACCGCAGGTCCGGCCGTTTCCGCCGGAGGCGGTCGGCGGCAAAGACGATGTCTTTCTGCCCTTTCACGGACGAAAGCCGGCCGATGTGGCCGACGACACGACAGCCGGGATCTATGCCCCAAAAACGCCTCTGGCCGGCCGTTTCCGCCGCAGAATGGGCGATAAACCTCCCCGGGTCGATCCCGTTATAGACCAGATCGATCCGGTCGTCGGGAACATCAAAATCGTAGATGAGATGGTCGCGAACCTGATCGCTGATGGCGATGACCCGGCGGCCCCAGCACGGCAGCAGCACGCGGCCCAGGCGCCGTTTAAAATATCCATGGCAGGTGGAAACCATGGGCCGGCGCGTCAAAACCGACACAAGGTCTCCCAGAACCTGCGTCACACGGGTATTGGCATGAATCACGTCGATCTTCTCGTTTTTGACCAGTTTTTTTAAAATCAGCGCCGAGATGAAAACCTTGGGGCTGACTTCGCATTTCGTCGTCAAGGGCAGCCGGATATGCCGGACCCCTGCCCCCGGCAGTTCTTTCTCCAGGTCTCCGCCCCGGGAGCCGATAAAAACCTTCGCGCCATATTTACGGGACAGCAAAGCCGCCAGATGATAAACATAAACGCTGACGCCGCCGAGATTGAGATGATTGGTTAATAGAAGAATCTTCATAAATATCCTCTTGATGCGGCGACGGCAACCAGGACATCGGAACATAAGGGTTTGGGGATCGGGCCATCATAAAATTGGGAAAAACACCGCCGATAGCGTTTCCTCATATCCAAATCTTCTGATATCCAAATCATGATTCCCCGGCCCCCTGTATCCGCCTTCAAGGATTACTTATCCTATCGGGGCTGTATGCGAGTTGTTCAACGGCCCCAAGGACATCTTCCACACGGATGCCCTTCATGCACGGGTGGGTCTTTTTGACGCACACGTCCCGGTAACACGGCCGGCACCCCTTTTGGAGCACGACGCAGCGGCTCCCCGACGCAAGATGCCTCCCCGGGTCCGTGGGACCGAAAAGCGCCACAAAAGGCACATGCATGGCCGCGGCCACGTGCATGGGCGCCGAATCTCCCGTCACATAGACCTGACAGCGGCCGATCAGGGCCGCCAGCTGCATCAGGGTCGTTTGGGCCACGGCGCAGACGGGACGGCTATGCGCCGCATCGAGGATCTTTTTCGCGAAAGCCGCATCTGTCGCGGCGCCCGTCAAGACGACACGCCATCCCTTTTTTTCCAACGCATCGCATAATCCTGAAAAACGCGAAGCGATCCAGCGTTTTGATGTCCAGCGGGGGCTTGAACCGATATTGATACCGACCCAGGGTTTGTCCGTCAGGGAACAATCCTTAAGAAAATCGTCCGCAAATTTCTCATCGTCCGGGGAAGGCCAAAGATCCAGCGCCTCCCCTTCGAAAGCGATCCCCATCATCCCCAAGACACGAAACTGGTGCTCCACGGGCGGCAAGGGATCCTTGGCGCCCCGGATACGATGGTTCAAAAGAAACCCGAATTTCCCGTTATCATAACCGTAGCGGTGAACGCTCAGGGTCGCATAACTCAGCAGATGGCTCTTCTTGTTATTCTGCAGGTCGACGACGCCATCGAACCGCCTGCTTAAAAGTCTGCGGGCCAGACGCCACAACCCTCTCCATCCTTTGTCCTTGCCTTTAAAATCGCAGACCAGAAGTTCATCGATATAAGGACATCGCTGAAAGACCTCCGCAGCCTCCCGGCCTGTCAAACAGACAAGGGAAGCGCGAGGATACTTTTTTTTCAGCGCCTTTAACGAGGGAATCGCCAGGATCGCATCTCCGACAGCGCTGAATTTTATGACAAGGATACGGCGGGATTCGAGCGCTTCCTGGTAAACGGCCAGGGTATCGCCGGCCATCTTGTCTAAAGAATATTTTTCTTCAACTTTCCTGCGGCCCGCTTCGGCAAGACGGCCGGACAACCCCGGATCGCGGACGAGCCTCACGACCGCCTGTGCGATAGCCTCATCGTCCTTCGGAAAAACCAGAAGGCCGTCCCGCCCGTCTTCTATGATCTCGACGACACCGCCCACGCGGGAAGCGATAACGGGGACCCCGACAGCCTGGGCTTCAACGACCACGCGGCCGAAAGACTCCTCGGCGATCGAAGGCATGACCAGGGCGTCCAATCCTTCAAGGACCTCGGGGATATCGCGCCTGTTCCCGAGAAAACTCACGGTGCCGGACAACCCCAGGCGCCTGGTCCAAACCTCAAGCTCTTCCATATAATTATCTTTTCCGGGAGAAATCCCGCCGACGACCCACCCCGTGACATAAGGCGCCTCCCTTAAGACCCGTGCCAGGGCCTTTAAGAAATAAACCTGCCCCTTGATGGGCGTGATGCGGCCGATGACACCGATCCGGAATTCCTTGTCTCCCTTCTTCCGGGGACCCCGGAAGACAAATCTTTCTAAATCCACGCTCCGCGGGACCAGACGGATGTTGGCCAGGGGAACGCCGAAATCTTCCATCATATGTTTGCCGATGACAGAACTGGGCACGATCGTATACTTTCCCCAACCCATCATATGACTGAAGATATGCCGGCTGTAATGCCCATGCGCCGTTGTCAGGAAAACGGCGTCTGCCTTGCGGCAAGCCATAAAGCCCACCCATGCCGGAACGCGCGAACGCGCGTGGACGATCTGGATCTTTTCTTTAGCGATGATCCGCGCAACTTCGCCGGCAGCTTTACACATCACCCAGAAAGCCTTATTGTCTACGGGAAGTTCATAATGAGGGATGCCGGCCTTTTCAAGTTCGGACACGAGGGTCCCGCCTGCGGAAACGACAACCGAACGATGGCCCTGCCGGGCCAGATACTTTGCCAGGTCGACCGTTCCGGTTTCCACGCCGCCGACATTCAATTGCGGCAAGATCTGCAGAATATTCATCAATCACCAATAACCCTGCCTGCGGCAGGAAGGCAAAAAACAATCATCAAACAAATCTCAATACCCAACAACCAAACAAAAAGGATTAAACAAGTTTTTTTAGGGCTTCAACAACACCCGCGCGCGCATCCATCTTGACGCGAAGAGGTTGCGTCTTAATAATCCAAGATAGCTTATCATAAATCTCATGAGATTTAACCAAATAAATGTAACGATGAGACTGCATTTTTTCCAGAAATCTGCGGACCTTGTTATGCTCCACCAGGCGTTCCGGTTCACAAACGACGATGTATTTTCCGCTGGCCGCAGCTTCAGAAACCATCGAAATGCTTTCCCCCGTCACGACGACGACATCGCTGGCGTGCAGGATCCCTCCGACAGTCCCCTCAGGGTTGTCTTCGGCCGCGTCGACAAATAATTTGCAGCCATCCTGCGGCTCTAAGCGCGGGCGCAATATCCGGACCGCGGCCTGCGGCGTCCTGCGCGATGTCGTCACAAAGAGCGCGCCGCCGGCCTCCTTCAAAACGCGATCCATTTGACCCGCCAGCTCTCCGACGAAAGCCTCAGTCAAAGCATAATATTTCGAATCACCGCCGATCAAAAAACCGACCTTCGGCCCCTTGACATGTTCGGCAGTCTTCAGGGCCGGCCGACGGACCAGAAGCATCTCATAATCCCGCCGCATCGATTCCGGAGAAACGCTGCTCAAAGAACCCGGGACAGCCAGGACATTGCCTCTCTTCACGGGCCGGTCGTGTTCCGGCATGACCACCAGACCCAGTTGGCTATAACGCAACAATCCCGGCTTCATGATCGCGATCGATACGGCGTCGTTATCGCGGGCGAGGGCGATGTTGACGGCGCTTAAACGGGAACCGGCAGAGATGACGACATCGAAAGCCTTGCCCTCCACGTCCTTGTATGCCTGCGGCTCAAGGAAAAATCTTAAAGAAAGACAGGCGGCGGAAGCGCCGAAAAGACGGGCCAGAACGGAAAGCCAATGAGCAGCAGACCCGGTCCTGAACCGGATTTCAGAAACACATATCTCCACCTGCCGGCCCGTATCCCGGATCATATCGGCCAGGGCCAGCGACTGCTTGACGTGGCCGGCTTTGCCGTCGCTCAAAATAAGAACCCGGCGCTGAGAAGAATATTTCCATCTTTTGAAAAACCAAAGATACTCCTCGGGATAAAGCCGGATCCATTTCTCGAAAACGGCGTTAATGGCGGTCAGGTCCGCCGCCAAGACCGCGTCCTCCTCCCCTTCTGCGACGGGATGAAAAGCCTCCAGCAGTAACTCGTGGTCGGCGCCGCGCTTGCGGCGCACAAAAGCCAGGACGATCGATGCGCCCAGTTTCCTGGCGAGCTTGACGCTTCCCGTCGGTGTCTTGGCCGTCTTGCCGAAAAAGGGGACTTCGACGCCGTCTTTGCCGCCGTGGTCGGCCACGGCGCCCAAAACATTATTATGCACGAGGTGTTCCACCATTTTCTTGAGCTCATTGACGCGGATCACGGCGCACCCTTTGGACGCGCGCAGGCCGTTCAAAAAAGCATCGATCTTTTTTGTTCTCCCCTGGGGCCGCGCCAACATCGCATAACGGTTACCGCCGATCAAAAGCGCACAGGCGATATTCGAAAGCTCCCAACTGCCCGCATGACAGCCCAAAAAAATAACCCCCCTGCCTGTTTCCTGGGCCTTCAGGAAAACATCCCACCGCGGAATCGTGACATGCCGCCGGACAAAAGCCTCGTCGATATAAGGCAGATACAAGGTTTCGACGATGTTTTGCGCAAAATTCCGATACATGGCGTAAACGATGCGCCGCCGCTCGCGCGGCGTCTTCCCGGGAAGCGCCATCTTGATATGGTTCGCGGCCCGCCTGGCTTTTTCTACATCCCAAAAATAATAAAGGCTTCCCGCCGCCCGGCCTGCCGCCAGCAAGAACCCCAACGGCAAAAACCGCGCCAGGCGCATCCAGGCCTTAAGGATGACATAGAGCACGGATTCGAGCATTAAATTCCTCCTGCCTCTTTCTTATCCTGATTCCGACTTTTAAAACAAAAATGTCCATGCCCAGATCTTTGTCGCGCACGAACCCCTCCAGCCGTACCGCATCCTTTTGGGTCGTCAGGATCGCGCGCGCGTTCTTCGCAGCGGCCGCCTGGACGCTCTGCACGATGTCATCGCCGCTATAAACATGATGGTCCCGGAAAAAACTCCTGGAAACCACCCGGGCGCCGCACGACACGACGGTCTTTTCGAACGACCCCGGCTGGGCAATACCGCAGACAAGTCCGACGGACATACCCCGAAGAATGCTTACGGCAAATGGGGTTTTGATCTTCACGTCATAAAGGCCCAGCGGTTCATGGACCGCTTCCGCGATCAAGGCCCGGGGATTCAACGCGGAAAGAATTTCCTTGAGATGTTCCAGGGCTTCGGGCGAGGCCTGGTCGCTGCGCGTCACGCACAGGACCGAAGCGCGCTTCAAAGCGCGCCTGGTCTCGCGCAGCGGCCCTGCCGGCAGCAGCAATCCGTTGCCGAAAGGACGACACGCATCGACAGCAACGATGTCCAAGTCGCGCTGGAGACGCCAATGCTGAAATCCGTCATCCAGAACGATCACCCCGCGGAACCCCTCGTCTTCGAGACGACGCACCAGCGCCGCGCGGTCCGGTCCCGCCAAGACACGGGCCCTTCCGGCCAGGTTCTCCCTGGTCATGGTGCCTTCATCTCCTAATTCCTGATAACCTTTGAGGTGCGGCGCGGCACAAGAAGAAGGACGGCCGTATCCCCGAAAGACGACAGCCGCCGGACAACCGGCAGCTAAAATTTTTTCTGCGACATATCCGACGAGGGGCGTCTTGCCGCTTCCGCCCAGGGTCATGTTACCGACGCTCACGACACGGCTTTGCGGACGCAGACGCCTCAAGATCCCTCGGCGATAAAATTCCTTGATAATGAAAAGACAGACGGCATAAATCCATGACAAGACGAAAAGCAAGGGGAATAAAAGGATGAAAGTCGCCGTGAGCCGGCCCGTCACGTAAAAAGATTCGAGACCTTTCATGGATTTACCTCTTCTGCAATCTTCGAGACCGTGCGTTTTGTCGCACCCCGGTTCTGTTCCAATAAGCCGCGGGCACGCTCTCCGAAGGCTTTGCGTTCCGCCGGGCTGGCCAGAAGACGACGCAGCTCGTATTCAAGGTTTTGCGCGCCGGTCACCTCGATCGCCGCCTCCTGCCGGATGAAGATATCGCGGATCTCCCTGAAATTATCCATGCAGTTGCCGAAAAGGATCGGCTTGCCGAACACCGCCGGTTCAATAGGATTATGCCCGCCCTTTTTCACAAGGCTTCCGCCGACAAAGACGACATCCGCCAGTTCGTAGAGGGCCGTTAAATCGCCCATCGTATCCAGGAGGGCGACCTGCCCGCTCGAAAAACTTTTCAGGCGCGACACAAAGACCGCCTCCAGGCCGTTGATGCGCACCAGCCTCCTCACTTTGTCGATCCTCTCCAGATGCCTCGGCGCGATCACAAGGCGCAAGCCCGGAAAATCCTTGTGCAGAGATTTAAAGATGCCCAGGATCATTTCTTCTTCGTTGTCATGGGTGCTCCCGGCAACCAGGACCATGTTGTCCCCGGCCAGCAAACGCATGTTCTCTAAAAATGGGGGACGGACGGCATCATAGCCTAAGTCGAATTTAATATTCCCCGTTACGCAGACACGGTCAGCAGGGGCCCCCAGCG
>JAQUOM010000014.1 GCA_028717105.1 Candidatus Omnitrophota bacterium
TTCCAAAAGATAGGCGTAAAGCCCGTCATCAATCTTGAGGAAAGCCGATACCGGCGTCTCCAAATCCGCCAGGATCTCCCTGTAAACAGGAATGACATTGCCTTTTTTTGCAAGCTTCTTGAATTCTTTGAAATCAGGATATATCATTTTTCGTGCCTCAAGGCCTCACGTTTCAAAGCCTCAAATCAACGAGCATTAAACTTGAGACGCAAAACACGCAGACGCCCAGGCCCCCTGCTGGATCACTTGAGTTTCATTTTCCTGTAAAAACAGCTCCTCTTGCCCGTATGGCAGGCTGCCCCCACCTGCCTGACCTTGATAAGAAGCGTATCCTTATCGCAATCATAAGCGACGGACTTAACGAATTGATAATGCCCCGAGGTTTCCCCCTTAACCCAGAACGTTTTGCGTGACCGCGACCAGAAACAGGTCTTCTTTATCTCCATCGTCTTTTTGAGCGATGCGGCATTCATATAGGCCAACATCAGGACCTCGCCGGTTTCCACGTCCTGGATAATCGCCGGAATCAAACCCTTGTCATCGAATTTAAGCTCGCGCGGACCCTTGATCAATTTTTTTTCATCCGGATTCATGTCATTCCTTTTTTTGTGACTTCCAATTCATATCCTCACCTCGACGCCCTTCTTCTTGAGATATTTTTTTACGTCCCCCACCGTGAATTCCCCGTAATGAAAGATCGATGCCGCCAGCGCCGCATCCGCCCGTCCGCAGCCAAACACATCGAAAAAATGCGCCTTGGTCCCCGCGCCCCCGGACGCGATAACGGGGATCGACACGGCGTCGCTGACCGCCCGGGTCAACGCGATATCGAAACCATCCTTGGTGCCGTCAAAATCCATGCTCGTCAAAAGGATCTCTCCGGCGCCTAATTTCTCGGCGCGCCTGGCCCAGGCGACCGCATCCAACCCCGTCGGTTTTCGCCCGCCGTGCGTCACCACTTCCCAGCTATTGGTTTGCCGGTCTGCCAGTTTGCCAGTTCGCCGGTTTCTTGTTTCTCTTCCAACCGGCATACCGGCTAACCGGCCAACCGGATCACGCCTTTTGGCATCAATCGCCACAACGATGCACTGGCTGCCGAACCGGCGAGCCGCCTCGGAGATCAGCTTCGGGTTATTGACAGCCGCGGTGTTCAGGGATATCTTGTCTGCCCCCGCATTGAGAAGATCGCGGATATCACCGATCCCGCGGATCCCTCCGCCTACGGTAAAAGGCATGAAAAGATTCGCCGCGACGCGGCGCACGACCTCGACCATCGTGCGGCGGCCCTCGTGGCTGGCCGTAATATCCAGAAAAACAAGCTCATCGGCCTTTTGCTTTTCATATTCCTTGGCCGTCTCCACCGGGTCCCCGGCGTCCCTTAAAGAAACAAAACGGACCCCTTTGACGACGCGGCCGTCCTTGACGTCCAGACATGGAATGATGCGCTTGGTCAACATATCTAAAATTTTAACCGGAGAATATCCAATCTTCAAAGCCCAATAACCAGATAATTACCAATGATCAAACACCCATCCAAACATGCGGATTGGTTCTTGGATATTGGGATTTATTTAAAAATTGCGGCTTTGAAACTGGTCATTTCGTCTCGCAGCTTAAACTTATCTTAACGAGATGCTTCGATCGCCTGCGAAACATCGAATTTGTTCTCATACAACGCGCGTCCGACGATCACGGCATCGACGCCGGCGGCGCCAAGGCTCTTTAGCCGACGGATATCCTCCAGGGAAGATATGCCTCCGGCATACGTGAAAAACATCGTATCGCCGCCGGCCTGACGCGCCATCTCAAGAAAACGGGATATCTTGACCGTATCCGGCCCGGAAAGCATCCCGTCTTTACTGATATCCGAAAAATTGATATACCCGATGCCGGCCCGCACGATCGCCTGGACAAAAGTGGCCAGATCGATCGTCATGTCGCCGCTCTGCAGCCAGCCTCCTGTCGCGGTCGTCACCGATTCCGACATCTCCATGTGCTTGACATCGATGCTGACGGCAACACGGTTGAGATATTTTTGGATGTCCCGGCTCAGCAGGAAAGACGCATCTTCCAGGATCTTGGTGCTCAAGACCACGCGGTCGATACCGATGTCGAGGTATTTACGGATCGTCTCGATGCTCCTGATCCCTCCGCCCACCTCGACCTTGACGCCGGTCGATCGCGCGATGTCCCGGACCAACTTAAAATTTTTCGGCACACCGTACCTGGCACCGTCAAGATCCACCACGTGGAGAAACCTTGCTCCCTGCATCTGCCATAATTGCGCATAGGCCAAAGGGGTCCGATCATAATAGATCGCCTTGTCGAAATCCCCCTGTTCCAGCCGCACGACGCGGCCGCCCATGATATCGATCGCAGGAACTATCAGCATATCTCGATGAAATTTCTCAACAATGTCCATCCAACATCCTGGCTCTTCTCCGGATGGAATTGCATGCCGTAGACATTGCCCTCTTCCACCATAGAGGCAAACTTGATTCCATAGCGCGTCTCGCCGATAACGACCTTTTTATCCGTCGGCGCGACGAAAAAAGAATGGCAAAAATAAGCGTAAAAATCTTTTTTTAAGCTGCGGAAAATCCGAGAACGGACGGACGTCCTGACAATCTTGTTCCATCCCATATGAGGGATCTTCAGCCGGCCGGAAAACTTCCGCACGGTTCCGGCGATTACGCCCAATCCTTCGACGCCTGCAGACTCCTGGCTTTTCTCAAAAAGAAGCTGCATCCCCAGACAGATCCCGAGGAACGGCCTTCCGGCTGCGATATATTCCTTCACGGGACCGACAAAACCCCTCTGACGCAGTTCCTTCATGGCGTCCCCGAAGGCCCCGACGCCGGGAAGGATCAGCTTGTCGTATCGCATCAGACGATCCGCGAAACCGATGGTATCCGTCGCGATCCCCAGAGAAGCCAGCGTATTGCGCACGCTGTAAAGATTCCCCATTCCGTAATCAATGATAGCGATCTTCCTAATCAATGATGCCTTTCGTCGAAGGAACGCCTTTTCTGCGCGGATCGACCTGCGTGGCCTTATCCAAAGCGATACCCAGCGCCTTGAAAACCGGTTCTAAAGTAGCATGCAGGTCCTTGCTCGGATTATCTATTTTAACATTCAGATTCATGCCAAGTTGTTTGGCAAGCGCCTCAAAAAAATGCTCTGCATACTCAGCCTTATAACCTTTTTGAGCAACGCACATCGCAGGAAGCTCCCATTGAAAAGAACCCCTCCCGCTTAAATCCACATTGACGTTCGCCGTAACATTTTCCATCGGCGCTGCAGCAAAACCGATCCTGTTGATGCCGGCTTTATCTCCCAGCGCTTTTTTAAAGGCCTTGCCCAAAACGATGCCCAGGTCTTCGTTTGTGTGGTGGTTATCCACCTTCAGGTCGGCAGAAAAAGTGGTGATCTCCAAATCAAACAACCCCCAAAAAGCAAACAATTCGAGCATGTGGTCCAAAAAACCGATCCCCGTATCGATTTTGGCCTTCCCTTCGCCGTCAATATTTAACTTTACCGTAATGTTTGTTTCCGTTGATTTTCTGGATTCTGTCGCTGTTCTCTTTTTCATGAATCACCCTTTTTCAGGTCCTCTGTCCCTGTTCTCCGCAGTCTGTCCATGTTTTTACTCAAATCTTTTCTTAACGCTTTCAAAGTGCTTCGACAACCCTTCGATCTGACACAGCTTTTCAATATGGGGACGGGAATCCTCCAGGGCCTTCTTCGAATACGAAATGATGTGCGTCGACCTCAAAAAATCCTTGGTGCAAAGGCCTGAAAAGAACCGCGCTGACCCCGCGGTCGGAAGCACGTGGCTCGGCCCGGCGTAATAATCCCCCAGGGCCACCGGGCTGTAAGGCCCGAGAAAAACAGCACCCGTGTTCCTGATCTTCTTGATGAACTTCCTGGGGTTGTTCGTCAGGATCTCCAGATGCTCGGGCGCGATCTGATTGCTGACCTCGACCGCCTCGTCCAAATTCTTGACCAGCACGATATAACCGTCATCCTTGACGGCCAAGGCATGACGCGCCTGTTTCGCCAATGACTTGGAAGGCGTGATCAGGATCGCCAAGCCCCCTGCGTGCTCCGCCTGGGCCGCAAGATCGGCCAAGACATATTGCGCATTACAATACCTGTTGGCGATGACGACCAGTTCCGTAGGGCCGGCCAGCATATCTATATCCACAAAACCAAAAACCTGCCGCTTGGCTTCCGTCACATAGAGGTTGCCGGGTCCGACGATTTTATCCACGCGCCTGATGGTTTTCGTCCCGAAGGCCAGCGCCGCGATGGCCTGCGCGCCTCCGATCTTATAAATCTCGTTGACCTTCAAGAGATCGGCAATGACCAGGATATGCGGATTAACATGGCCGTCCTTGTCCGGGGGCGTTGCCAGAACGATATCCTGGACACCCGCGATGCGGGCCGGCAAGACGCTCATATAAACACAGGAGACCAGGGGTGCCGTACCCGCAGGAACATAGACGCCAACGCGATTCAAGGGGTCGGTCTTTTCACCGAGAAAAACGCCGTCGCGGCCGCCGGGGGCCTTGCGGAATTTCCTGTCCTGGGTCGTATAGAATTGGCTGATATTCGCGATGATTTTTTTAAGTGTCGCAACGAACTCAGGGCTCATATCCTGGAATGCAGCGCTCTTTTCCGCTTCGCTGACGCGCATCTGCCTGGCCGACAGCTTAACGCCGTCAAAACGGCGGGTGTATTTCAAAACGGCCTCATCGCCTCCGGTCCGCACATCATGAATTCTCTTTTCGACGCTGGACCTGACGCGCTGCTTCTGCATGAAACTGGCGCGGTTAACAAGCTTCTCAAACTCCCGTGACTGCGGCTTAATGATCCTCACAAAACCTCCTGGATCAAACGACCAAATTCCTTAAAGACAGCTTCTGTTTTTGAAATATCCTTCAGCCCGCCCTGCGCAAAATCTCGGCGTCCGCCTCCGGAACCACCGAAGGCACTCAAAGTCTTCTTTAAGAGCGCATCCACAGCCAGTCCCTTTTGCGCCACATCCTGAGTCACGCCACAAACAAAATAAACATCCTCATCCTTCTGGCCGCTTAAGAAAAATATTCCGGCGGACGCCACCTTGCCCTTCAGGAGATCGACACATCGCCGCAAAAAACCGATATCGGCGTTCTTAAACTGGTGTTCGATAACAACGATGTCCTTGACCCGGCGTCCTTTTTTAACCATCTCCTCGACATCCGACGCCAGCGTCTTTTCCTGAAGCCGCAACAAATCCTTTTCTAAAGCCTTGAGCTTCCGGGACTGGGCATCCAGCCCGGCCAAAAGGCGTTCGGGTTTAGTCCTGAGCTTATCCGACGCCTCTTCCAGCGTGCGCCTGGCTTCCATCAGATGATCAAACGCGAGCTTGCCGGTCAGGGCTTCGATGCGCCTCAAGCCGCTGCCGACCGATGATTCCTGGGTGATGAGGACAAGGCCGATGCGACCTGTCCCGTCCGCGTGCGTCCCTCCGCAAAATTCCTTGCTGTATTCTCCGACGCTCACCACGCGCACCGTGTCTTCATATTTTTCTCCGAAAAGGGCGATGGCGCCGGTCTTCTGGGCCTCAGCCTTAGACATCGTCCGGGAGTCTATCTTGTCATTACGGATCACATAGGCGTTAAGCAGTCCCTGGATATCTTCCATCTCTTCGTCCGATATGTCCTTAAAATGCGTAAAATCGAAACGGAACCTGTCGGGCTCGACAAAAGAACCGGCCTGCTGCACATGAGCGCCCAAAACCTTTCGCAGGACGGCCTGGAGGATATGCGTCGCCGTATGCGCGCGTTTCACGGCCTGCCTGTGCGCCGCGTCCACTTGCGCCTCAACAACATCACCCACGCTCAAAGTCCCCGAGGGCCCTTCAATCTCCGCCAGATGGACGCTAGCGCCATCTTGTTTTTTTGTATCACGCACGACGATCTTTAAACCCTTGCATGCCATCGTGCCGACGTCGCCGACCTGGCCTCCCGATTCGCCGTAAAACGGCGTCTCTTCAAGAACAATGCCTACCTTTTGGCCAACGGCCGCCTCGCGCACCTCAGCGGCATCCTTGACGATCTGGATGACTTTGGCCCGGCAGCTGTCCGATTCATATCCCACGAAACGCGAGGGCTTCAGGACAACGCCGCTGCCTGAAAAAATCGCGCAAGACATCTTGCTCGTCATCCGCGATTTATCCTGTTCCTGCCGGATCAACTCATCGATACGCGCCATATCCACCGTCACGCCGGCTTTTTCAAAATAATCCTTCGTAAATTCTGGCTGAATGCCGTATGTCACATACAAATCCAGGCCTGTCTGGGCCGGCAGATTACTGGAACCTTCCGCCTTCAGAAGCTCCAGGATAACGGCGAGCTTCTCAGAACCGCCTTCCAGGATGTTCTTGATATATTTTTCCTCTTCAGCCTTGATGATCTGTGCGATATTGTCCCGCCGCTCCAGCACCTCAGGATACGGCTCTTTCATGCTGTCGGCGACGCTGGATATGATCTTGTACAGAAAAGGCTTGGCGTGGTGCGCGTCCCCCGCCAGATACAGGCAGCGCCGGATCAGTTTACGCACAACATAGCCTCTGCCGTCATTGGACGGCAGAACGCCGTCACAAATACAAAACGCGACGGCCCGCGCATGATCGGCGATTGTACAGAGTATGCGCTCCTCGGAAATATCCACGCTCTTGCGCACGGCCTCCACAATAGGGACAAAACAGTCGATCTTGAAATTAGAATCCACGCCCTGCAGGACAGAGCTCATTCTTTCCAGGCCCATGCCCGTATCGATATTCTTGTTCGGCAGAGGCTCCAGGACGCCTCCGTCCGCGCGATTATACTGCGTGAACACAAGATTCCAGACCTCGACCGAATCGCCGCCCTCTTTTTCATAATAGATCTCCGAGCAAGGACCACAGGGCCCGTTCGGCCCATCTGTAATAGCGCTCGAGGGCCAGAAATTATCCTTTTGGCCGAACTTGCGGATCTTCTCCGGAGGCAGACCCATCGTCTTATGCCATATCTTTAGGGCCTCGGCATCATCATCGTAAACGGATACCCAGAGGCGCGCAGGATCGATCTCCATCACATCCGTCACGAATTCCCAGGCCCATTGGATCGCCTCGACCTTAAAATAATCGCCGAAGGAAAAATTTCCAAGCATCTCGAAAAACGTGTGATGGAACGGCGTCTGGCCCACCTGCTCCAGGTCTCCCGTGCGAAAACACTTCTGGCAGCTCGTAGCGCGCTTGACATCACGCACCTTACCCAGGAAACGGTCTTTGAATTGATTCATGCCCGCCGAAGTAAAAAGCACCGACGGGTCATTGGCCGGGACAAGGGAATCGCTCTTAAAAAGCTTATGTCCCTTGGAAACAAAAAAATCCAGGTAGGATTTTCGCAGCTGATCTGTTGACAATCTTCTCATTTACTCAACCTCTGGTAAATCATGGGCGCCTTGGAAGCCCGAATTTTTGTTGGATGCCAAGGCGCGACGGCGGCGGCGCCCCTCGTCCGGCTCCAAAATCGGTTCAGTCCCTTTGCTCATCGTTAGTCCAAAGACCCGGCCGTTTCTTCCAGGATCGTTTCTACGACAAGATTTTGGGGATACCCGCGCCTCACCAGGTAACCGAAAAGCCTGGCCCTGATCTTTTCTTTTTCGAGATCCTTCATCCGTTCCATCTTTCGATGGATGAGGCCGCGGATCACTTCTTTTTCGTCGTAATTCCGGCAGGCATTCTCCAGGGCCGCCTCAATCCACCGGCTGTCAATGCCCTTCGCCTGAAGTTCGCGGCGCAGGCGTACGCGCCCCAAGGGCCTTCTGATCCGGCCCTCAACCCACGCCCTTGCGAACGCCTCATCATCCAGAAGGCCCGACCGCTTCAAGAAAACAAGCGTCTCATCGATAACGGATCCGGGATAAGCCTTGCGCGCTAATTTATCACGGAGCTCGTGCTCGCTTCTGAGACGGAACTTGATCAGGCGTAAGGCATAAGCCCTTGCCTGCCCCTTATCATCCTTGTTCGGCCGCATCATCAAAAATAACCGCCGGCAGAAGCCGGCAAAGGCTTCACTTCTTCGGAGCAGCCGCCGCTGCCTGTGCTTCGGCGACCTTCCTGGCGTGTTCTTGCCGGATTCGCTTATCGATATCCAGGGCCGTCTTGGGATTTGCCTTTAAAAAAACCCTCGCGGCATCCCGGCCCTGCCCCAATTTTTCATCGCCCATCAGGACCCAGGCGCCCGACTTCTGCAGGATGTTAAGGTTCACGCCCGTATCAATGAGATCAGATTCCTTGGAGATCCCTTCCGCATGCAGGAAATCGATCTCCGTCTCTTTAAACGGCGGCGCAACCTTATTCTTGACGACCCTGACACGGACCCTGCTGCCGATGACTTCGTCTCCCGACTTGACATAACTGATACGGCGCAGGTCCAGCCTCACGGAGGAATAAAATTTCAAGGCCCGCCCGCCTGTTGTCGTTTCGGGATTGCCGAACATAACGCCGATCTTCTCGCGGATCTGGTTAATAAAGATCACGCAGGTCTTTGATTTTGAAATCGTGCCGGTCAGTTTCCGCAATGCCTGGGACATGAGACGCGCCTGCAGCCCCATATGGCTATCGCCCATATCCCCTTCGATCTCGGCCTTCGGCGTGAGCGCCGCCACGGAATCGATGATGACAAGATCCACGGCGTTGGACCGCACGAGCGTTTCGGCGATCTCCAAGGCCTGCTCTCCGGTATCAGGCTGAGAGATCAACATATCGTCGAGGTTCACGCCGATCTTTCTGGCATACGTGGAATCGAAAGCGTGTTCGGCATCAATGAATGCAGCCACACCGCCCTGCTTCTGGACCTGCGCGATGATACTCAACGTCAGCGTGGTCTTGCCGGAAGCTTCGGGCCCGAAGATCTCGATCACGCGGCCACGGGGAATCCCGCCCACGCCGAGAGCCAGATCCAGGGAAATCGATCCCGTAGGAATGACCTCCACATCTGTCGTAACATCCTCACCCAGCTTCATGATCGAACCCTTCCCGAACTGTTTCTCGATCTGGACCAGGGCCAGCTCCAGGGCCTTCAGGCGGCTGGAAGATTCTTCCTTCTTTTTTAATTCCTTCTCCTTGGCGGTCTCTTTATTGACCATAATACCCCCTTATCGGTTCCGCTTCGAAATCTGTCTTTCCCAGGGAATGCTTTTAAAGATGAAAAGCATTGAGGCTCTATGAGGTTTTCTCCTGACGAATGGATGGCTCTAACGGGGTAAAATTATACATCCTATCCCATTATAAGTCAATACGTTTAAACCTGCGAGGACCCCAAAAAAACGATGGATTTTTTACCTTGAGACCCCCTTGAAAACAGGGGCATCTTATGATATATTTGCACTAGATTTAACAGTTCTTTAAAAACTTAAAGGGCAAACTATCCGAAAGGATAGGACGCAACCCTTAAACCAGACAAAACACTTCGTTGTCGGTTTAGGGTTGACTTGAACCAACCGCGCAATACTGTTATGAAGCGTTTGGTCTGGTTCATGGCAAAGCTGCGAATCCGCCAGGCACACCAGGCGGACAGTCGGGCTGCCGTAGTCAAGCGGGGGTCAATCCATATGCTCCTCTCTTGATTCCGTCAATTCAAGGGGCCCATTCTCTTTGAATGGGTTTTTTTATGCCTGCGATGGGCCTGCAGCAGGGAATCATTCTTGCGGCAGGCACCCGCAAAGGTGCCCTTCGCCCGCCATCAGCTTCTTGCGTCCTCTTGCCCGTTAGAAAAAACAGGTTTTCTAACGGGGTTGCCCTTTAAGTTGGAGGGCGACATGGACGCAAAAACACTCATCCTTTTTCTGGTCCTTGCGCTGGCAGCGACACCCTGCATGGCAGGCCCGGCGTCGATTTCCGGGACGATGAGCTGTTATATGCCTGACCATGTCGAAATGGAGGCCGCCCGGGAAATTCCGCAGCATTCCGGCGTCCAGCCGCCTTCCGCTTCGGGGGCCGGCGGCGCCTATGAGGTTTCCAGGGAGGAACGAACGGTCAATGCGGAAGAAATGACCGCGGACGAATCGCGGATCACGCGCACAGACAATCAGGGACAAGAACAGACCGTAACGATCTATACGGTCTGCGCCAAATAACAAAACCCCGCCTACAAAAAAACTGGGGTTTCCCCCTCAAATTTATTTGAGGGGTTTATTTTGAGGGCATTGCCAAAAACATGGCAATGCCCTCTTGATTACACAGATGATAAAAAGATTGCCCGGATTAAGACCCGGACGACCTGCCTACGGGCAGGAGAGAGCGTCAGCGGACGAATGTGGCCGTGACGTTGCTTTTTTCCTGGTCCTGGGGAAGATGGCCGGGAGAAGCAGCAGGAGTTTTTTGCAGTTCCAGCGGGATGTTATAGACGAACGTCGAACCTTCGCGGACAGAAATGGTCTTGCGGACAGGGACCTTAGGAATATAGGCCACGGGGAGCGTCTTCAAATCCAGGGTGATGGCGTGTTCTCCGGGGGCAAACTGCCGGAACATATACGTCCCCTGCAGGTTGGTGACGGCTTTCGTCTTTCCGTCCAAGAGAAGGACAACGCCTTTCAGGGTCTCTTCTCCGGAGTCATACACGCCGTTCTTGTTTTTATCGTGGAACACGATCCCGGAGATTTCCATACGCGTCGCCAGGCCGAAATCATAACGCTTGGTCTTGGCATGCACGATATCTACCGTACGCTCAGGCGGAACCGTCGCATTATACCCCTGCGGGACCGTTGCCAGATTGATCGCAAGATCAGCCTTTTTTCCGGACACTCCCGAAATGCGATAGAACCCGCCCTTGTCGGTCACGGCTTCTTTTTGGCCGTTCGCCGCTATCTTCACGCCCGGCACACCCGCCTCTCCCGTCTGTTTAACGCCGTCTCCATTGATGTCATAGAAAACAAAACCGGAGAACCCGCCCACGGACTGCCAGCGCAAACCCGTATCCCATAAGAGCCGCACGCCCCAACTCAAGGAGACATCAAAATGCTTTTCGACCCCCGTCCGCTCCGCCCAGATATTATCGATCCTCAGCTTCACGAATGTTTCGTTGCCCTGGGACGGCTTGAACGTGAGCTCCGCTTCACCCTCCAGCCTGTCCTCTCCGCTCAGGAAACTTAACGTGGATTCCGTATCCTGCTCGTTGCGATAAAAAAGCCTCAGATTCGTATAAAAAGGCGTATTGGAAATCTGATGGTTATAATGAAGGCCGAATTCCGACGCCGTCGGATAGGCGGTCTCGTTGGTGAACGTATTGCGCAGCATGTTGACTTCCTGGTTGTAATAAAAATAGATGTCGTAGAGCAGGCGGAAATTGACGCCGCCCAAAAGACGATTGTTGTTAAAATTCTGCACCGGCGAAGTATAATTCTTGGACTTCCTGTTCTGATACAACAGGAACGTATTCAGACGCCGCAAGAAAAAGAGCTTCTTGCGGAACATGATTTCTTTCGTCTCGGTCACGGCAGGCGTGTTCGACCCGATCTGGTCATCCATAATATAGCCCAGTTCGATCTCCGTGTGGGGGTCCAAAATCCAGTTCAGGCGCGTTGTGGCATTATAATTCGGGCGCGCGGGGTCCTCGGGGTTATTAAAAACCTTGTCGTGCGTGCCTGAAACGGCGTTATAGATCGTCACGGAATCCGTCGGGCGATAATTGATCGACAGCGTCCCGCTCGTCGATCCGGTCGTCGGCACACCGCCCAAGAGGGAGGCGAAATTCTTGGCATTATCCGTCATGTTCAATCCTATCCTCAACCTGGGGATCGTCACGGAGGTATCGGCGGTATAGGAGATATGCGTCATGTCCGTCACCATCCCCGAACCGAAATTCCAGGCCCCGAAATCGTAATCCATTTCAAAACCCGTCATATCGCTTGTCAGGACGGGCTCTATCCTCTCCGACCCGTACGAATGCGCGTAAAATGTCTTGAAGCTCGCAAATTTTGTCGGCTGGAAACTGACCCCCAGGCCCTCAAGCCACGCCTTTTTTGTTTTCGACAATCCCGAATCCGCCGTCAGAAAACTGAAATCTCCCTCGGGGAGAGCGCCCCAGAAAGCCGAATAATTGACGGTCTTTTCAAACATCGGCGCGTCCACCTTGATACCCCTGAGCTCCGACACCGGGAATCCAAAAGACGCAAATGACGAAGAATAATCGAACCAGCGGATATTGATGTCCTTGAACTGGTCGTAGTGCGCATCCGTCAATCCCATTCTCAGATTGGAAATACGGTAATTTTTTTGTGTCGTGCGGTTCCCCTGGACAGAAGCGTCAAATTTTCCATAAGGAGTCTCGCCTCTGAGCGAAGACGAGTACGCCATCGTATGCGACTCGCGCTGGATATCGCCGACACCGCGGCCCGTCAAAAATGTATCTCCGGATATGGAATAGGTGAATTTAAATGATTCGGGCAAACTGGCTTCGTAGAGCCTCTTTTTAAGCTCTTGCGCATAGATCTCCTCAAAGCGCTGAGGGCCGATCATGACCTTATAACTCCTTCGCCTATTGTCTTTGTCCCATAAATGCAGGTAACATTGGCCGATCTCCTGCGGCTCAAGCAAAACCTGGGTATCGGAAACCTGGCCTGCTTTCAGAATGGCCGGATGCGTCACGAGGAAACGGCGGACCGCGATCCCCTGGAGAACAAGAGGCTCCCTCATATAAAGCCTGATCTCGGCATCTTCGTAAGACGCCAGGTCCAAAACGGCCGGCCCCGATGATTCATCGCTGCCTTTGGAGACCGATGCCGGCAACGCCGGAACCTTAACCGCCTCCTTCTTGACAGCGGGGCTTTTTAAATTATCTGCGGCTTCCTGGCTTTTCTCTATGGGCTGTTTTGAAATATGCGGGGCCCCGCGGTCAAAGGCCTGCGCCGCCTCATCTGCCGGGTACGGCAATGACCGCGGCTCCATCTTGGTCAAGTAAAGATCAACAAGCGCCTCCCTGCCTTCCTGAGGAAGAACCGCCTCGCCGGACCATCCGGCCGTCTCCCGTTCGATCATATCAATATAAACCCTGGCGATCTCCGATTCGGGATTGGCAAGAAGGGCCTTCTTGAATTCAACGAGGGCCTCGGGGTATCGATCTCCGTCGAAATATGAGATGCCTTTTTGGATCAGCATGTCGCCGATCTGGGGAGAGACCGCAGCCGCCGCACTTCCCGGCAGAACATGTTGAGGCAGGCTTATTAAAATGATTAAAAAAGTAAGGAGGAGCTTATTTTTTCGGTGCTGACGCATGTTAATCTTTCAAGGTAACTTCGGAGATATTCCCCTGGGGGCCGACGGAAAAACTTGCTTCCTGCACCAAAGAGCCGCCATGCTGAAAATCAAGAGTGATCAGAAGATCATAACGGCCGGTTTTCAGGCTGACCGAGGAAACGCGGGAGCGCAACTCGGCTTTGTCCTGAGGAAAAGTATAGACCTCATCAAAAGAACCACGGGCGTACACAAACCCGCTGTCATCCAAAACATCAAACGTCCCGGAGGCCGTGATATCGGTATTCCCCTTGTTCACGAATGCGGCGACGACAATCAAATCATTGAGATGCAGATTAATGTCCAGCGCGTTGATCTCGGCTGTCTTTACGACCGTCCCTTCGGCCTCCGCATAGAACAACGCGCCGACGCGATTCAAAACCTTGACAAAAGCCGAAGACCCGTCTTCCTGCGCCTCCTCGATCTCGCCGCCTTCCGTCTCGAAAAACATAACGGCAAAATGACCTCCCAGGGCATCCGGAGGGACATTGACGGTATAATGCACGACGCCGGAAGCCCCGGGCGCCAACTTAAAATCAGCCGGATAGAAAGTGACCCAATTCGCACACGACAAGGATGCCGTGCCTTTGGGCATGAAATTTTTGCTGCCGTCGGCCTGGCTATAAGCCCAGTCTTCCAGATAGACCTTGACGGGGATCTCCTGCTGGCCCGTATTATCCACCTTGATCTCGCCGCTCGCGTAGCTCCCCGGTTTGACTGTGACCCTGACCCTGGGACTATCAATGCGGATCCCGGCCGTCGCCAGAGGGACTGTCCCTATAAGCAAAAGCGCGCAGCTGACCACCCATACTCTTAAAAGTTTCACGGCATCATTCCTGATTCTCGAACCGTTGCGGAAATACCATCGGCCTTCGGTTGATGGCGGCCGCGGGATCCCCGCGCGGCAGAAGTTCATCTTCCTTTAACGGATATTTGCGGCGAAAGAAACAGCGCAGCCGGTTTTTAAGGCCGGCTGCGCTGCTGCTTTTTAATTCAAAACCGCTGTAAACGTAATCGTTCCAGTATAGTCTCCTGCCACCTGGTCCCGGCCCACAGGTTTCCACGAAGTATATTCCTGTTTGCTGCCTTGACCAACGTTCCCATTATAACCATTGCTGTAATTGAACGGATAGTTTGCACCGGCCGCCGGGCCTGAAATAGCTACAACTGCCCGAACGATCCTCGATGCTCCATTCGTGTCGCTCTGGTAAACCAGGGAATCCGTATTGCAGGCGGACGTCACAGGACCCACCTGGGCTCCCGTAGGCGGCGCACCTTGTGACGCGGTTCCCATTTCATCGAGCCACTGATAATCCGGCACAAGAAGCACGGCCTCTCTCGGCAACGTCGCTCCACCCGGACCTGTCAATTGCGATCCGGTTTCGGTGATCTTATACCTGCGCCCTGAGCTGACAACTACCATCAGAACATAGTAGAAGAACTCGCCGCGCATGTACAAGAAATCGCCGCCGGTATTGAACTCGGGAGTCAGCTTTCCGAAATCGAACGAAGGCGTTGTCAACACGGTCCCGTCATTCCAGGGGTCCGTATCGCCATTCGCCACGCTCATCTTCACCACGTCATCCATGGCAAATTCCAAAAAGGAATCCACCGTCGCAGAAGCCGTACCGCTCGGTCCAACAGCCGTCGATTGGGCCCATGCCACAGGCGCCATGTCCAGCGTCAAAAACGCACCCACAACCAACCACACGATCAAACGCTTCATCATCTGTCTTCACCTCCTTCTTCATTAATTTTAATCTAAGACCAAAGAATAACCGATCCTTGTCTTGTAATTTCCTGCCTTGGATTCCGCCCCCATCGTCAAACGGTATTCCACTTTCAGACGGGCGCTTGCGCCCGCCGGACCCGAAGAAAAAATCTTATTTTCGCCTTCCCTGACGGGAACAAATTCCTGCACGTAGGCTTTGGGCGTTTCATCCGACACCACGTCCTTGACCTTCATGACAAAACTATCCCCGGAGACCTTTTCCCCCGACTCGCTGACCATCGGCGAGGAAACCATCTGAACGATCGTATAAGGTTTGCCGAGATTGGACTCGACAAAGATCTCGTTTTCAGAGCTCTTGGGCCCGCTCTTGTAACTGATGTTGCCGAACTCCAGCGCGACACCCTCCTGGTCCTGCGAATAGACGCGGATATCAAAGACGGGAGAAACATGAAATTCCACATCCAGCGTCTTGAGTTTCGGCTGCGCCGGGCCGGTCATTTGATCGACATCGATATAAAGGACCAGGCGCCCCCGGTAAAGGCCGTCCTTGGCGAGCCGGAAATCCTGGGTCGGCTTATAGGTGATCGTGATCTCGTCGGATGATCCGCGGGGATCCGATGCATAAATAAGCTGCCTCTGTCTTGCCCCTTTAAGCGTCGAGGCCGCACTGATCATGCCCTGGCGGCCGCCTTCATACAAAACCGCCACCTTATCTAAGTCGAAATTATATCCGTCGCTGGTCGTGACATCGCCGCCCTCAAGCGACTGATAAACACGGTAAGGCGCACCCAGGGGGCCGGCGACCTTAATGTTCACCTGAGGCCAGCTGCCCTCGACGCCTTCCCTGGTCACGTGCATGTCTTCTGTATCGATAACGATCCGGTCAGACCCCGTATTTGTGACGATGTCGGCCACGGTCGCCGACCCCGTTGTTAATTCCACGGAAATCTGGACATTGACCACGACCTGCGACATCGCCGCATCAACCGGGATCAGGATAAAAGCCATCCGGCCGTAATAAGAACCCGGGGCCTGGTTTTCTTTCGGCGTTATGGTATAAACAAGCTGAAAAGAATCATTTTCGCCCGTCGTATTTGACGTATAAACGAGGGTCTGCGCCTGTACAACAGGTTCTTCCTGACGGTAGATCAATGTCCCGCGGCTGTTGGACCCCTGCAATGCGTACATCTTGAATTGTTCCGGATCCAGCGGCTCTCCCTGGGGAGTCGCCAACGGCTGGAGCAACTGCTGAAAAACACGATAGGCCTTGCCGGTATCGGAGTTGACCCGCAAGGTCAATTGCTTGACAAGCTTGAAATCCGAAGGTTCCACCCTGCCGAACCTTAAGTCAAAACCGCCGTCGATCTGCGTAACGGAGAGGTCAAAAACAGCCTGCACCTTGCCCGGAAAAACCAGCAATGCACCGGCAAAAACCATCAGCAAAAAAATGGCCCTCATGGAGGATTTTGTGTTTTTCTGAGGCATATTCAATACTAATTTAAAACTTTTTAAAACTATTGCATTATATTACCTTAAAAAATCAATTTGTCAAGAAAGAGTTGCAGGCCCGCCAAGCGCAGGCAACAGACCTCTGTCCTCCCCTACAAAACCCCCAAAAACGCCTTCTTTCCTCAACCCCAGGACCCTGACACGCCTGATCTGATTATGCAGGTGTTCCCGGCTATCGACATACACCTTAAAATACTCGGCACTATGCCCCGTCCACCATCCTTCTTCCCGTTGTTCACAAAGCACATCAACCAAAGAACCAACGCGTTCCTGAAGAAGGCCCTGCGCAACCTCCGAGGCGACCGTTCTCAAAACGTCCGCCCGTTCTTTGACGACGCCCGGGGCCAATGGTTTGTATGCCGACGCGGCGGCCGTTCCTCTGCGGAGACTGAAAGGAAAAACATGAACCTTCAAAGGCCTGACCTGCCGCACAAACGACAATGTCTGACGGAATTGCCGCTCCTCCTCGACGGGAAAACCGACGATCATATCACAAGTCACCGCCAGGTTCCTGACGGCCTTCCTGGCCTCATCGACCAGGCGCAGATAATCAGCGGCACGCAAGCGCCTGTTCATGGCCGCCAAGACCTGATCGTCTCCGCTCTGAAAAGGGATGTGAAGATGCGGGCAGAGTTTATCCGAAACAGCCATAAGCCGGATCAAATCCTCTGAGACATCTCCTGCCTCGATAGAACTGAGGCGGATCCGCTCAAGCCCCTCCACCTTCTCTAAAGCCCTGATCAAATGAACCAGCGGCTGCTTGACGCCGGCCCTTTTTTTCCCGAAAGAACCGATATTGACGCCCGTAAGAACGATCTCCTTACGGCCGCTCTCCGCAAGGACTCGGGCATGCGCCAAGACATGCGCCGACCCCAAGCTCGTGGACGGCCCTCTCATCAAAGGGACAACGCAATAGCTGCAGCGGTTGTCGCAACCGTCCTGGATTTTTAAAAAAGCCCTCGTACGGCCGCCGTGCCCGGCTGGCAGAACCACGCGCGTTTTCCGACGGGACTCAAACGTTTTGAGCCAGGAAAAAAACTGCCTTTTTTCTTTTTGTCCAAAAACTTTATCGATCCCCTCCGTCTTTTCTATCCACTTGCGTTCGTATCCCGGATAGCACCCGGTCACGACAACACAGCCGTCAGGACGGCCTTCGCACCGGGCCGCTTGACGGATAAGCTGGCGCGATTTTCTTTCCGCACGGCCCGTGACGCAACAGGTATTTATGATGCGGATATCCGCCGTCAAAAAATCGCGGGATTCGCTTAGACCAAATTCCAGGAGGCGCTGCCGGACGTCATCGGCCTCGCATTGGTTGACTTTACATCCAAGAGTCTTAATACAAAAAGATTTCATGATAGGAAGGAAAAAGGCCTCTCAAGAACGGCCCAATTGGATCCTGATAAAAGCAGCAACGCTGATCGCGGCCGTATCCACCCTCAACACGGAATCGCCAAGGCTAACCCCTTGAAAACCTGCGCGGAGGGCCGCATCGACCTCTGCGGGAGAAAAATCCCCTTCGGGTCCGATGCAGGCCAGGATCCGCCCACCGGAAAAACGTGAAAAAATATCTTTTAAGGCAACGCTGTTGCTCGAAAGATTGGGCAACAAACGCAGATCATAAGACCCCGCGCGTTCTTTCAACAGGACGTCAAATTCCACGGGTTCCTGGAGACACGGTAAAAAAAGGGCACCGCTCTGTTTGGCCGCCGCGTCCATGACGCGGCGATAACGTTCCATTTTATGATGGACGCGCGCGCCCGTCACAAGCGTCCTTTCGGTGATCAATGGAATGATCTCATCAACCCCCAGCTGTGTCGCCTTATCAACAACTTCTTCAAACCGCGTGCTTTTCGGCACGGCGACCGCCAAAGCCAAGCGCCAAAGCGACTGTTCCCTTACCTTCTCAGCCAGGGTCTCTTTGATCTTCATTGATGCGCACCGGGCATCCGCCCCTTCCAACACCGCCACATAAGCGCGGCCTTCCCCATCGCTGATAAAAACATGCTCCCCGGGCCGAACTCGCAAAACTTTTGTCAGATGACGCACGTCGTCACGGTCCGTCACCCGGATCATCCCGCCCCCGATATTCTCTTTCGGCACGTAAAATCTGTTCATGAAGCCTGGCGTCATGGCTCTCCCCGGACCCGAAAGAAAGCCCGTAATGGATCTCCCCGTACTATAAGCTATCGGGGCTTTTTCCCTTGCACCCGGTCCCGTAAAACGGGACGGGGAGGAAAAAGCCTAAAGATTTCTGCGTCTCGATTAAAATATCCGCATGAGATTGATACCCATAAAAATCAGGATCCCGCAGCAGAGGACCCTTAAGACCAAAAACCAAAACTCAAACCGCCGCGAGAACTTGGCCAGCCACCCCGCCGCTGCGCAAAAAAGAACCATAGGGCTGACCGCCGTCCCCAATCCGAAGGCTGACATATAAAGGAGCCCTTTGAACCACGAGTCCGAAGTCAGCGTGACATAACCCAGGACAGCGAACAATGGCAGGCAAGGAGATAAAGAAACAATGATGGAAAAAACAATCGCGTCGCGCACCCCGCCTTCCAGGTGTTTTCTTGCCCAGGGCGGACAAGAACGCCCGACAGGCATTTTCTGTACCAAAAGCAATAAGCCCAGAACGACAAGAAAAACTCCAAAAGCAACAAAGACCCACTTGAACCACGAGCTGTCAAAAAAATTCCGCACCACCCAATCGCCCAACAGGCCTGCCAGAATGCCAAAAACGCCATAAACGACGATCCTGGTCAATGAAAAAACGAAATAAATCTTCAACCCCTGCCCGGGACCGTTCTGTGTCGCAGAAATATAGGACAAGAGGAGCGGACCGCAGCTCAACAGGCATGGTCCGTATCCAAGAATAAGACCCGTTAAAAAAAGACTCCAAACGATCCTCAATGTCATAAAAATCAATGCCCGTTATCTTCCTCCGAAAACACATCGGCCTGGAAGGTGTAAAATTTTGTCTGCGGATCTTTATAGCTGTCAGCGGGCAACCCCGCTTTCTGCCAGCAAAGCTGGGACAAAAATGTTTCCAGGTCCCAGCCCGTCTCGGTTGCAACCTGCGGCAGAAACACCCCTGAAGAAAACCCCTTGCGGACAATAACGCCATCCGTGCCCAGGCGGATCTGCCTCCAGTCATCAATCAGCTGCGGCTCGGAAAGCACGGATATCTCTATCGTCACATCCTTAAGTTCGCCGGGCCTGAGGGGAGAAAAACGATAATCATGCGTGGCCGACTCGATCGCCATGTTCCGCACCGTCTTACACAGCGGCTCCTCGGAGACAAAGGTCCCGATACATCCCCGCAAATTTCCATTTTCCCGCAAGGTCACAAAACACCCGCGCTTCACGTTGAGGCCGGAGGAGGATTCTTTGGATTCCGGCATGGCGTCTCCGGCGGCATGTGCTGCAATCGCTTGTCTGGCAATCTCCAAAAGCCTTTTTTTATCCTGCCCCGTCAGCATATCTTCTCCTCTCTCCCGCAGCCCTGGCCCGGACGCGCTTAACGCAGAATCCGCAGACCGAGCCCCTTGCGTTCTCGCCGCGACAGCGCTCACATAGCCAACGACCCGGTCCTTATCTCCGGCGGTATCGCCGGAATTGGCATACTTCAAGACAGACAACTCCGAAACACCGGCAGCTCTGGCATATTCCATCGCCGCCACCAGCGGACGAACACCGCAAACATTCCAACCCGTGTGGGCCACCGCGTCCCAAAGCCCCCGCGTATCGAACGCCTTTAAAAAAGCGATAGTGTGCTCGTCAAGCCCCCGGGCCTCCTGATAGCCCTTATAATGTGACAAGTCCGTGCTTGCCACCACCAGCATCCGCCGGTCCGAAGAAATCGCTGTCAGCAGCGACGCAAGCCGAAGGCAATCATCATAGCTCATCTGACCTGTCAACACGGGAAGAATTTTAAAACCCGGCTCCAGGACGGTTTGCAGAAACGGGATCTCCACTTCAAGAGAATGTTCGCGCTCGAAGTATTGCGGCGCTTCGCTCACGAACCCCTTAGCTGATTCCAAAAGGCCCTCGGCCGCCGCGGTGTCAACCGCCAGCCCTCCTAACGGCGTACGAAATTCCCCTGTTTTATAGACAGCGACGCCATGAAAAGAAAAATAATGGCTCGTCGCCAGGATAACCACTGTCTCATAAGAGGCACCGGCCACGGCCTGGAAGGCATAGGCGGCTACGGGACCGGAATAAACATACCCGGCATGCGGCACGATGAGAACGACGGGATCGCCTCCGGGGTCTACCCTTCCGGCCTGGTCAAGGTACCAACGGATCGACGAAGAGAGCTCGTCCGCATCTGCCGGATAAAAGGTCCCGGCAACATTGGGCTCTTTGACATCTTTTGCAAAAACAATCAAGGGAACAACCAGGCTCCAGGAAACAACAGCAAAACAATAACCAAAAACCAGACTCCACCGTCCGCACAACCGCTTCCCGTGCCGCCGCCCCTTTTGACCTTTGGACATGGAAGAGGGATGTTTGTTTGGAATCTGCATCCTGCCTGCCTCACCGGCAGGCAGGGTTATCGGTGATTTAACGCCGCTCATTCTCTCTCCCATACGCCGTCGATATCAGCCCCGCAAAACGCGCACCGGCCTTCAATAACGTGAAGAGCCGTAACGACATACCCGGCCCGATCCACCACCTTGGCCTTGCATTGCGGGCAAAATGTATCCTCGCCTTCAACGCCGCCGACATTTCCTATGTAAACGTATTTCAACCCGGCATCCAGGGCGATTTGCCTGGCTTGCTGCAGATGCGAGACGGGTGTCGGAGACAAATGCACAAGCTTATGCATGGGCCAAAACCGCGAAAGATGGAGAGGTGTCCGGGCACCCAGGTTATCCCTGATCCAGAGGCACATCTTCCTCGTCTCTTCAGGGTCATCGTTCACCCCGGGAATCAAGAGATGCGTGATCTCAAGCCAGACCCCCTGTTCTCTTAAGATCTTGAGCGTCCGCAACACGTCTTCAAGGCCCCCCAGCGTCATCTCGGAATAAAAACGGTCGTTAAACCCTTTAAGGTCGATGTTGGCCGCATCAAGATAAGGACAAAGCTGACGCAGGGGCTCTTCGTTGATATAACCGGCGGAATGCATCACATTCTTGATCCCCGCGGTGCGCGCCAGACGCGCTATCTCAAACATATATTCATAATAAATCGTCGGCTCCGTATAGGTGTAGGCAATAACCCTTGCGCCGCTGGCCTTGACCTTTTCGACGACTTCCTCGGGGGTTAACGCCACGGCCGCCACGTCCTCAGGCGATGCCTGGGAAATCTGCCAGTTCTGGCAGAACTTGCACTTCAGGTTGCAGCCGACCGTCGCCAGCGAGAATGCATTAGAACCGGGGAAAAAATGAAACAGCGGTTTCTTTTCAATCGGGTCTATGTGCAGAGAACAAGGTTGCCCGTAAACAAGGCTGTAGAGGCGGCCCTTCCTGTTTTCCCGGACGCCGCAAAAACCTCTGCTGCCTTCGGAAATCGTGCAACGGCGCGGACAAAGGACACATTGAACGGACCCGTTCTCAAGACGGTGATAGAAAGAAGCCTCATGAGGAGCGCTCTTCGACGGCTCGACGGCCAGGGTTGAAAAAGCGACGATAGCTGGAAAACACAGAAAAAAAATATAGGCGTAAAGGCGGGATTTCATGGCGTGACGGCGTTTCGGTTTACTAAAACCAGCTATGACGCTGTGACCATGGATCTCGCGCCGCACGGCGGCAAAACCATACGGCGAATTTCGCATTCCTGCCCGCCCGGCCTTTGGCCAAGCAGGCGAAATTTTTTTGCTCTGCCGCAAAATACACTGGGTGGTGGCGCCGAAACCAGTGGCTTCGGCATCCACCTTTTGCCGCCGGAGGCGGCAAAATGGTGGAGCAGAGGAGATTTTCCCGACGTGCCCTTTCATTTGCTGTCGGGATCCCGTCATCATTTATTTCAAATGACGGGAGAACTCCTCCATCGAATCCCATCTTGAAAATCAGTGGAGCAGATGGGATTCTCCCGCCAGTCAATCTTCCTGCGGGCGGGATCCCGCCCCTATGCAATCTTCAAGGCGGGAGAACCCAAATAAGTAAATATGGTGGAGCAGAGGAGATTTGAACTCCCGACCCCCACGTTGCGAACGTGATGCTCTCCCAGCTGAGCTACTGCCCCAAAATTTTTTCCCTGGAAAAATTTTGGCCCTGAGCGTTACCTCGATGCATTCCAAGGTTAAAGCGAAGGGCCTTTTCTATTGGAAAGACGTACCGCGGAACTGCGCGCTCGAATTCACAATGACTTCAGGATTCGTCATGCTGACAGCCGCCGCAGGATTAATTCTCGCTCCCAAAACAACGGTCGCCCAGTCATTGGAAAAACTTACCGTAAATACGGAAGTCCTATTGGATAAATCCACACGTGTCCCCGGCGTAGCGGCATTCGGATAATAACGAAAAACGTTGCCGGCCGTCCGGCAATAAGCCACCCAGATATCGCCGCCGTCATACTGGCCGTTTTCATTAGCGTCGAGCCGTATCCGCAGCGTGTTTGCGCACCCGCCCAGATTTGCCGTCGAATAGGGCAGATCGGCGCTGCTCCCGATGCCCTGGTTAATGTCCGAGGTGATCGACGCCACGAGGGGCGCCAATTCTCCCAATAAAACGGATTCCAGGTCCGTGGCGGTGTAGATCCTTCTGGCCCCGAACTCCATTGAGATACCTGTCAAGATAACAACATTCAACAAAAGCAGAGCCAGGACCAGCTCAACCATCGTCATGCCGTTATGCTTCCTAAAGTCCCGCTTCATTCCACCTCACCTGCACCGTCACATTGCGGCACTGATATCCCCCTGCGATCGACTGGACAATGTATCGCGACTGGAACGCTGAATCCTCGGGAGCATTCGCCCAACCTGTCCACCCCATCACGCGCAAGGACCCTGTGTCCCAGGTATCCGCGCGGACGTGTCTCCTTAACTCTTCAATGCGGTGCCGGGCGATCTCAATTCCCCGCAGGCGCATTCTCGATCTCCACGTCAAATTCCTGGCAGAAAAAGCCACGCTAAAAAAACCGGCAGACAACAAGCCCAGGATGGTGATTGCAACGATAACCTCCATAAGCGTAAACCCGGCTTTTTTGATCATGGACAAAACCTCAATAACAGGAACCTGCACATGTCGGTTCTCCCGTTAAACTATTAAACGACCACGTCCTTCCCGAACGGGTTGCAGAAGCGTTAATGCTCGTGCCTCCCGTGACGGAAAAAGTCCAGCTCCCCGAGCCCAGATCCAAAGAAAGGTTTCCATTGATCTGCGCGACATTACTCACTGTCCCGGACGGCCAGTACCTTTTAAATTTTATGAAATATTGGCGCTGGGCGCTACGGACCAGCTTGAGCCCGGCCACCGCTTCCTTATCCAGAGATTTTTCCCTGGCGTCTCTATAACTCACGACAGAAACACCCGCCAAAACAC
>JAQUOM010000015.1 GCA_028717105.1 Candidatus Omnitrophota bacterium
ATCCGTCCCCAGCAGAAGCAGCAAAAGGAGTTTAAAAAGATGCTGGAAGCTTTGAAAAAGAATGACCAGATCGTGACGATCGGCGGCGTTCACGGAACAATCGTCAACATTAAAGATAAGACGTTGATTGTCAGGGTGGACGATAATACGCGCATGGAGATCGATAAAAGCGCTGTCAGTCGTTTGGAAAAAGCGGGAGCGTAGGCCTTTCGTCGTCATCCTGCCTTTGTGATGGGGCCGTGGAGAAATCTGAATATTCGGTCCCGGCGGGGTGCCATGGAATGCGCAAGAGGTTTCATTTATCAAAGGAGCCGGAGTTATGCAAAAGAGTCTTTTGTACCGGGGATTGTTGATTGCAGGGGTCATCTTGGCCGCCGTCTTGCTGGCTTTTCCGCTGAACAAGCGGATCAACCTGGGCTTGGACCTTCAGGGCGGGATGTATCTGATCCTGCGGGTTGATACCAGTCTTTTAAGCGAGAAGGCCAAGGAAGACGCCGTAGAGCGCGCCTTGGAAATTATCCGGAACCGGATCGATGAATTTGGCGTGCGGGAACCGGTTGTCCAGATCCAGGGGGCAGACCAGATCGTTATTCAGCTTCCCGGTATGACGGATAGAAAGCGCGCGCTGGAGCTCATCGGCCGCACGGCTCTTCTTGAATTCAAGCTTGTCAGCAACGATACGAAGGTCATCTCCGAGGCCCTGGCGGGAAAAGTTCCGGAAGGCTTCGAGCTTAAAGAACTTGAAGGGGAAAAACTCCTGTTAAGCAGGGTGCCGGAATTGACGGGAGAATATCTGGAGACGGCTGATGTCAGGTTTGACCAGAGTTCTTTTGGGCAACCGATCGTTGGCATGAATTTGAAAGGGGACGGCGTTAAGAAGTTCGCCGAGTTGACGAAAAATAACGTCGGCCGACGCCTGGCAATCGTTTTGGACGGCCGGATCTATTCGGCCCCCCGGATCAATGAGCCTATTCCTACGGGCGAGGCGGTGATTTCCGGCCGTTTCACGCCTGATGAGGCCAAGGACCTGGCGATCGTGCTGCGTTCGGGCGCCTTGCCTGCGCCCCTGGTGATCGAAGAAGAGAGGACTGTCGGCCCCCAACTGGGGCAGGATTCGATTCATAAAGGTCTGATGGCCTGTTTGATCGGTGCGGCCCTCGTCTTTCTTTTCATGTTATTTTATTACGGCGCGACCGGGCTGATCGCCAACGCGGCGCTCCTTTTGAACATTTTGATCATTTTGGGTGGATTGGGCCTGTTTCATGCGACGCTCACGCTGCCCGGTATTGCCGGCATCATCCTGACGATCGGCATGGCGGTGGATGCCAACGTCCTGATCAATGAACGCATCAGGGATGAGATGAAGAGCGGCCGGCCGCTGCGCACGGCCGTGGCCAACGGCTACGATAAGGCCTTTTCGGCTATTTTTGATTCGAACGCGACGACCCTGATCGCGGCGTTCTTTCTGTTCCAGTTCGGAACAGGCCCGATCCGCGGTTTTGCCGTGACCCTGACGATCGGTCTCTTGGCCAGCTTGTTTACGGCGATCGTCGTTACCAGGTTTATCTTTGACATCCTGCTTTTCAAGAACGCCGTCAAGACGGTCTTGTTCAAGACGCTTATCAAAGACGAAACCCACGTTGATTTTATAAAAAAACGCTATTTTGCCTATGCCCTGTCGGCGCTGATCCTGGTCGTGGGGATTGTTTCTTTCGTCAAAAGAGGGGGCGCCGCCTTCGGCGTTGAATTTTCCGGCGGCCAGCTCCAGGAGTACCGGTTCCAGACTCCTGTCCCGATTGAACAACTCCGGGGCGCCATGAAGGAGGCAGGGCTTGCGGACGTCAACATCCAGCAGGTCAAAGAAGATCCCCGCCAGGTGATACTTCGTTCCGGTGAGGATTCGGCAGATGCCGTGCAGGCGGGTTTGAGGAAGAGTTTTCCCGGTAATGATGTTGAGGTCATGAGAATCGAGAAGATCGGGCCGACGGTGGGCAGAGAACTCAAAAAAAAGGCTTTGCTTGCCATCGTCTATTCTTTGATCGGCATCCTGCTTTATGTCGCGATCCGTTTTAAGCATCTGGATTTTGCCGTGGGCGGGGTCTTCGCTCTTTTGCATGACGTGGTCCTGACAGCCGGTTTTATCGCCTTTATGAACCGGCAGATCGATCTGTTGATCGTGACGGCGCTTTTGACGATCGCCGGTTATTCGATCAACGACACGATCGTCATTTACGACAGGGTCCGCGAGCTGATGAGGACGAAGTTTAAAGTAGGTTTACGGGACGTCATCAATCTGGCCCTGAACCAGACGTTGTCGAGGACGATCTTGACGTCGTTTGCGACGCTTCTGGTCGTCGTGGCCATGTTTCTCTTGGGCGGCGAGATCCTGAACTCATTTGCGTTGACGCTTCTGTTTGGCTTCGTGATCGGCTGCTACTCGACGATTTTCGTCGCAAGCCCTATTGTCCTGGCTTGCCGTGGATTGATGAAGCCGGGCCGTTGATTCTCCTGCCAAAATTCCACGGGCTTGAAGGCGGGGGCATGAATGTTCAGATCGTTCAAGTTTTTTGAAGGACAGGTCATTTCTCCGGATGTATTTCTTCGGACTTTGACGGACTTCGGTTATCGCCGGCAGGCGGAGGTGTCGCAGGAGGGGGAATGCGCGCGTCGCGGCGGTATCGTCGATGTGTTTCCGACGACATTCGAATATCCTGTAAGGATCGAATGGGACGCGGACACGGTCCGTTCCATTGACAGCTATAGCCTGACGACAGGCAGGCCTTTCTGGAACCATAAGATCGTCATCCTCCTGCCGAAAAAGGCCCAGGGCCGGCCCTTCAAGATCAATGCTCTTTCCCAGGAAGTTCCGCTCAACGCCTTCGTGGATATCCACAAAGGGGATTATGTCGTCCATCCCGAACACGGAGTCGGCATCTATCTGGGCATGGAGAATGTCCTCGTCGCAGGCGAACAGCGTCCTCATCTCCTGATCACGTATCAGGGAGAGGACCGTCTTTTTGTACCGGCAGACCAGATGCATCTGGTGCAGAAATATGTCAGCTTTAGCAACCGCAAGCCCAGGGTCCACCGGATGGGTTCCGGCGAATGGAAGCGGACAAAGCTGCGCGCCCAGAAAGCGACCGTGCGAGTGGCGTGTGATCTTCTGAAGATCCAGGCCCTGCGCAAGGCGCTCGGCGGCCATGCGTTCGGCCCGGATACATCGTGGCAGTCCGATTTTGAAAAGGCGTTCCCTTACCCGGAAACGCCGGACCAGGCCCGGGCCGTTGAAGACACCAAGCACGATATGGAAGCCCCCTGCGCCATGGACAGGCTTCTGTGCGGGGATGTCGGTTACGGCAAGACAGAAGTCGCGATGCGCGCCGCCTTCAAGTGCGTCATGGGTCAGAAGCAGGTGGCGATTCTGGTCCCCACAACGATCCTTGCCGAGCAGCATTATCAGAATTTTCAGAAGCGCCTGAAGGATTTTCCCATAAGGGCCGAGATGCTCAGCCGGTTCCGCACACCGGCCCGGCAGAAGCAGATCATTGACGATACGGCTAATGGAAAAGTGGATATCCTCATCGGGACGCACCGGTTGATCTCTTCCGATATCCGCTTTGCCGACTTAGGGCTCGTGATCATTGATGAAGAGCAGAGGTTCGGCGTCAAACACAAGGAGAAGCTTAAAGAGATGCGTTCGCTTGTGGACGTGTTGACGCTGACGGCAACGCCGATCCCCCGCACGCTCTATATGTCGCTCATGGGCGCCAAAGATATTTCGGTGATCAATACGCCTCCGGAAAATCGCATGGCCATCGAGACGCACGTCGTCGCTTATGACCGGGCCCTGTTGAGCCAGGCCATTGAGCGGGAGCTGAAGCGGTCGGGCCAGGTTTATTTCGTGCACAACCGCGTGGAGGACATCGAAGAGATCGAGGACGACGTCGTCGCCCTCGCGCCTCCGGGGGCGCGCGTGGTGCATGCGCATGGGCAGATGCCCGCCAAGGTCTTGGAGAAGATCATGGTGGATTTCCTGAACAATCGCATCGACGTCCTTGTGTCTACAACGATCATCGAGTCCGGGATCGATGTCCCCAATGCCAATACGATCATTATCAATAATGCCGACAACTTTGGCTTGGCGGATCTGCACCAGATGAGAGGGCGGGTCGGCCGTTTTACAAAAAAGGCTTACGCTTATTTCGTCGTGCATCCCCGCAAGGCGTTGTCCGGAGATGCCCGTAAACGGCTGGAAGCCATTCATGAGTACAGCCAATTAGGGGCCGGCTTCAAGATCGCCATGGAGGATCTGGAGCTTCGGGGTGCGGGAAATCTTTTGGGGCTGCAGCAGCACGGGCACATCACGGCTGTAGGTTTTGATCTGTATTGTCGTCTTTTGCGGGAATCAGTGGCAGCGTTGCAACAGACATTGGATAAATGAGGGTGTCGTTGACGAAAAAAAGAGTGAACGTAAAGGGCTGTCCGATGACGTTTGTTCATTCCATTCACGCGCCTAAATCGCCTGCTCATTAAAGGAGGGTTATGAGAGATTGCGTCCTACGGATTTTTTTTGGATTCGTTTTTTTTGGGATGGTCACGGGTTTGTGCCGGGCTGAAAAAATCGACCGGATCGTCGCCATTGTCAATAGCGACGTCATCACGCACGATGAATTGGATACCTTTGCCCGCATGGCCCTTCTTGACGGCGAGGCGGACAAGGAGATGAAAACCCCCGAGGAGATGTATAAATATTTTCTGGACCGCATGGTCGAAGACCGCCTGATTCTTCAGGAAGCCAAAAAGCTGCAGCTGAAAGTTGACGAGAAGATGATTGAAGACAGGATCAGGGATATCCGTTTTCGCGCCGGCAGCGAACGGGATTTTCAGCAGGCTTTGTCGAGCCAGGGGATTTCGCTTGCCGAGTTGAGGGAAAAGCTGAACAACCAGCTGTTGATCTATATGGTCGTGCAAAGGGAGGTCAGGGGTAGAACCCAGGTATCTCCCAAAGAAGTGACGGAATATTACGAAGCGAACAAGGAACGTTTTATGGTGCCGGAGTCCGTCGTGGTCGAGTCGATCTTTATCGAAGACCAGGCGCTGCTCAAGGAGGTCGAACAGAAACTGTCTCAAGGTGAATCTTTTACCAAGCTGGCCCAGGATTATTCCAAAAGGAATGATTTGGGCAAGGTGGCGCGCGGGCATTTGAAGAAGGACCTTGAAAATTTTGTTTTTTCTCTTGAACCGGGCCGTCCATCCAAGCCTTTTGCCATCGATAACGGTTATTACATCTTTTTGGTCAAAGAGAGGCTGCCGGCGAGCGAGATGGGTCTCGATGAGATCAAGGAAAAAGTCGTGGTCTTGCTGGAAAGCGAGAAATCGGAGAGGATCCTGAAGAGCTGGATCGAAGACCTCAAGGATAAGGCTTATATTTCAATCAGACAATGAGCAGGCGTATTGCGGTGACCATGGGAGACCCTGCCGGGATCGGTCCGGAAGTCCTGACGGGTGCCTTACGGCGTTTTCGGGGTTCCCGGGGAGTTTCTTTTTTTGTCATTGGCGACCTGTGCATTTTGCGCCGTTACGGTTTCAGGGAATCTGCGCATGTTCGCCTTTGCGATATGGGGCATGCAGGCCTGCGTAAGCTCAAGCCTGGAAAGGCGTCCTGTGAAGGCGGCCGCGCCGCCTATCGCTATCTTCAGGAAGCCGTTCGGATGATCCGGCAAGGGCATGTCGATGCATTGGTGACGGCGCCTGTCTCCAAGGAAATCTTGCGGCCCGTGGGTTTTCGATGGTCTGGCCAGACGGAGTTTTTGGCAAACGCCCTGGGTTCCCGTCAAGTCGAAATGGCTTTTTTTTCCTCCCGCTTACGGGTCGTTCTGGCCACGCGGCACATAAGCCTGAAGGCGGCCGCCAGGGCGGTCACAAGGCAAAGGATCGTTTCCTGCGGCTCCATGATGTTTGATTTTTTGCGCCGGCGTTTGCGCTTGGCCGCGCCGCGCATCGCCGTCTGCGGGCTGAATCCTCATGCGGGAGAAGGCGGGTTATTCGGCGATGAAGAGCTTGTCCACATCGCTCCTGCGGTCAAACAGTTGAATCGTTCTTGCCGCGGCGCCTTTATCGGCCCTCTGCCGCCGGACGCGGTTTTTCATCAGGCCTGGCACGGGGCCTACGACCTGGTCATGGCGATGTATCATGATCAGGGCCTGGTTCCATTTAAGATGACGGAATTCAGTTCCGGTGTTCATCTGACGGTCGGATTGCCCGTCGTACGGACATCTCCTGTCCATGGCACGGCCTATGACCTGGCGGGACTGGGCAGGGCGGATTGCGGTTCGATGTTCGCCGCTCTCCGGGCCGCAAAAGACTTAAGCCGCCCGTGCCGCTCAAAGACCTCATGAAAGCCTCTCCTTTAAAGCCGCTCAAGCGGTTCGGCCAGAATTTTCTCATCGATCCGAATATACGGCGAAAGATCATGGCATCCATCGGCACAGCCTCTGACGACGAGGTCTTAGAGATCGGGCCGGGATACGGAAGCCTGACGCTTGAATTGGTTAAAAGCGCGCGGCGCGTGATTGCCGTTGAGATCGACAGGGGCCTGTGCGCGCATTTGAAGTCCGTCACCGAAAATATCCCCAACATCCGGCTGGTTTGTGCGGACATCCTGAAGTTTGACCTCAAGAGGTTTCTCCGGCAGGAAGGCGCGGGCCGGGTCCGCGTCGTTTCCAATCTTCCGTATTACATCACGACGCCTGTCCTTGAGTATCTTTTCGATCGCATTGATCTTATCGAGGATATTCATATCACGATCCAAAAAGAGGTAGGCGAGCGGATGACGGCCCTGGCAGGGGAATCGCCGTATGGGTCTTTGTCCTGTTTTGTGGATTATTTTTGCGAAGCCCGTGTCCTTTTCGGGGTCCCTGCGGGTGTTTTTCGGCCCCAGCCTGAAGTCGCCTCTGTTTTTATGCGGCTTAAGCCCCGGCTGAAACGCCGGTCATATTGGGGGGTGCGTTCTGAAGATCTCCTGTTTCGCGTCATCCGGACGGGCTTCGGACAGAGGAGAAAGAAGCTTCGGTCCAGCCTGGCGGCGATCCTGAAGCCTCTTTTAGCCGGCCATGGCGAGCCTGAGCCCCTGCTGGAGCGCAGGCCCGAGGAGGTTTCTCTTGCGGAATATGTTCTCTTGAGTAATCGCATCTTTGACTTTTTAAAGCACGAATGATATCATAAATGTTTCCATGGGCCTTTGGGGCCGAGAACAAGAGGAGCGCATGTCCATATCCCGTGATGACGTTACCTATATAGCCAATCTGGCAAGATTGGGCTTGACGGAAGAAGAGATAACTCATTTTCAGGGTCAGCTGGAAGGGATCCTGGCCTATGTCGACAAGCTTAAAGAGGCGGACGTTCATGATGTCGAGCCCATGACCCACGCCCTTGATCTTAAGAACGTTTATCGCAAAGATGTTCCGGTGCCTTCCCTGGATCCCCGGTCAGTCCTTAAAATGGCGCCGGCTGTCCAGGATCAATTCTACAAGGTCCCCAAGGTGATCGAATGAAACTTCATGGGCTGACGGCCTGGGAATTAAGATTGCGCTTTCAGGACGGCTCTGCTGCGCCGGCAGACGTCCTTTCGGACCTTAAGGGCCGTTATCAAGCGGTCGAGGAGAAGGTCAGGGCGTTTGCGCGACCGCCGCATTTTGAGGAAGATGTTTCCGGCAGTTCCAGCGGCGCCGGCGCCCTGCAGGGGATCCCGGCCGTCATCAAAGACAATATCTGCCGCCAGGGAGATCCGACGGAGTGTTGTTCGCGGATCCTGAAAGGTTTTGTCGCGCCTTATGACGCGACGGTGGTGGAGAAACTTAAAAAATCAGGCGCGTTGATCCTGGGCAAGACCAATATGGATGAGTTCGCGTTCGGTTCTTCCTGCGAAACTTCCTGTTTTTATCCGACGAGAAACCCCTGGGATTTAGGCCGTGTGCCCGGCGGTTCAAGCGGCGGCTCCTGCGCGTGCGTGGCTGCGGATGAGACGATTGTCGCGCTGGGTTCCGATACCGGCGGGTCGATCCGCCAGCCGGCGTCGTTGTGCGGCGTTGTGGGCATGAAGCCGACCTATGGGCGTGTTTCACGCTATGGCCTTGTGGCCTTCGCGTCGAGCCTGGACCAGATCGGCCCCATTACGAAAGATGTTCGTGATAACGCGCTTGTCTTGAGCGTCATCGCGGGCCATGACGGCCGGGATGCCACTTCCGTCGATCTTCCCGTGCCGGATTATCTTAAAGAGATGGAAAAAGATTTGAAGGGGATGCGCGTCGCTGTCCCCAGGGAATATTTCGTCGAGGGCATCGATCCTGAAGTGCGGGAGGCCGTCACACAAGCTAAGGCAAAGCTCGGATCCCTGGGCGTGACATTCGGGGAGGTCAGCCTTCCTCATACCGAATATGCCGTGGCCGTCTATTACATTGTTGCCACGGCCGAGGCTTCTTCGAACTTGGCGCGCTTCGACGGCGTCCAGTACGGTTTGAGGGTGGCGGCAGCCCCGGAGGATGCATCGGCCCTGATCGGGATGTACAAACAGACGCGCGACAAAGGGTTTGGCGCCGAAGCGAAGCGCCGGCTCATCCTCGGGACGTATGTGTTGTCCAGCGGTTATTATGACGCTTATTATCTGCGCGCCTCCAAGGTGCGGCGATTGATCAGGGAAGATTTTGACAAGGTTTTTAAGGATTTTGATCTTATTCTGACGCCGACTTCGCCGACGCCCGCGTTTCGTCTCGGCGAAAAAACAGATAACCCCCTGAGCATGTATTTGTCCGATATTTACACTATCTCGACGAATTTGGCGGGCGTCCCCGCCATGTCGGTCCCGTGCGGCTTTTCGAAGGCGGGCCTGCCGATCGGCATGCAGATCATCGGCCGGCCGTTCGGGGAAGCAGACCTTTACCGGTTGGCGTTCCATTATGAGCAAAACACCTCCTGGCATAAGCAGAAGCCGAAGCTGTAAAAGCCGTGTCAGAGAGTCAAAGTGTTAACGTCAACGAGTTATCGGGTTAGCGGGTGAATGTGTGCGTGGTTCGGTGTTCGTGGTCCAGGATCCGTGATCTGTTCACGAACAACGTCGAACCACGAACCGCGAGCAACGAATGCGGGATGACGGGTTAACCCGGCGGACCGGCAGACTGGCTAACAGGCTCACCGGCAAACCAGCTAAAAATTGTTTGTACACACACGAAGTCTCTGATACCAAACACGCCGAAATGATGAACTATGAACCTGTGATAGGACTGGAAGTTCACGTGCAGCTGAAAACCGCGACCAAGGCGTTCTGCGGTTGCGCTAACATTTTTGGCTCAAGAGAGAATACGCATGTCTGTCCGGTCTGTCTGGGCCTGCCCGGGTCGCTCCCCGTGCTTAATGAAACGGCGCTCAAGAGCGCCGTGAAGGTCGCATTGGCCCTGGGGTGCGACGTAAAACATTTTACGAAATTCGACAGGAAAAATTATTATTATCCCGACCTGCCAAAAAATTTTCAGATTTCGCAGTATGACATGCCTTTTTCCGAAAACGGCAAGATGGATATCCGGGCGCAGGACGGCGTCAAGCGCATCAGGGTCAAGCGCGTTCATCTGGAAGAAGATGCGGGCAAGTTGATCCATCCTGAAAGCGGCACGGAAAGCCTTGTCGATTATAACCGGGCGGGGACCCCGCTTTTAGAAATTGTCAGCGAGCCGGACCTTCATACGCCGGAAGAGGCGTATGTCTATCTGACGGACCTTAAATTGATCCTGCAATATCTGGATGTTTCCGATTGCGACATGGAAAAGGGGAGCCTGCGATGCGATGCCAATATTTCGTTACGGCCGGCAGGGACCTCGGGGCTGGGGGTCAAGGCTGAGCTGAAGAACATGAATTCTTTCCGGGCCGTCCGCCAGGCCCTGGAATATGAGATAAAACGCCAGGCGGCCGTTCTGGAAGAAGGGGGCTCGGTCGTCCAGGAGACGCGGCTGTGGAATGAGAAAAAACAGCTGACGCTGCCGATGAGATCGAAAGAGGAGGCGCATGATTACCGGTATTTTCCGGAGCCCGATCTGCCGCCTTTTGTGATCTCGGCCGAGGAGATCGACACGATCAAAAAGGAATTGCCGGAAATGCCCGCGCAGAGACGTCGGCGTTTCATGGAGGCGTTCGGTCTTTGCGAGAAAGACGCTTCGACGGTCGTAGCGTCCAAGAGCTTTGCGGATTTTTTCGAAGCCTGCCTGGAACTCTACGGTCAGCCTAAAAAGATCGTGCATTGGCTGATCGGCCCCGTTTCATTCCAGATGAACACCCGCGGACAGGATATGGCAGAGTTGCGGCTGACACCGGCAGCCCTTACGGAACTGATCGATCTCGTGGAGACGGGGAAGATCAGCCAGCTGGCCGGAAAGGATGTTTTGCAAGAGATGCTGGAGAGCGGGAAATCCGCAGGAAAGATCGTCGTCGAAGAAAATCTCGCCCAGGTTTCGGATGCGGGCGCCCTTCTCGCCGTGATCCAGGAGGTCCTGGCAGCCAACAAGAAATCCGTCGATGACTATAAAGCCGGCAAAGAGAATGCGTTGATGTTTTTGGTCGGGCAGGTGATGCGTTTGTCCCGGGGGAAGGCGAATCCCAAGACGGCCAGGGAATTGCTTGTTGAAAAACTGAGGTCGTTATGAGATGTGCTTTGAGATTTTGGGTTTTGCTGTTCGCTGCCCTTTGCGTCCTGGTCGTGGCAAATTTCGGCATGACGGCCATCAATCAGTCCAAGCGCAACGAGACCTATAAGGAGCTTGAGCTGTTCGCCGACGCCCTGGCCTTTGTCCAGGCCCAGTATGTGGATGAGGCCCCTGCCAAAGATTTGATTTATGGGGCGTTGACGGGCCTGATGGCGAGCCTCGATCCGCATAGCCAGTTTTTGACGCCGGAGGACCACGAAGATCTAAAAGCGGATACGGCCGGCCATTTCGGCGGCGTCGGGATCGAGATCACGCTTAAGGACCGCCTTGTGACGGTCATTACGCCGATCGAAGGGACGCCGGCATGGGAAGCGGGTGTACAGCCTCACGATCGGATTGTCAAGATCGACGAGACCGTCCTTAAGAATGTCAAGCTTCATGAGGCCGTTAAGATGCTCAGAGGCAAACCGGGGACAGACGTGACGATCGTTGTGTGGCGTGAAAAAGAGAATAAACTTTTGACGTTCAAGATCAGGAGGGCTACGATCGAGATCAAGGACATCAAAGAAGCCAGGATCCTGGAGGATGGGATCGGTTACATCAAGTTGGTGGAGTTCAGTGAAGAGACGACGCGTCATGTCGATAAGGCCCTTGCCGATCTAAAATCCCGGGGAATGGATGCGTTGATCTTTGATTTAAGAAATAACCCCGGAGGCCTTCTGGACCAGGCCGTGGAGGTGACGGAACGCTTTATTCCCGCCGGCCAACTGGTTGTTTCTATGAAAGGCCGCGAACCGTCCCAGGATGCCGTTTTTATGTCGCGCTATCGGACTCCTTATACGGATATCCCCATCGTGCTCCTTATCAACGAAGGGAGCGCATCCGGAAGCGAGATCCTGGCCGGATGCCTCAAGGACCTGAAAAGAGCGATCCTTGTGGGCGGACAAACCTTCGGCAAGGGGTCTGTTCAGACGGTCCTTCCTTTGAGAGACGGTTCGGCGTTGAAGGTGACGACAGCCCGTTATTACACGCCTTCAGGTGTTTCTATTCATGAGACCGGGATCATGCCGGATGTCATGGCGCCTCAGGAGACGTCGGCCAGGATCGATCAGGAGAAACCGGAGACGTCTCTGGAAGAGATTTTTGAAGACGTCGAAAAGAAGACATCGCAGAAGGATGAGGTGTCTGATGTGAAGGAGCTTTATCTGCGCGATATCCCGCTTTCCAGGGCCGTCGACCTCATCAAGGGGATCAAGATCTATCAAAAAATGGTCGTAGTCAAGGACCAGAAACGCGTTTCATGAACAACGTCAAAAATCTTGTTATCCTGGTCCTCTCCGCGATCGTCATCTTGCAGGCGGGCCTGTTGCTTTATTTCCTGCGGCGTTCCCAGGCGCCGGTCCGGAAAAAGCCTGTCGTAGCCCGTCCGGCCCCCTTGCCCGCAGAGAAGCTTCCCGTTGTCCGTCCGCAAGAGGCGGAACCTGTTTCTCCCGTCGCCGAAAGGCCAAAGCCGCGCCCCGAGGTCGTTACCGGCAAGATCGCGCTGATCATTGACGACTGGGGATATAATATGCGGAACAAGAGTTTCCTTGAAGACGATGATATGCCGGTGACGATTGCGATCCTGCCGTTCCAGGAATATTCGAGAGAAGCGGCCGAGCTGGCCCATCGGCACGGCAAAGAGGTCATCATCCATATGCCGATGGAACCTCATCACAAGGAACAATACGGGCTGGAGACGAATACCCTTTTGACGACGATGGATTCTTCGCAGATCGTCTCATTGATGGATGAGGCTTTTGCGCAAATTCCTTACGCCAAAGGGATCAACAACCATATGGGTTCCAAGGCGACGGAAGATACGCGGGTGATGCGTATCGTGATCGGATATCTGAAGCGTCGGGGCTTATTTTTTGTGGACAGCATGGTGACGCCCAAGAGTGTCGGACGGACGGTGGCCAAGTCGATGCACGAGAAATTCGCAAGCCGTGATATTTTCATTGATAATGAGAATGGCGAGACCTATATCAGGGAACAGCTGGTGAAGGTGGCGCGTCTGGCCAAGCAGAACGGCGTTGCCGTTGCGATCGGGCACGATCGGCCGCATACCGTCGCTGTCCTTAAGGAAATGATCCCGGCGTTCGAGGAACAAGGATATGAATTTATCGGCATCTCCGAAGTGATCAAGGACCTTTGAGACAGGTCCCGGGATAAAGAGAAACAAATCAACGTCTTAAACGAAATGACAAATGCCGTGAGAGTTTTAGGGATTGAGACATCGTGCGATGAAACAGGCGCTTCTGTGGTCGAGGACAGCCGCGGCGTCTTGTCGAATGTCGTCGCTACAAGCCTCTCTCAGCATGCCCCCTACGGAGGCATTATTCCTGAGATCGCTTCGCGCGCCCAGCTGGAGTCTATCAGCGCGGTCGTTGAGGAGGCGATGAAAACAGCCCGTGTCGCAAGCAAAGACCTGGATGCCTTGGCTGTGACTCAGGGGCCGGGCCTGATCGGTTCTTTGCTTGTGGGCGTCTCTTTTGGCCGCGCATTAAGCCAGGCATGGAACCTTCCCGTCGTCGGCATTGACCACTTACGGGCCCATCTTTATGCCGCTTTCATAGACCACGAAATTTCTTTTCCGTTTGCCGGGCTGGTTGTTTCCGGAGGCCATACCAGTCTTTACCGCGTCACGGGGATCGGCGAAGAGACCCTTGTGGGGTCGACGCGCGATGACGCCGCCGGAGAGGCCTTTGATAAAGCGGCCAAGATCCTGGGCTTGGGTTATCCCGGAGGGCCGGCCATTGAACAGGCTGCCCAAAAGGGTTCACCGGAGGCGTTCCGCTTTCGTTGCGACTGCGGCCCCGGGTTTGATTTCAGTTTCAGCGGTATCAAGACGGCCGTCCTCTACAAAGTCCAGAATGTTAAAAAACTCTATGGTCGTGTTTCCGGGCAGACGATCGCCGACCTGGCCGCTTCGTTTCAATCAGCCGTGGTTGAAGACTTGGTCGAAAAATCCTGTCGGTTGGCGCAAAAGAGCCGCTGCAGGGTCCTGGCGGTCGGCGGCGGCGTTGCGTGTAACGGCGTATTGCGTTTGAGGCTGGAAGAAGAGACGGAGCGCCGGGGCATCGCGCTTTGCATGGCGCCAAGATCATACTGCCTTGATAACGCCGCGATGGTGGCGAGCCTGGGGATCCGGCTGATGAGGGCCCACAAAAGCGGGAAACGGTTTTGCATGAAGGCGCTTTTTTGATAAGGAGGGTTAGATGATTTCAGATAATGAAATGATGCTGCGGATTTTTGTTTCATTCATATTGAGCGGCCTGATCGGGCTGGAGCGCCAGGTCTGCCGCCACCAGGCCGGTTTGCGCACACATATCCTGGTTTGCCTCGGTTCAACCCTGATCATGTTGACATCCCTGCATGTTTTTGATATATATAAGTCCGTGGCAAGCGTGGATCCGACGCGCATTGCGGCAGGTGTTATCACCGGTATCGGTTTTCTTGGAGCGGGCACCATTCTTCGTTCTCCCGAAGGCATACGGGGATTGACAACGGCTTCAAGCCTCTGGGTAGTCGCCGCGCTGGGCTTAAGCATCGGGTGCGGGTTTTTCAAGGTTTCGATTTTTGTGACGATCCTGGTGCTTTTGGTGCTTTTGTTCTTACGACGTTTGGAGAGCAGTTTGCTAAAAAAGGAGGTACCGCATGGCCATAAGAGACAGGAAGAAGGAGAATGACGAACGCGTGATTACTGTCGATTCCGCTATGCAGGGGAGCCTTTCTTTTAAGGACCCGGTGCACCTGCGTATCAACGGGAAGTTTGAGGGGACCCTGGAGGTCCGGGGCGTCCTTGAGATCGGCGAGGATGCCGTGGTGGATGCCACCATCGCGGGCGACGATGTCCTCATCGAGGGCCGGGTCAAAGGCGAGGTCACCGCTTCCAAAAGGATCTTATTGAAAGACCACGCCGTCGTCGAGGGGAATATCAAAACGCCGTTGTTGAATATCAGCGAAGGGGCGGTTTTCCAGGGGCGGTGTGCGATGCTGGGGGACATTTTTGATACGGAGACGTTGGCGCGTTATCTGGAAGTGGACTTGAATACCATCCTTGAGTGGGCCAACAACGGCAGGATCCCGGCCTTCAAGGAATCCAATGATTGGAAATTTGAGCGCAAGAAGATCGACGAGTGGGTCTCCGCAGGAAAAATCGGATAGACAGGAGATCCTGCGCGTCCGTCGTCATGTGTCGTCAAGGAAATGAGCTGTCATGGTTTCGAATAAACTGCTGACCATCCGTGAGGTGGCCAGTTATTTGAATATTACGGAAAAAGAAGTCGTGGAGCTGGCCGAGAACGGCGCGATCCCCGCTTATAAAGTGGGTGGGGTGTATTTGCGTTTTAAAAAAGAGCAGTTGGATCAAGTCAAGCCACGGATCAAGCCAAACCAATCTCTCGTCACCATAGAGGGGACTTTGGCCGAAAAGGTCAAGGATTTCATCTATCATAACGATTTTTATATCCTGTCTTTAGTCGTCATCTTCTTCCTCTTGTATTTTATCGTGAAATTATGAAGAAACAGGCCTATGTGGACCTTGGCTTTGCCTGTGTCGATACGGACAGGCAAAAGAGACGGGGATTCCCAGAGGTCATCTTTTGTCAAAAAAAGACAAAAGAAGATATCGTCAAGATTGCGCGGGAGCTCGCCAGGGATCCCGGGGCGCCGCTTTTGTTGACGCATTTGGATCCGCGATTTTTTGGCTTTTTAAAAGCCAGGATCAAAGACCTGCGGTATGACAAAAAAGCCCGTGCCGCTTATCGCCGGGGACGCAGGGCAGGCCGTCAGGCGACGGGCGAGGTGTTGATCGTCACGGCGGGCACGAGCGATATCCCCGTGGCTGAAGAGGCCGCTCTCACGTTGGAGTTGATGGGGGTCGGCGTACGCCGATTGTATGATGTGGGCGTGGCAGGCGTGCACAGGATCATGGATAAAAAAGACCTCTTGCGCAAGGCCTCTGTGGTCATCGTCGTCGCCGGAATGGAAGGGGCCCTGGCGAGCCTGGTCAGCGGATTGGTCCGGTGTCCCGTTGTTGCCGTGCCGACAAGTTGCGGCTATGGTTCGAGCTTCGAAGGATTGGCCGCTCTTTTGACGATGCTCAACAGCTGTTCTCCGGGCATTGCGGTTATGAATATCGACAACGGCTTCGGCGCCGGTTACTTCGCGGGATTGGTGAGTCGCAGATGAAGACGGTTTATCTGGATCCGGTCGGAGGGATAAGCGGCGACATGACAGTCGCCGCTTTTATTGATTTGGGTGTTCCCGTCTCGGCGATCAAAAGAGAATTGGGCAAGCTCGCCCTTGGCGGTTATGCCTTGACAACGCACCGCGTTCAGAGAGGACATTTGCGGGCCCTTCGTTTCGAGGTGTTTGTAAAACAGGAGAAAAATTTTTCTTACCTTGAGATCACGCGGTTGATCGGGAGGAGCCGTCTGAGCGGCAGCGTCAAAGCGCGGATGCTCAAGATCTATGAGACGTTGAAAGACGCTGAGGAACGCGTTCACGGCCACGGCCATCGGGATCTGCGTTTTCATCAGCTCGGCGAAACGGATTCCCTGGTCGATATCGCTGCGGTGTGCGTTTGCCTGGAAGCCCGTAGCGTGGCGCGCATCCTTTATCCGGCGATCCCGCTGGGGCTGGCCGTGGCTCCCGCCGTTTCTGTTTTGCTGGAGGGCAGAAGGATATATTTTACGGATGCGCCCTATGAGAACGTAACGCCCACCGGTATGGCGATCCTTCGGGCTTTGGGCGAGCAGACCAGCGGCGATCAAAGAGAATCTTTTGTGCAGGGCCGCGCCGGATATGGAGCGGGGGCCGCGGACCCGCCTGGCGTAACCAATGCCCTGCGGGCCGTAGAGTTAGGCGGGGTCGTTGGGCCGCCTGCCGGCGATGATGTCATCGTGGTGGAAGCGAATATCGATGACATGAATCCTCAGATGTATGGGGATGTCATGGAGCGGCTTCTGCGTGCCGGCGCCCTGGATGTGTTTCTTACGAATGTTCTGATGAAAAAAACGCGTCCGGGAATTTTGCTGACGGTCTTGTCAGGCGCCGTAAATTTCGATAAGATATCAGATATTATCCTGCGGGAGACGACCACGATCGGATTGCGCTATTATGGCGCAGGGCGCGTCATATTGCCCCGGTCATGGAAGCGGGTCGTTGTCCTGGGGCAACAGGTCCGGATAAAAACCGTTACATTGCCTGACGGCTCAAGACGCAGCGTTCCGGAATACGAAGATTGCCGGCAGGCCGCGAGAATTACCCGCCGGCCGTTGCAGGAGGTCGTCAGGTTTGCTCAAGCGAAAGGTTAAGCGATGGCCCTTTCAGGTTTGGATATCTACAAGCTGTTACCGAAGACCAACTGTAAAAAGTGCGGGTTCCAGACGTGCCTGGCATTCGCGATGCAGTTGGCCAAGAAAGCCGTCAGCTTGGACAAATGTCCGGATGTCGGCGCCGAAGTCCGTGCCCTGCTCGAGGAGGCATCCCAGCCGGCCATCCGTCTGGTGGAGGTTGGGGCAGGGGATCGCCGTTTCGCCGTGGGGCAGGAGACTGTTCTTTTCAGGCATGAAGAGAAGTTCCATCATCCTACCGCCATCGGATTGATCGTTGAAGATGATGTTCCGGCGTCTGGGCTGGCGCATGTTCTGAAGGGTATTCATGCGCTGGAATTCGAGCGTGTCGGCCAAAAGATCGGCGTCCAGGCGATCGCCCTTCATAATAAAAGCGGAGAGAAAGGGCGCTTTTTGGAACAACTCAAGGCTGTGCGCGCCGCATCTTCCTTGCCTCTGATCCTGATGACGTCCTCGGCTGCGACCTTAAAGGAGGCCCTGGCTGTGGCGGGACCCGAGAGGCCGTTGGCTTACTGTCACAGGGTTACCGATCTTGCTTCTTATATTTCCGTTTGTAGGGAGTTTGGGGTCCCGTTGGCTTTTCGCGCTTCATCCCTTGAAGAATTTTCCGGCGCCACGCGACAGGCGGTGCAATCCGGTTTTGCGGACTTGGTCCTGGATATCCCCGAAGGCAGGGCCGCCGACCGTTTATGGCAGTTGACGCAGATGCGGCGTCTGGCCGTCAAGAAGGGGGAACGCAGCCTTGGATTTCCGACAATGGTCATCGTGGATACGGCCGTGGAGAGCGAGGCGGTCTGTCAGGCAGCTGCCTATATTTCCAAATATGCAAACATTCTTTTGCTGCGGACGGTTAAACCGGAACATATCCTGCCTCTCTTGACCTTCAGGCAAAATATTTATACCGATCCGCAGAAGCCGTTGCAGGTTGAGCCCAATATTTATCCCATCGGCGATGTCTCGAAGGATTCCCCGGTCCTTATCACGACGAACTTTTCGTTGACGTATTATACGGTGTTGGGCGAGATCGAATCCAGCCGCGTCCCAAGTTATCTCATCTGTATGAATACAGAAGGCATGTCGGTTTTGACAGCCTGGGCTGCCGAGAAATTCGGCGCCGAACAAATCGCCGATACTTTGGTTAAGTTCAAGCTGGCAGATGTCGTGTCGCATACGAACCTGATCATTCCCGGATATGTCGCCATGATGAGCGGCGACCTGGAAGACAAGTCCGGTTGGCGCGTTCTTGTGGGGCCAAGGGAAGCTTCCGGGCTTCCGGCATATTTAAAGAACCTGTGATGTTTTGACGCTAAGAGAAGCCGGGCTGTTTCTTACGACCATGGAGTATTGTTGATATGAATAAGGTTGTTGTGACATTTTTGCCGGATGATAAAAAAGTCGTCGTAGAAAAGGGGACTAACCTTTTGTCCGCGGCGTTGTCCGCCCATATCCATCTAAATTCCAGTTGCGGCGGTGACGGGGTATGCGGGAAGTGCCGTGTTTTTGTTAAGACCGGTGCGGTCCATGCCGAGCCGTCCGGGCGCATCCGTCCTGAGGAACGCAGGATCGGCGCTCATCTGGCCTGCCAGACACTGGTGGAATCGGATTGCGTGGTCGAGATCCCTCCGGAATCCCGCCTGGACATGAGCGTCTTGAGCAAGGAGGAGCTGGCTTTGCGGCTGCGGGGTATTTATGCGCCCTCAGAAGATGTCCAGGAGGCGGCGCGGCCCGTGCGCGAGGACTTTGCGTTTCAGCCCCTTGTTGAAAAATTTTATATCCAATTACCTGCGCCGGACTTTAACGATAAGCTGAGCGATCTGGAACGTGTCGAGCGCGCCGTGCAGGAAAAGATCGGCGATGTGCCCTTGCATACGGGTCTGGCGAATTTAAGGAGATTGGGAGAATTACTGCGGACAAGTTCCTGGAATGTCACGGTGACCGTGGCTGCCAAGGGGCCTGCGTTTGAGATCCTGGCGATCGAGCCGCAAGACACATCTGAGAAAAATTTTGGACTGGTTTTTGATATTGGAACGACCACGATTACCGGGCAGCTCGTGGATCTCAAGAAGAAAGAGATTCTGGGGACCAAGGCGACCTACAATCGGCAGGCCACATTCGGTTCGGACATCATCACGCGCATCATTTATGCACAGGCTCCTGACGGCCTGGAAAAACTTCATCATGCCGTCGTGGATGTTTTGAACGAGATGACCGAAGCCCTGACCGATGAATGCCGCGTGGACTTGAACGATGTTACCTGCGCTTGTGTCGCCGGCAACACGACGATGATCCATTTATTGTTGCGCATCGACCCGTCGCATATCCGCAAGGAGCCCTATGTGCCGACAGCCAACTTTATTTCAGGTCTGAAGGCCGCTGAAGCGGGCCTGAAGATCAACCCGCACGGCGCCTTATATTGCGTCCCCGGGGTTTCCAGTTATGTGGGCGGCGATATCAGCGCGGGTGTTCTGTCCTGCGGGCTTTTTCGCTCTGCCGACCTGCAATTGCTCATTGACATCGGCACGAACGGTGAGATCGTCCTGGGGAATGCGGAGTGGCTTATCAGTTGCGCGGCTTCGGCAGGCCCTGCCTTCGAGGGCAGCGGGATGAAGAGCGGTCTGCGCGCCGTCAAGGGCGCCATCCAGGGCGTCAGCGTCGATCGTAAGTCCCTGGACGTTACGTACACGACGATCGGAGGAGATACGCCGCGGGGCTTATGCGGTTCCGGTTATATCGATCTGGTGACCCAGCTTTTGGGTGCCGGTGTTGTGGACAAGAACGGAAAGCTGAACAGAAATAAAACCTCAAAACGGCTGCGCCCCGGCGATGCGGGTTATGAGTTTGTCGTTGTTTTTGCCGACGAAAAAGGGCTTGCAGAAGATATCGTCCTGACGGACGCCGACCTGGATAATTTTAAACGGGCGAAGGCCGCGATCTATTCGGCTGTTTCTCTTTTGATCAGGCATATGGGGTTGTCCGTTCAGGACATCCGCAATATCTTCATTGCGGGCGGGTTCGGGACGTCGCTTAATGTGGAGAGCGCTGTTGCGACAGGATTGATTCCCGATTTGCCGCGGGACAAATATGTTTTTGTGGGCAATAGTTCGCTCGCCGGCGCCAGAGAATATTTGTTTTCCCGCCGGGCTGCAGGGGCCTGCGATAAGATAGCGGCCAATATCACCTATTTCGAACTATCGACCGACGCGGCGTATATGGATGAGTATATGGCGGCGCTTTTCTTTCCTCATACGGACATGACGCGGTTTCCAAGCGTAAAGTATGAAAAGGATGAAGGCCCTGTGATACCCAGCGCCCTAAAACCGCGCCCGTGCCTTTAGAGGGCTCCGGGTGCGGATGGCTGCGGCCGTCCGGGCATTGCGCTTAAAAAGGAGCCCGGGGTTTTTAGCCCGGACGGGTTCCATGAGGCATTCAGCATTTGGGATGCGGAGCGATATTTTTCTATGGCTGATGTGATCGTCATCGCAGGTAAGGGCGGCACGGGCAAGACAACACTGGCAGCCCTTTTAACGCTGGAGCTGGCGAAAAAAGATGCGGGGGCGGTTCTGGCTGTGGATGCCGATCCCAACAGTAATTTGAGCGACGCCCTGGGCCTTCAAAATGCCGTGACGATCGCCGATATCGTTGACGAAATATCGAAGCATCCGGATACCGTGCCGCCGCACATGGGCAAAGAGGCATTTATCGAGTATCGGATCCACAGGGAGATGACGGAGAGCGAGGGATTCGATCTCCTGGTGATGGGCCGGCCCGAGGGGCCCGGGTGTTATTGTTACATCAACAACGTCTTGCGTAACTGCATGGCAAAGCTGATTGCGGATTATCGTTATGTCGTTATCGATAACGAGGCGGGATTAGAGCATTTTTCCAGAAAGACGACGCGCGTATGTTCCGAGCTCATTGTGGTTTCGGATGGGACGCAGGTCGGCGTGCGGTCTGCGGGCAGGATATTTGAATTAGTCGAAGAGATGGACATCGCCGCTGAAAGGCGTTTTCTTGTTATGAACAAGTCGGCTGGCGTAGATCAGGCGGCCGCCTTAAAAAGAGAATTCAGGCTTCAGGGGGTATTTGCGTTTCCCCTTGACGTGACCGTTGCGGATTTTTCTGCGAAAGGGGTCCCGTTGTCGCAGCTGCCGCAGGATTCCGGGGCGCGACAGGGCATCACAAAAGTTGGAGAACAGATATGGCCGAAGAATTAAGATTGGTCTCTCATTGGTCCCAGCGCGTCCATGAAGTACGGATTGGCGCAACGAAGCAGGAGGGCGGCAGCCGCGCCGTGACATTGACGGTCGGAGGGCAGGGGGCTTTGCCTTTTTTATTCAAGGAAGGCGCTCTTCCTCATCCGCCGTTGATCGCCGCAGAGGTTTTTGATGTTATCGATGAGGATTGGCCGGAGACGTTGTGCAGAGACCTTGACGGGATGAGCCGGGATCCCGTGCGCTGGGCCGGGACAATGATCAAAGATGTACAGGCGGACCTGGTATGTTTGAAGCTTTCGGGAACCCATCCTGACGGGGCCGACAAGCCGGCGGCAGAGGCCTGTGATCTTGTTAAAAAGGTCTTATCGGCTGTTGACAGGCCCTTGATCGTCCTGGGGTGCGGGGACGCCCCGAAAGACAACGAAGTTCTTCCGGTCATTTCGGAAGCGACCAAGGGAGAACGCCTTTTGTTCGGGGACGTCGTCCAGGAAAACTATAAGACATTGACGGCCGCCTGTATTGCCGACGGCCACAGTATCGTCGCCGAGTCGCCGATCGACGTCAATATCGCCAAACAATTGAATATACTCGTTTCTGACCTGGGCCTGCCGTTGGACCGCATTGTGATCAATCCGACGATCGGCGCTCTGGGCTACGGCCTGGAATACGCATATTCCATTATGGAGCGCGCCAGAGGCGCCGCTCTTTCGGGCGACAAGATGCTGGCCATGCCTTTTATTTGTTTCGTTGGCCAGGAGACTTGGCGCACCAAGGAAGCCAGGGTCCCTGAGAGCGATTCTCCGGGATGGGGCGATGCCAGGGAGCGCGGGATCATGTGGGAAGTGGTTGCAGCGATGGCCATGCTGCAGGCAGGAGCTGATATCCTGACGATGCGCCATCCTCAAGCAATCCGCATTGTAAAACATGCCATCACTGAATTGATGAAAGGATAGGGCCCATAGCCGCCAGCTGTCGGCTGAAAGAAATCTCATGTATATTATCGGTGAATTGATCAACGGGATGTATCGTAATGTCAGGGAGGCCCTGGCCGTCCGGAACGCCGCTGTCATCAAGGCGCTGGCCCGGCGGCAGGTCGATGCAGGCGCGGATGCCCTGGATATTAACTGCGGCCCTTTGTCGAAGGATCCGGTCCAGGATATGCGCTGGCTGGTTGAGACGATCCAGTCCGAGGTCGCGGTGCCTTTATGCCTGGACAACACAAAACAGGCGGTGATCGCCGAAGGGCTGAAGGCATGCCGGGGCAAAGCGATCATTAATTCGACAACGGCCGACCCTGAAAAGCTCGATGCGTACCTGGGGCTGGCCCAGCAATACCATGCGTCCCTGATCGCCTTGACCGTAGACAAGAACGGCGTCCCTCAAGATACGGACAGGCGCCTGGAGCTGGCGGCATTGATCCTTGAACATGCCGGCAAGGCAGGATTTTCCATGTCCGATCTTTATCTTGACCCCGTGCTTATGCCGATAAATATTGCCCAGAATCAGCTTTATGGTATACTACACGTCATTCAAGATTTCGCTTTATTGGCGACGCCGGCCCCGAAGACCGTGGTGGGGTTGAGCAATGTATCGCAGGGGTCGAAAAACCGTTCTGCGATCAACCGGACGTTTTTGGTGATGGCCCAGGTCCTGGGCCTGAAAGCCGCTATCCTCGATCCATTGGATGAAGAGTTGATGCGGGCTTTGGTCACCGGCGAGTTGGTTTTAAATCAGGCGATTTACTGCGATTCGTACCTCGACGCATACTTGAAAAGCAAGAAACAAAGTGCATAAGCGCGCGAGAAAAAGAAACACAATTTTGTCTTTGGTTTCGATCATTTTATGGCGGAGTAGCTCAGCCTGATAGAGCACGCGGCTCATACCCGCTTGGTCGGTGGTTTTCCCGCCTATCTTGTGATAATATGGCGGGATCCCGCCCACAATCTTTGAAAACATTTGGCGGCGTAACTCAGTCTGATAGAGTAGTCGGCTCATACCCGATTTGTCACTGGTTTAAATCCAGTCGCCGCCACCATTTCTTTTATGGGCGGGAAAATCCCTGCCTACCGGCAGGCAGGCACTCTCCGCCACCAGATATTGTTATAGAGGGCATCGTCATTCGAGCGGCGAAGGTTTTCCCGCCAGAGACCGGCGCGATTTCACCGGATGGGACATCAAGGTGCTCAAAAATCCACTCTCCGCCATATCAGGCGTTATGGTGTTCCGCT
>JAQUOM010000016.1 GCA_028717105.1 Candidatus Omnitrophota bacterium
ACCCATTTCAACAAATGTATGAGGAGGTGTTAAAAGAGTGCAACACATTGACGAATCAGGAGGTTATGGAAAAAATACAGTCAAGAAGGGGAGTGTGTATATTAGAACCATCGGTTGCCAGATGAATACCAGAGATTCCGAGGTCGTCAAGGGGCTGTTGTCGGTGGAAGGCTACGAGATGACGGATGATCCGAAGAAGGCGGATGTGGTCTTGTTTAATACGTGTTCGGTGCGGGACCATGCGGAACAGCGAGTCTGGTCGGGCATCGGACTTTTGTCACGCAAGAAAAATCGGCCCCTGATCGGGATTCTTGGGTGCATGGCGCAGAATTTCAAGCAGGAGATATTTCAGCGGGCGCGGGCCGTGGATCTCGTCTGCGGCCCGGCAGAGATCGACAATATCGCGCTTTACCTGGAAGAAGCCTTAAAGAAACAGGACAAGGTGCTGGCTGTCGATGAACGGCGGCGCCGGGAAGAGATTTATCACACCGGGTTCTATGACAAAAGAAACCATGCGTATATCGTCGTCTCCGAGGGATGCGATAATTACTGTTCTTACTGTGTCGTGCCTTATGTACGGGGCCGTCTGCGCCACAGGCCCGCAGAAGAGATCGTCAGGGAGGCCCAGGCGGCAGTTGATGCAGGCATAACCAGTATTACCTTGTTAGGGCAGAACGTCAGCGCCTATCTGACAGAGGACAGAGTTTGCGGATTTCCGGCGTTGTTGGAAAAAGTCGCCAAGGTCAAAGGGCTCAAAAGCCTGTCTTTTATCACATCGCACCCCAAGGATACAAAAAAGGAATTGTTCGAGGCCATGCGGGATATCCCGGTTGTCAGGAAGTATCTTCATATGCCGGCGCAGTCGGGGTCGGACAGGGTCCTGGCCATGATGAACCGCGGCTATACGGCCAAAATTTATCGCGAACTTGTAGACCTCTACCGCTCCATTGTATATAATGGGGAATTGAGTTCGGATTTCATCGTGGGGTTTCCGACTGAAAGCGAGGAGGACTTCCGCGCAACGCACGAGCTGGTCAAGGGCGTGCGTTTTGATTCGGCTTTTATTTTTAAGTATTCCGCGCGGCCGCACACGAAGGCCGCGGAGCTCCCTGACGACGTCCCCCAGGGGACAAAGAAACGCAGGCACGCCGAACTGTTGGAGCTCCAAAAAAGCATCTCTCAATCCTTAAAACATGCGAAAACGGCGTAATATTCTTTCAGTTTTGGCTTTTGGGGCGCTGTTGTTGGTTGCCGCGCCGGCTTGCGCCTCGGCGCCGGCCGCGGACGCGCTGGACAAGGCGCAGATATTGTTTTTACAGAAGCAGTATGTCCAGGCGATCGACGAGTGCGTCCGCGTGATCAAGGAACATCCGGACAACCCGGAGATCGTCTCGGAGGCCAACTATTTGACGGGTGCCAGCTACGTCAACCTTTTCGATTTTCTGACCGCCAAGAAGAATTTCCGGGCCATCGTCGAGCAGTATAAGGGGGCGCCTTTTTATGAGGATGCCTACATGGGGCTGGGAGACATTGAATTCCTGCAGGAGAATTATTCCGAAGCCCTGAAGGTCTATGAAGAATTTTTAAGGACAGGCCCTTCGAAAAAACGGCGCGCAACGTTATATTTCCGCCTCGCCGAGATTTATCTCAAGAACGGCGACCAGGAAGCCTATAAGAAATATTTTGATCTGCTCCAGAAAGAGTATCCCCTGTCGTTCGAGGCCAGGGATGCGCGCCGGCTCAAGGAGCACGAAGCTTATTTCACGGTGCAGGTGGGGGCGTTCACGAATTTTGACAATGCCCGGCAGTTCATCGACCGGCTGAAAGCCAAGGGTTATAACGCGTATTCCGTCCTCTGCATGCTTTCCGGCAAGAAACTTTGCCGTATCCGTATCGGCCGTTATCGTACGGAAGAAGAAGCGCAGCAGGCCGCCAGGCAGCTCGAAAAGGACGGTTTTTTTGCTAAAGTCTTTCCTATGGAATAACAAGGCATGTTTTTAGAGAAGGCATGCCGGAGAGGGGGATTGCCGCATTAAAAGCGACAATCCTTTTTTTGTTGATGAAGGAAAAACCGCTTGTCCTTTTTATCGTCGGGCCTACGGGTTGCGGCAAGACGCAGGTGAGCCTGGGTCTTTCAAAGTTCTTTCCCTGCGAATATATTTCTGCCGATTCCATGCAGGTTTATAAAGGGATGGATATTATAACGGACAAGCTTCCTTTGGATCTGCGCAAAAAATATCCCTATCATCTCCTGGATATCGTGACGCCTTCGGTTGAATACAATGTCGCCCGGTTCTGCCGGGCCGCGGCGCTCAAGATCGGGGCCGTGGCGAGAAAGAAGAAGGTGCCGGTCGTGGCCGGCGGAACGGGCCTTTATATCCGTTCTTTGGTCCATGGGATATTTGAGAAGGGCTCGTCGCCAAAGGCCCGCGCCTTGCTGGAGAAAATGGCCGAAGAAAAAGGCGGCGCTTTTTTGCATGAACGCCTCAAAGATGTCGATCCGTCCGCCGCCGGGCGTATCCACGCCCACGATACCAAGAGGCTTGTCCGCGCCCTTGAGGTGTACGAGATGACGCGCCGGCCCATCAGCGAACTGCAGAAAAACAAACAGGGATTGATCGCGGCGTATGATGTGCGCATCTTCGGCTTGAACCGCGGCCGGGAGGACCTTTATCGCCGTATCGACCAGCGTGTTGATTTTATGGTCAACAGCGGCCTTCTGGACGAGGTGCGCCGGCTTTTGAAAACACGGCTCGGCAAGACGGCGGCCCAATGCATCGGTCTTAAAGAAATAGAAGGTTTTTTAAAAGGGCGCTGCGGTTTAGAAGAGGCGGTCGGCCTGATGAAGAGGAATTCCCGTCATTTTGCCAAGAGACAGATGACGTGGTTCCGCCGCGAACCGGGGATCGAATGGATCGATGCCGCTCCGCAAGAGGATCCGGCAACCATCGCAAGAAAAATCGCAGGATCCGTCGGTTTTTAAAACCGGTGGGCTCGCCGTCTAAGATAGATTTTGGTGGAGGCAAAATCAATGGAACGAGCGTTTCTTTTGACCGTTAAATTGGATTTTCAGAAGACGCATCGCGATGTCGAGGAGGCCCAGCGCGAGCTCAAGGAATTGGCCCTGACGGCCGGCGCCGATGTTGTCAGGGAAGAGTTCTGTCATCGGCCGCAGGCGACCTCGAACCTCTATGTCGGCGAGGGCAAGGCGCGGGATATGGCGGCGGCGGCCTTAGACGAAAAGATCGATGTCGTGATTTTTAATAACGATCTGAGCGGCACCCAGCATAAAAACCTGGAGCAGGTTTTAGGAATAAAAGTTGTGGATCGCACCCAGCTGATCCTGGATATTTTTGCCCGGAGAGCGCGCAGCCCCGAAGGCAAGGCCCAGGTCGAGTTGGCGCAGTTGGAATATCGTTTGCCGCGGCTGAGCGGCAAGGGGACGGAATTATCCCGGCTGGGCGGCGGCATCGGTACCCGCGGTCCGGGTGAACAAAAACTTGAAGAGGACCGCCGCCGTATTCGTGAACGTATCGTCCGGCTGAAGGCCGAGCTCAAAGCCATCGGAGAACGGCGGCGGGCGTTGCGTTCCAGGCGCGATGAGATCTCGCTGCCGACCATTGTGTTCGTGGGTTATACGAGCGCCGGAAAATCCACGCTTTTTAACGCGTTGACCAAAAGCGCCCAGACGGTGAGCGCGGGGTTGTTCACGACCTTGGACCCCCTGACGCGCGCCATTCAGCTTTCCAATAATCAAAAGGTTGTTTTATCCGACACCGTCGGATTTATACGCGACCTGCCGCACCATCTTGTCGAGGCTTTTAAAGCGACCCTGGAAGAGGTCGTGCAGGCGGACCTTCTGGTGCATGTCCTTGATGTCAGCTCTCCCTATGTCGGGGAGCACTATGAGTCTGTCTGCGATGTTTTGGAAGAATTGGGCGCCCATGACAAGAAGGTTGTCCTGGCGTTGAACAAGATCGATCTTATGGATGATAAAGAAAGGGTGAAGCGCTTTGAGAAACGTTATCCCGGCGCCGTGGCCATCTCGGCGCTTCAAAAGCGCAACTTGGATGAGCTTGTCCGGCACATGGAGAGGCATTTGGCCGGTTATTCGCTTGAGATCAAGCTGCGGTTGCCGCTCGCGCGCATGGACTTGATCGATCTGATCTATTCCCAGGGCCATGTCAAAGACGTCGTTTACGGCGAAGACGGTGTCCTCGTCACGGCGCTGCTGCCTGCCATCGTAGCCGAGAAATTGAAAGAATACGGGGTATAGGTAAAAATATTGAATAAGCACCGCTCTTTATGGACAAGAGCCGCCAGGCAGGCGGGTGCCGCCTGTCTGCTTAAGCGAAGCTAATCGCCTTAAATCCGGGAGAAGAAGTCCGGGTTGTTTTTTGAGGATGGCCTGCCGGCCGGCTGCAGGAGCGGCATCAGTTAATTTACTTGACAAAATAAATTAGATGTGTTAAATTTTTATCGTAGATCAAATAAGAGAACGCCATGAAGCCAAAGATAAAGATTACGGAGTCCGACGCTGTTTATGCCATCGGCATCGTCAGCCAGCTTTTGCATATGCCGGAATGGACATTGCGCGCGCTCGAGAAAGAAGGCCTGGTAGCCCCCAAGCGCAAGTTCAAAAAGATCCGTTTTTATTCCATGAGAGATATCAAAAGGCTTGAATATATCCATTATTTGATGGATGAAAAGGGCGTTAACATCAGCGGAATCAAAGTGATCCTGGAGATGGAAGAGTGAGGTTTTTTGCTCTTCAAAAGTTAATCTCCCCAAAGAGGAAAAATCAATGAAACCAGAACAATTGACCGTCAAGGCCCAGGAAGTTATCGAGCAGGCCATTGCCGATGCCAAGGAACGCGGCCATCAGCAGGTGGATTGTTTGCATTTGGTGGTTAGCCTGCTGCGCCAGAGGGAAGGTGTCGTGCCCCTTGTCGTTGAAAAAATGGGGGTCGGCGTCTATCCATTGATCAAAAAGATCGATGACACCCTGAACACGTATTACCAGGTGCGCGGCACCCGGGGAGAGGTTTATTTTTCGCGGGAAGCCAACAGCGCTTTTGAGAAGGCCAAAACCTATATGGATATGCTCAAGGACAGCTATATCTCTGTCGAGCATCTCTTCCTGGCGTGTCTTGATATGGACGCCAGGCTCAGCGATATCCTGAGGGGCGCGGGTGTTGATAAAGACGGATTCCTGGAAGCTCTTAAAGAGGTCAGGGGCGCCCAGCATATCACGGACCAGAACCCGGAAGATAAATTTCAGCCGCTTGAAAAATACGGCCGCGATTTGACGGAGCTGGCCAACCGCGGCAAGCTTGATCCCGTGATCGGCCGTGATGAGGAGATCCGCCGCGTCGTCCAGGTCTTGAGCCGCCGTACAAAGAACAACCCCGTTTTGATCGGCGATCCCGGCGTGGGCAAAACCGCGATTGTCGAGGGCCTCGCCCAGCGCGTCACCCAGGGGGATGTGCCGGAGGGGTTGAAGAACAAGCGGATCATCGTCCTGGATATCGCCTCTATGGTGGCCGGATCGAAGTTCCGCGGAGAATTCGAGGACCGGCTAAAAGCCGTCTTAAAAGAAATCCAGTCCAAACAAGGACAGGTCATTATCTTTATCGATGAGCTGCATACGATCGTGGGCGCCGGGGCGGCCGAAGGCGCGGTGGATGCTTCCAATATGCTCAAGCCTGCTCTGGCCAGGGGCGAGCTGCGCTGCATCGGCGCGACGACCCTTGATGAATACAGAAAATATATCGAGAAAGATAAGGCTTTGGAACGCCGGTTCCAGCCGGTGTTTATCGGCGAGCCGTCCGTGGAAGATACGATCGCCATTTTGCGCGGTCTCAAGGAGCGCTACGAAGTGCATCATGGCGTACGTATCAAAGATGCGGCGCTGATCGCCGCGGCGGAGTTGTCCCATCGTTATATCACCGAGAGGTTCCTGCCGGATAAGGCCATCGACTTGATCGATGAGGCGGCTTCGCGCCTGCGTATCGAGATCGACAGCCTGCCTCAAGAGCTCGATGAGGTTAAACGGCGCAAGATGCAGCTGGAGATCGAGCGACAGGCCATGAAAAAAGAGAAGGACAAATCCGCTTTGGAAAGGCTTGGAAAGATCGAAGATGAGCTTGGCAGTTTGAAAAGCCAGGAAGAGGAGTTGACCGCGCACTGGCAAAAAGAGAAGAACGCGATCAGCGGCATCCGCTCGATCAAAACGGAGATCGAAGAGGCAAGGGCCGATGAAAAGAAGGCGGAGCGTTCCGGCGACCTGGATCGCGTGGCGCAGATCCGTTACGGCCTCTTGTCCGATCTGCAGAAAAAACTGGATGTCGCCAACAAGGAGCTGGCGGGTTTTCAGAAAGAGAAGGCCATGCTCAAGGAAGAAGTGGATGAAGAAGACATCGCCAGGATCGTTTCGAAATGGACAGGCATTCCTCTGTCCAAGCTGATGGAGGGGGAAGGCCAGAAACTGCTTGAGATGGAGGAGCGCCTCAAAGAGAGGGTGGTAGGCCAGGAAGAGGCGCTGGGGCTGGTTTCCGACTGCATCCGGCGTTCGCGTACGGGATTAAGCGACCAGAACAGGCCGCTCGGTTCTTTTATCTTTATTGGGCCGACAGGCGTAGGCAAGACCGAGCTTGCCAAGTCCCTGGCATGGTTTTTATTTGACGATGAGAACGCCCTCGTGCGCATCGATATGTCGGAATATACGGAAAAACATACGGTGTCGCGCCTCATCGGTGCGCCGCCGGGATATGTGGGTTACGAAGAAGGCGGCCAATTGACGGAGCGCGTGCGCCGGCGTCCTTACAGCGTCGTTCTTTTTGACGAGATCGAAAAGGCGCACCCGGAGGTTTTCAACGTCTTCCTGCAGATCTTGGATGACGGCCGCTTGACCGACGGCCAGGGCCGGGTTGTCAATTTCAAGAACACGGTCATCATCATGACGTCCAATGTCGGTACCGAGCTCATCGGTGACGCGAAAGATCAGGACAAGGCGGAAAACAGGATCCACGAGGCCCTGAAAGATCGCTTTCGGCCGGAATTCCTGAACCGCATTGATGAGATCGTCATCTTTAAGGGGCTTGATCAGGCGGACATCCTGCATATCGTCGATATCCGGCTCAAGGAATTGCAGCAGAGGCTTGGCGAGAAGCGCATTTTGATTTCGGTGGATAAAGATGCTAAAATGTTCCTCGCCAAAGAGGGTTTTGACCCTGTGTATGGCGCCCGGCCCTTGAAGCGTCTGATCCAAAAGCTGGTGCAGGATCCGATCGCCCTGGGGCTCTTAAAGGGTGAATTCAGGGAATCTGATAAGATCAGCGTCACTTTGGGCAAAAAAGGACTGGAATTCAGAAAAGAACGATGACACAGTAGATTTAAATCTGTGTCATCGATCGAGCGAAGCAAGAAAGGAAGACAAGATGAACATAACGTTTACGGTGAGCCATGTGGATGAAGATCAGGCCTTGATCAAGGAATGTTTTGACCAAAAGGCTGCCAAGGTCGCAAAGCATTTAAAAAGGTTCAAGGACGACCTTACTTCTCTGCACGGGGTCCTGGATAAGAATCCTCACAAGAAAGATGAATTTTTTGCTTCTTTAAGCCTGTTCTTGCCCTCCGTCGCCATCCATTGCCGCGAGCGCGGAAAAGATTATTGTGCGGCAATTAACGCGGCCTTTCTTGATCTGGCGCGTCAGATCGATAAGCATAAGGCAAAGCTCACCAGGGAAAAACGCCGTCAAGAACGCTAACCCCATGTTTCTTTTAAGGTTGCATAAATGAGGCATGGAGTTGGTTTTTTGTGGTTGACCCGGTTAGAGACAGGCTGTTTAAAGGGTCCGTTTGCCGACCATTAGTCGTTTTGAGGCTGAAACGGCGCCAAACTTTCAATTCGGCTGTTAAGAATTGTTTCTAACGGGGTTGACAAACCGCGGGATTATGGTAACATTTTTATTTTAGCAGTCTGATATAGTGAGTGCTAACAAAACAGATATATCTGCATATAAAGTAGGAAATTTTAAGATACCTCAGACAAAATCATGCCTAGATTAACAGACCATGATTCAAGGAATAAAGAGATCTTGCTGGCTTCGATTGAGATGTATCTCAATTCCGCCGCGCCTATTTCTTCCGAGTCTCTGCGCAAAAAGCGGAGGTTGGCTTTAAGCTCGGCCAGCGTGCGCAATGTTTTTTCCGAACTCGAAGAGCTGGGATTTTTGACCCATCCGCACACCTCCGCCGGCCGTATTCCGACCGATGAGGGGTACAGGCTCTATATTAATGTCCTGATGGATAAAAAGAAGCTTTCCTTCAGAGAGACGGAGTTTATCGATAAGATCTATGAGCTCAAGGTGCGGGAACTCGACGACCTCTTTGAAGAGACAAGCCGCATCATGTCGGATTTCACGCATTATACGAGCCTTGTGTATTTCAGCGAAAAAGAAGCGGAGCGGACATACGCGCGCGGGGCGCGTTATCTCTTGGAACACCCGGAGTTTTCCGATGTGCACAAGGTGCAGATGGTCCTGGAGATTTTAGAAAAAAAGGAAGAGATGATTGATCTCATCAACCGCAATTTTTCCGGTCAAACGCAGGTCTATATCGGAAAAGAGATCGCCTGTCCTCAGATGGAACATTGCGCGGTTGTTGTTTCGCGTTATGAAGATAAGCGCAAACGGTCGGGTCGCCTGGCCCTGATCGGTCCCAAAAGAATGGCTTATGATCAGGTCATTCCTCTTATCGAGTACGTCTCCGAAGCCATCGCCAGGAACATCGAGAGGTTTTAATCGGACCGACGCGGATGCCCTCCCGGATGAACAAGGGATTCAATCTTCTCGCGAGGTGCTTGAGGCCGCTTTTTGAGGTTTTTATGAACAAGAATGAGCATGCCGGCGATAAAAAGAATAACAAGGATCATTCCCCTCTAAGGCCGGAGCCTGCGAAGGCCGACAATGATGCCCAGGAGCCCGTGGCCAAGGCGGATGACCGGGTCGTTTTGAGCAGGCAAGAGTGTGAGAAACTTAAAGAAGAAGCCGCAAAAGCCAAAGAGAACTGGGATAGGTTGTTGCGTCAGCAGGCCGATTTCGAAAATTTTCGCAAGCGTCTGGAGCGCGATAAGCAGGAGTTCCAGAAGTACGCCCATGAGGATCTTATCGTCGATTTCCTGGGGGTCTTGGATGACCTGGAGAGGTCGGTGGAGGCCGCGGAAAAAGGACAGGAGAATTCGGAGGCCTTCTTGAAAGGGATCGAAATGATCCTGGCGCATCTTTATGAGCTATTGAAAAAGCGGGGCGTTGCCGCGATTGCGGCCAAGGGCAAGAAGTTTGATCCCAATCAGCACGAAGCGCTGGTGCAGACGGAAACTCCCGAGTACGAGGACGGCGAAGTGATCGAAGAGATGCAAAAAGGCTACAAATTGAACGACAGGGTCATTCGCACCGCCAAGGTGAGGGTGGCTAAAAGAATAGAGAACAGAGGACAGAAAACAGAGAACGGAAAATGAAAGAATTTGAGTTTGATTTTGAAAAATTAAAAATTTATCAGAAGTCGTTGGAGTTTATAGATTAAGTGTTTAAAATTGTAAAAGTTTTACCGAGAGAATACAGATATTCCCTGGGAGACAATTTGATAAGGGCAGGTTTGTCGATCGCGAATAATTTGGCTGAAGGGAATGGTAAAAGATCAGCGAGAGAGAAGAGAAGGTATTTCGGTACTTCTTTGGATTCAACCAGGGAATGCGTTTCGGTATTTAATGTATTTAAACGGCAAAATTTGATAAAGGAAGAAAAATATAGGGGAATACGGTCAGAAGCTAAAGAGATTACGAGCATGATTTGGGGATTGATAGATGCCCAAGGCTGATCTGTCCTCTGTACTCTGTTATCTGTGATCTCTGAGCAATTTCTGAGCGATTGAAAGGAGCGAAGTCATGGCAAAAATTATCGGTATTGATTTAGGGACATCGAATTCAGCGGCGTCTGTCATGGAAGGCAACAGGCCTGTGATCATTCCTTCGGCGGAAGGCACGACGGTCGGGGGAGGCAAGGCATTTCCATCCTATGTGGCGTTCACCAAAGACGGCCAGCGTCTTGTCGGTGAGCCGGCCAGGCGTCAGGCAGCCATTAATCCCGAAGGCACGATCATGGCGGCCAAGCGCAAGATGGGGACAGACCACAAATTTAAGGTTTTCGGCAAGGAGTATACGCCTCAGCAGATATCCGCATTTATCCTGCAGAAAATCAAACAGGACGCCGAAAGTTATCTCGGCGAGCCGGTCAATGAGGCGGTGATCACGTGTCCTGCTTATTTTGACGATAACCAGAGGCAGGCGACCAAGGACGCCGGCGAGATCGCTGGCCTCAAGGTCCTGCGTATCGTCAATGAGCCGACGGCTGCGTGCCTGGCCTACGGTTTGGACAAGGCGGGCAAGGAACAGAAGATCATGGTGTTCGACCTGGGCGGAGGCACGCTGGATGTCACCATTATGGAGATGGCTGAAGGTGTTTTTGAGGTTAAATCCACGCATGGAGACACGCAGCTGGGCGGTACGGACATGGACAACGTCCTGATCGATTATATCGCCACCGAGTTTAAAAAAGATTCCGGGATCGACGTGCGCAACGACAGAATGGCGATCCAGAGGATCCGGGAAGCGGCGGAGAAGGCCAAGATCGAGCTTTCCAGTACCTTGACGACGGATATCAATCTGCCGTTCATTACAGCGGATAATACGGGCCCGAAGCATTTGACGATGGCGATCACGCGCGCCAAGCTTGAGGAATTAGTGAGGCCGATCATCGATAAGTGCCGGGGCCCTATGGAAAAAGCCCTGGAAGATGCTAAAGTCAAGGCATCGGACGTGCATAAGATCATCATGGTCGGCGGGCCGACCCGCATGCCGATCGTCCAGAAGTTCGTCGAGGATTTTGTCGGCAAGAAGATCGAGCGCGGCGTCGATCCCATGGAATGCGTGGCGATGGGCGCGGCAGTCCAGGCGGCGATCATCAAGGGAGATATTAAGGATGTCCTGCTTCTGGATGTTACGCCTTTATCCTTGGGCATCGAGACCCTCGGAGGCGTTTCCACGAAGTTGATCGAAAGGAATACGACCATTCCGACCAAGAAGAGCCAGGTGTTTTCGACAGCTGCGGATAACCAGACGGCCGTAACCGTGCGGGTCCTTCAGGGCGAGAGGCCGTTGGCTAACGACAATACGGAGTTGGGACGGTTTGACCTTGTCGGAATCCCTGCGGCGCCGCGAGGCATCCCGCAGATCGAAGTGACCTTCGATATCGATGCGAACGGCATCGTCCATGTCAATGCCAAGGACTTAGGGACCGGCAAAGAGCAGTCGATCCGTATTACGGCGCCTCATAAACTTTCCAAAGAAGAGATTGACAAGATGGTCAAGGAAGCCGAGAAGTTCGCCGGAGAAGATGAAAAGAAAAAGGAAGAGGTGGAGGCGCGTAATCAAGCCGATACCCTGATTTATTCTACGGAAAAATCCTTGAAGGAATATGGCGATAAAGTCTCCGATGCCGAGAAGAAGGCCATCGAGGAAAAACTCTCTGTTTTAAAAGAGGCAATCAAGGGCAATGATACCGATAAGATCAAGAAAGGCATGGAAGAGCTGACACAGGCGTCGCATAAGCTGGCTGAGGCCATTTACAAGGAGGCGGCCCAGAAACAACAGCAACAGGCCGGGCCGAAGGGGCCTGCGCAGGAAGAAGGCGCTCAAGGGCCCAAGGCAGGCGGCGGCACCAAGCCCTCGGGCAGCGGAAAAGACGAGGACATCATCGACGCGGAATATAAGGAAGAAGACGGAAAAGACAAGTAGCTCATAGCTGGCAGCTCATAGTAAGGACAAAAGCATTTACTATGAGCCATGAGCTATGAGCCATGAGCTAAGATGACTACACAGCGCGATTATTACGAGATCCTGGGTGTCGCCAGGTCGGCGACGATCGATGAGATCAAGAAAGCGTACCGGATGATGGCCATGAAGCATCATCCGGATCGCGTTGCGGCCGATCAAAAAAAAGAGGCCGAAGAGAGGTTCAAAGAGATATCCGAGGCCTATGCCGTTCTTTCGGATGAGAACAAACGGCGCCTCTACGATCAATACGGGCATGCCGGCATCGACCAGCGTTATTCGACGGAAGATATCTTTCGCGGCGCTGATTTTTCCAGCATCTTTGAGGAGATTTTCGGCGGCCGCGGCGGCGGCGGAGGTATTCATTTTGGCGGCGATTCCGGGAATGTTTTCGAAGAGCTCTTTGGCCATGATATTTTTGGAGGCGGCGGTTCCGGCCGCAGGTCCCGGCATGGCCGCGATCTTCAAATTCAGCTGGAAATCACCCTGGAAGAAGCTGTTTTTGGAACGGAAAAGACATTTCAGATCAGCCGATATGAGTTTTGTTCGGTTTGCAAAGGGACCGGTGCCAAGCCAGGCAGCAAAAAGACAATATGTTCTTATTGTCGCGGCGCAGGCCAAGTGACTGTCTCTCAGGGGTTCTTTCATTTGACGCAGACGTGTTCCAAGTGCGGCGGCGAAGGGCGGATTATTACGACGCCATGTCCGGAATGCGCCGGCCAGGGACGCCTGAAAGTGCCGCGCAAGATCTCCGTCAAGATCCCGGCAGGGGTGGATACAGGGTCTCAGCTGCGGGTCCGCGGCGAAGGCGAAGAGGGAGAAGGCGGTTCCGGAGACCTGTTTGTCGTTATTCGGGTCAAAAAGCACCACCTTTATGAGCGCCAGGACCATGATCTTTTGTGTGAGGTCCACATCGATGTGGCCCAGGCGGTCCTTGGCGCCGAAGTGGAGGTGCCGACCCTTTACGGGAACGTGAAGATGAAGATTCCCGCCGGAACGCCGTCGGGCAAGGTTTTTCGTGTCCGCGATAAGGGCGTACCCGATTTGAGGTCAAGACAGAAAGGCGATGAGCTGGTGCGCATCATCGTCGATATTCCCCAAGGACTGAATGCCGCGCAGAAGAAGCTTATGGAAGAGTTCGCGCGGTTGAGAAACATAGATTTAAATTAAGAAGGACCCGACCAAGAGGGAGTTTCGTCATGCCTACGTATGAGTATGAATGCAAGTCCTGCGGCCATCGTTTCGAGAAATCTCAATCCATCACGGCCGAGGCTATCAAAGTTTGCCCGGAATGCGGTAAAAGAAAAGTCGTGCGCCTGATCAGCTCAGGCTCCGGTATCATTTTTAAGGGGTCGGGGTTTTACGCCACGGATTACCGTAAAGGGGCGCCGGCGTCCTGCCCATCGGCTGGAAGTAAGCCCGGCTGTTCGTCTTGCCCGGGAAGCGCAAAAGAATGAATCGGCCTCGGCCGGCCCTGCCCTGGATTTTCACGGGCCTTTACGCCCTCTTGATCTTCCTGGCGTCTTCTTTTTCGGGCAGAGACCTGCCCGAGACTTTCTCCGGCTTTGATAAGTTGTGCCATTTCCTCGAATATTTTCCTCTGGGTCTTCTCTTGATGTGGGCCTTCCGGTCTTCATGGAACCGCAGCAGAATTCACACTTTACTTACCGTGGCATTTGTGGTAATGTTATATGCTTTAACCGATGAACTCCACCAGTTTTTTGTCCCCGGACGCAGCCCTGACGTGTTGGATGGCGCGATGGATGTGCTGGGCGGGGTGATAGGAGGCGTTTTCTATCCATGGCCAAAATAGAACCCTTTGCGGGCCTGCACTATAATACTCTTGTTGTGGAGGATGTTGCGCAAGTGGTATGTCCTCCTTACGACATCATTGATGTTCAAAAACAGGAAGCCTGCTACCAAAAGCACACCTATAATATCATCCGTCTGATCCTGGGCAAGGATTTCGCCGCTGACAGCGATAAAGAGAACAAGTATAGCCGCGCCGCCGCTTATCTCGAGGAGTGGCTGCGGCGTGATATTCTTGTGCAGGACGGCGAGCGCAGCTTTTATTTTTACGAACAGGCGTTTTCCGTTGAGGGCCGCAAGATGAGCCGCCTGGGCATGATGGCCCTGATGCGGTTGGACGAGGACGGCCAGGATCGTTCTGTTTATCCCCACGAACACACCCACACCGCTCCCAAGGAAGACCGGCTTAAACTCTTGAAGAGAGTGGAGGCAAATCTTAGTCCCGTTTTTACGGTTTTCTCCGATCCTAAGGCCGAGCTGAAAAACCTGTTTGAGAAACACGTGGCTTCGGAAACGCCTCTTTTCGATTTGACGGATGATGAGGGGCAGGGGCATAGGATCTGGCGCGTTTCGGATGAGCCCCTTATCGGTAAGATCAAGGGGCTGCTGGACGGAAAAGAACTGTTTATCGCCGACGGCCATCATCGTTACGAGGTGGCCAGAATGTTCCGGGACTTCAAACGCAGAGAAGACCCCGCCAACTTCAAAGATGCTTATAATTATATCCTGAGTTACCTGACGCCCCTGGAAGACCGGGGGCTTTGTATTTTACCGACACACAGGTTGATTAAAAACGCCGTCTTTGCGATAGATGCCTTCTCGTCCTGCTTTGATGTTAAGGAAATGCCGTCTAGGGAAGATCTCTTGTCCGCCATGAAGGAGCGTTGTGAAGAGATCGGCGTTTTCGGCCTTTACAAGGACCACAAGTTTTATCTTCTCAAGCTTTCTGAAAAACGCGCCTGCAACCGGATCATCCAGGAAGGCCCTAAAGAGTACAAGAATCTCGATGTGGTTATCCTGCATAAAGTTATCTTCGACCATCTTTGCAAGATCGCCCTGGAAGACATCGCCTATGAGATTGATCTGCCGCGTGCGGTTTCTCAGGTTGACAGCGGCGCTTTCAGCGCCGTTTTTGTTCTCAATCCGACCAAAATGGAACAGATCCGCGTCCTTGCCCTGGGCGGTCATGTCATGCCGCAGAAATCGACGTATTTTTATCCGAAGCTCCTCAGCGGACTGGTGATCAACAAATTTTAAACCATGGCTCTTTTCAGCAAACCGAAATATACGGTCGTCAAGATCCGCAAAAGAGAGATCCCCGAAGGGCTGTGGACAAAGTGCCAGGAGTGCGGGGAGCCGATTTACAAAAAGACGCTGGAGGAAAATCTTAAGGTTTGCCCGAAGTGTCACTATCATTTTACGATGACGGCCCCGGAGAGGTTGGAGATGATCGTGGATGCGGATTCGTTCAAGGAATTCGACCGGGACATGGAAAGTACGGACCCCCTGGAATTCCGCGGCATCAAGTCCTACAAGCAGAAGATGACCGAGGACCAGAAGGCAACGTCTTTGAAGGAAGCCGTGATGACGGGCGAGGGGGAGATTTTTGGAAAAAGAGCCGTCGTCGCCATTACCGATTCGCGCTTTATCATGGGGTCCATGGGCGCTGTCGTCGGGGAAAAAATCACGCGGGCGATCGAGTCTTCCATCGAGAAACGCCTGCCCCTGATCATTGTTTCCGGTTCGGGCGGCGGCGCCAGGATGTACGAGGGGATTTTCAGCCTGATGCAGATGGCCAAGACATCCGCGGCCCTGAGGCGCCATCACGAGGCGGGACTGTTATATCTTTCCGTCTTGACCAATCCGACGATGGGAGGGGTCATGGCGTCGTTTGCGGGATTGGGGGACATTATCCTGGCTGAGCCAAAAGCCCTGATCGGTTTTGCGGGCCCCCGCGTGATCGAACAGACGACAAGGCAGAAACTGCCGCCGGGGTTTCAGCGTTCCGAATTCATGCTGGAGCGGGGGCTCCTGGATATGATCGTCCACCGCAAAAACCTCAAAGAGACGCTTCACCAGCTCATCGATTATTGTAGTTGACATCACAAAGGCCTTTGTGTTAACATTTTAAAATTCCGTGCTTTTTAAAAGTTGACGCATGCATGCGCAGGCATTTAACTCGTTAACCCGCAACTCGTTAACTCATTAACTCGCGATAGGGACTATGGCCCAAGTCAGCCTGAGAAACGTCAGTAAGATCTACGCTGGAAACGCGCGCGCCGTCGACCGCATTAATTTGGGGATCGAAAACAAGGAGTTTCTCGTCCTTGTCGGGCCGTCGGGTTGCGGAAAGTCAACGACCCTGCGGATGATCGCAGGCCTCGAGGAAGTTTCTGAAGGACAGATTTATATCGCTGACCGGCTTGTCAACGATATTCCCGCCAAAGACCGTGATATTGCCATGGTTTTCCAGAATTACGCGCTTTATCCCCATATGACGGTTTTCGAAAATATGGCCTTCGGCCTGATGCTCAGGAAGTATCCCAAGTCAGAGATCGTGCGCCGCGTGAATGAGGCGGCGGAGATCCTGGGGATCAAACATTACCTGGAACGCAAGCCCAGGGAGTTGTCCGGCGGAGAGCGCCAGCGGGTGGCTGTAGGGCGCGCCATCGTTCGTAAGCCGACTGTTTTTCTTTTCGATGAACCCTTAAGCAACCTGGACGCCAAGCTGCGTGTCCAGATGCGTACGGAGATCCACAAGCTGCATATTCGTTTGCAGACGACCATGATCTATGTGACCCATGACCAGACGGAGGCTATGACCATGGGGGACAGGATTGCCGTCATGAAGGACGGCGTCGTTCAGCAGATCGCCGACCCCATCACGATCTATGATAAGCCCGTCAATAAATTTGTCGCCAGTTTTATCGGCTCGCCGCCCATGAATTTTATGACCGGCAGGGTCGTCAAGGCAGAGGGGCGCCTCTATTTTGATGAAGGCAATTTCCGCGTCCGGATCGTCAAGGAGATGGAATCGAGCCTCGCGCCTTCTATCGGCCGCGATGTCATTTTCGGTATTCGCGCCGAAGACGTCTATGATAAGCTTTTTGTGTCCGAAGCCCCCGCAGAGAACGTCGTGCGCGTCATCTGCGAGGTGGTTGAGCCCATGGGTTCCGAAGTCTATCTTTATCTCAACACGGGCAAACATAATTTCATCGCTCGTGTCGGGGCCCATGACAGGCCTGCGGTCAATGCCGATATGGATCTTGTTTTCGACATGAGCAAGGTCCATTTCTTTAACGCAGACACAGAAAAGACCATTGTTTAAATTCGGCAAGTCTTTCTTGATCTTCGTCTTTATTTCCCTCCTCGCCGCCCTCGGCCTGATGTTCTTCTTTTTATTAACGGGTTTTGCGCGATATTTTGTTCTGCTGGTTGGCGCCTATCTTGTCTTGTCTTTCGGTTTGCTGTTCTATTTCCAGAATGGACGTTCCTTCCTGACACGCCTGAATTTAAAAAAAGAAGAAGTCCTGGAAGCTTTTAATATCACCGAGCAGGAGATCATCCGGCTCCAGGGCTTGCGTGTTTCGCTGGGGAAGAAGATCAAGAGTTACGAACGCCTGGAAAAATTCACCCAGGGCCTGAACAATGAAGTTTCTCTGGACCGCATTTGCGACCTCATTGCCGGCGAGCTCTTCGAACTTTTTGATGCGCGCGGCAATGTCCTTCTCTATTTGGTCAATCCCGCCAGCCACAAATTGGAGTTGCGGGCCATTAAAAAGGAGGATGCAGCGATCCGCATCCGGGAAAAGGCCGGAGATATCTTCGATATGTGGGTGTTGCGCCATAACCAGCCGCTTCTTATCGAGTCGGCCGCGAGCGATTTCCGTTTTGACCCGGAACGGATCAAGGATGAGATCCGCCGCCCCGTGGAATCATTGATGGCCATACCCTTAGAGACGACGGAGTCCCGGACCCTGGGGATATTGAGGATCGATGCCGCCGCGCCGCACGAATACTCCTCGGATGACCTGCGTTTGCTTTCCGTCATCGGCGATATCGCAAGGCTCGCCATCGAGAATGCCGTGTATTTCGCCCAAATGCAGAACCTGTCCATCACCGACGGGTTGACGGGGATTTATTTGAGACGTTATGCGATCGACAGGCTCAAAGAAGAATTCCTTCGCGCCCGGCACGGGTCGTCCTGCGTTTCCTTTGTCATGGTCGATATCGATCATTTTAAAACCATCAACGATACATACGGCCACATGGCGGGCGATGCGGTCTTAAAAAAAATAGCCCAATGGCTCCACAGTTCGTTTAATTTTCCTGGCCAGCTTGTGTTTCGTTACGGCGGAGAAGAGTTCGGCGTGATCCTGCCGGGAGTGCTCAAGAAAGAGGCGGCGCGCCTTGCAGATGGGTTTCGGCGATCGCTCAGCGAGAAAGACGTGAGCCTGCGGCGGGAAAAGATCGCGGTCCGTATCTCGGCGGGCGTGGCGACTTTTCCCGACGACGTTGACGATGAAAGAGGCCTGATCCAAGCCGCTGATGAGGCATTGTTAAAAGCAAAACGCGCAGGGAGGGACAAGGTATGCCCGTCTTAGCCCTTTTTCTTTTTCCGGTTTTGGCCGCATGCGCCTGGGCATGTCTTACGAAGATCATGTCCCGGGACCGTGCCCAGAAGGAATCGGACCTGGCGTCCCTGGCAGCTTCTTTACAGCAGACATTGACGTCCAAGAGGGATATCGAAAAAGAGATCCTTGCCTTGAGCACAGTTTTGTCCCGGACCTTAAAAATGTATGAGGCGGCCCGTGATATCTGCGCGACCCTGGATGAGAGCAAGCTCCTGGAACGTTTCAAGGACGATCTTAAAAAGTTGATTAATTATGAGGAGTGCCGTTTTGTAAGCGCCGAAGAGGCGCAACAGCCGCAGGCATCTATCCAGGCCGAAGATCTTTTGCTGCCTCTGGCAGTCCAGGATATGCATTTCGGGCATCTTCTTGTCCGCGGCGTCTCCGGCGAGGACCGTCCTTATTTGGGGATCCTGGCCAGGCATTTTGCGCTGGGCCTCAAGCGTTCCAAGCTTTACCGGATGACGCAGGAGCTGGCGATCACCGACAGCCTGACCGGCCTTTACACCCGCCGTTATGCCATGGAACGCCTCGAAGAAGAGTTGAAGCGTTCACGCGCGCAGGGGACGCCTTTGTCTTTCTTTATGATCGATGCGGATGATTTTAAGGAGTGTAACGACCGTTACGGCCATTTGGTCGGCGATATGGTTTTAACGGAGATCAGCCGTCACATCAGGGACAATGTCCGCGAGATCGATATGTTGGCGCGGTTCGGCGGGGAAGAATTCATGGTTTTTGCTCCCCGGACAAACAAGGAGAGCGCGCTCTCGATCGCCGAGCGTATTCGCCGCAGCATCGCGGAAACCGTGGTTCACGCCTACGATGAACATCTCAAGGCGACGGTTTCGATCGGTCTGGCCGCCTTCCCGCAGGACGCAGAAAAGCTGGAGGACCTCATCGGTAAAGCGGATTGGGCTCTCTATCAGGCAAAAAAACAGGGGAAAAACCGCGTCGTTGTCTTCGGTGCCTTCCAGGAATCCCGTTAGCCTTGCGCCGAGGTGTTTTTATGAGAGTTATATGCCGCGACCTGCGGCGTTTCATTTGCAGGGAAGCCGGACATGCCGGAGGCCTGACGGGATGAATCATTGTCCTTGGACCATCAAAGATGTGTTTGTCGTCTTCGTTTATGCGGTGGCGCTCTATTTCGTGATCAGTTTTTGGGGAGCGGCGCTCTATTTTCTTGCGGCTTTTGTGACGGGTCATTCCCGGCAGGCCCCGGGGATTTATCTTCATTTTGTCCGTCAAAACTCGGATTTTCTGACTGTCCTTCTTTTTTACGGCGTTCTTTTGGCTGCCGTCAAAATCAAGATTTTTAATAAGTATCGCATCAGTCTCCTGGCTTATTTTGTCAATAGAGAGCATCTGCTCAGGGATATATCGCTGGGCGTGAAGACATACCTGCGATTTATCCTTGTTTTCTTGTCCGGGATCATCCTGGTTGTCCTGGCGGCCAAGGTCTGGGATATCGTGTTCGGCGGCCATGCCCTGGAGTCTGTGAACTTGTTTTTTGCGGCCACGGAAATAGAGAATGTTACGGCACAGAAACGCCAGGTCGGGTTGTCCGGTTTTTTGATCGTTTTTCTCCTGGGGCCTTTTCTTGAAGAGATCTTTTTCAGGGGGTGCCTGTATCGGGCCCTGCGCCGTCGCATGAATATGCTTTATGCCATTGTCCTGAGCAGTTTTATCTTTGCGTTGATGCACGGTTATTTTTTCCTGTTTTTCTACGTTTTCCTGGTCGGATTGGTGCTGGCATATCTCTACGAAAAGACAGAGGCCCTCGTGGCCCCCTTAAGCTTCCACATGCTTAACAATCTTTTCGTCATCTTTTTATTCCTCCTGGGTTTTTAACACAAATCCTTGCAAGTTTCCATAAGTTCAGTTAAAATAACAGCTTAATTGCCTGTAAGATCGTTTTTACTATATGATTCTATGAAAAAAGCATATTATTTCGGGGTGGACGTCGGTGGAACGTTTACGAAGGCTGCCCTTGTGGATGCCGCTGGGAAGATTTTGAGCCGGATTCAGGTCTCATCGGCCGGTTTTAACAATAAGGCTTATTTTGCCGAAACGCTTTATCGTGCCGTCCTGAGGCTGGCGCTTGAGGCACGCATCCCTTTGCGGAGCGTCAGGGGCATGGGGATCGGCTTGCCGGGCCCGGTTGATGCTCAACGAGGCATTATTTTGAGTTTGACGAATATTCGCGGATGGAGCCATTTTTCTCTCGTCCGGTTTTTGAAAGGGCGGGTGCCTTTTCCCGTTTTTATCGAGAACGATGCCAATTGTATGGCGCTGGCCGAATCGAGGATTGGCGCTGCCAAGGGGGCGTCTTTTGCGCTTTGTTTGACCCTTGGGACCGGGGTGGGGGGTGGATTGATCCTGGACCGCGAGATCTATCGCGGCCCTTTTTTCTTAGGGGGCGAAGTAGGGCATATGCCTCTTGACGCCCATGGCCCTGTTTGTGAATGCGGAGGAACGGGATGTCTGGAGAGGTATGTCGGCAATCAGGCGATCGCCGCGCGCGCCAGGAAGGTCTTCGGAAGAGATGTCCGATTGGAAGATATGAGCCGCATGGCCCGTTCAGGCGACAGGAGAGCAGGCAAGGTCTGGAAAGATGTGGCGCTTCACCTGGCGCTGGCGATCGGCGGGTTGATGAACGTGTTAGGGCCGGAGGTGGTCGTGATCGGAGGCGGCGTCGCCCAGGCGGGTCCGGCGCTTCTGACGCCCTTGAGGGCCTATGTCAAAAAATATGCGATGCGTCACCTGAAAGCAAAAGTCAAGATCACGGCGGCAGCCCTTGGAAACGATGCCGGACTTCTTGGGGCGGCCCTTTTGGCCAAAGAAAAGCTGGGACAGAAATGATGCGTATGCGCGCAACGGTCTGCGTCGTGCTGGTCCTCGTCGTTTTTTGTTTTGTTCCCGCGGGATTCGGGGCAACGGGGAAACAGCCGGTGACGGTGAACGGGGACGTCGTTGAATTCCGGGAGGACGGTCGCGAGATCGTCGCTGAGGGGAACGTGGAGATCCTCGGGCAGGACTTGCGCATGACCGCAGACAAGATGCAGGTTTTCATGGACGAGAAACTGATCATCGCGGAAGGCAACGTGACATTCCGGCGCGGCTCGGAAGAGATGCAGGGAGAGATGATCGTTTTTGATTTCGGCGATCAGACGGGGACGATCATTAATCCCCACGTTCGCATGGCGCCTTATTTCGGAGGCGCCGAAGTTATGGAGAGAAAGGGCCTCGAAGAGATCGTTCTTAAAAAAAGTGTGATCAGCACCTGCGACCTTCCGCATCCCCACTATGCCCTCGCCTGCAGGGAAGTCACGACGGAACCGGGAAAAATCCTGCGCGCCAAAGGGGTCACGGTTTCTCTTTTGGATATTCCCGTGATGTACTTGCCGGCTTATTCCCATCGTTTGACCGACAAGCGGCCGCGGTTCATGATCACGCCGGGCCATCGAAAGAATTACGGGATGGAGCTTTTTGGTTCCTGGAGATATTATCTCAACCCGAATGCCAGGGGCGTCTTGCATTTCGACTGGTATCAGGAGAAGGGATGGGCGGAAGGTATCGACCTGAATTATAATACGAAGCTGTTTGGTGAAG
>JAQUOM010000017.1 GCA_028717105.1 Candidatus Omnitrophota bacterium
CGTTACGAACGGGATCAACGCCCGCCGGCCTCTTTTTTTCAGTTTTCTGAACGTCGCATCAATGCGATTCATGGCCCTGTATCATTCCCTATGTTTTCAAATCACCAAGCACCAAAATACCTGCCTGCCGCAGGCAGGGTTATTGGTTATTTTATCACAACGCCTGCAGTGTATTGGCGTCCTTGTCGCCGCGCCCCGAAAGACAGACGATCACAATATCGTTTTTCTTTATTTTTTTTACCAGCTTCGGCAAATAGGCCAGCGCATGCGAAGACTCAAGCGCCGGAATGATCCCTTCCGTTCTCGACAAAAGCTGGAAGGCCTCAATGGCCTCCCGGTCTGTAACCGCCGTGTATTGCGCCCGGCCGCTCTGCCGGTAATAAGCGTGCTCCGGCCCCACGCCGGGATAATCCAGCCCTGCGGCGACCGAATGCGCTATCTTGACCTGGCCGTCTTTATCCTGAAGGAGAAAACTTTTTGCCCCATGCAGGACACCGATCCGGCCGGCGACAAGGGTCGCCGCGTGATGCCCCGTCTTCAAACCGAAACCCGCAGCCTCTACCCCTATGAACCTCACGGCCTTGTCATGGAAAAAACGATGGAAAAGCCCGATGGAATTGCTGCCGCCGCCGACGCAGGCCACGAGGTATTTCGGCAGGCGGCCTTCGATCTTCAAAATCTGCTGCCTGGCTTCCTTCCCGATGACAGTCTGGAAATCACGGACCATTTCCGGATAAGGATGCGGCCCGCCCACGGAACCCAAAAGATAATATGTCGTCTTGACGTTCGTCACCCAGTCGCGGATAGCCTCAGACATGGCGTCTTTGAGGGTCTTGGACCCGCTGGTCACCGGCACGACGCGGGCGCCCAAAAGCTTCATGCGATAGACGTTCAAGGCCTGGCGCTCCATGTCCTCGGTCCCCATATACACATGGCACTCGAGCCCGAAGAGCGCGCACACCGTCGCCGTCGCGACCCCATGCTGGCCCGCCCCGGTCTCGGCGACGATCCGCTTCTTGCCCATACGGCGGGCCAGAAGGGCCTGGCCAAGCGCGTTATTGATCTTGTGCGACCCGGTATGCAGGAGATCTTCACGCTTAAGATAAATCCTTCCCCGCCCGAGGCAGGAACTCAAACGCCGGCAGAAATAGAGCGGCGTCGGACGACCCGCGTATGAGGCGAGGCAGCCTTCCAACTCTTTTTTAAATAAAGGATCTTTTTGCGCGCGGCGATAAACAACCTCAAGCTCCCGCAAGGGGGCCATGAGCGTCTCCGGCATATATTGCCCGCCGAAAATACCGTAATGTCCTCTTCGATCAGGTAAAAAATGTTTCATGGCGCTTCTCTATCCTCTTTAGCTTCGCGCTTGGATTCCTGTTTCGTCTCCTGTTTAGATTCCTGCCTGGCGGATGCCGCAAAAGAAGCATCCTCCGGGGAAACGGCGTATTTAAATTTAAAAGAGGCCTTGGACAATTTACTGAAAAGCTCCTCGTCCAACTTGGCAAACGGAGCCGGTTCAATAATGCGCGAGAACCCTTCCCATATCCCGAACCAGCCTAAGGGCATGAAGATGATCGCGATCAGCTCTAAGGTCAGCTTATCAAGCATATGAAAATACGTCAGCATCGTCAAGGACGACAAGGAAGCAACGCCGCCAAGCACGAAGAGCGTCCCCCGGCGGACCGCTGTCGCGATCTCCTTCTGGAGAGATAGATGCCGGAACTTGAAATACTGCTTGAGCCGCTTGTTAACCAGCTTCTCGGTCGTTTCATCCTTCAGAGACGCCGGCGCATAGATCGTGATGACAAAATCGCCTCTTTGCGTTTCACGATACCTCTTCTTCAACTCCGAAAGAAAATCTTCGGAGAGGATCCGGCGGTCGATGGGGCTGGGGTCGAAATCTGAAAACACATCATCCCAGGAATCGATGGCAATGGAGATCTCCTGGATATCCTTGATATGCTCTTCGATCTCTGCAATCTTTTCAGGTTTTTCAGGCATTTTCCGATGGGCAGGGGTTCAAAAAAAGAAAAGGAAAAACGAAAATCGACAATCGAAAATAGACCGCAATCGAGAAAAACTTCCTTATTATCTCATCTCGATTTTCGATTCTCGATGGCTCTGCAATAAAAATGCCCAGAGAGGGAATTGAACCCCCGACGCATGGATTTTCAGTCCATCGCTCTACCGACTGAGCTATCTGGGCGAAGCTTATCAACAACAGACCAATCTATCAAACCATTCCATCAGCGGACCGACTTCCGCCGAAGGCGGACCCGCCTACGGCGGGGAACTATCCGGGCGAATAAAAGTCCCGAGATGCAAGTCACAAGGTCACATATAAAGCCGACAAGCCATCAAGACGCCCATACAACTAATTTGCCGCAGGAAGGCGGTCACTTGTCACCCCCCCCCGCAGGTTTCAACGTCTCAATGTCTCAGGTCTCAAGCAAAAGCATAAAAGAAACGCAAAATCTGAAAACCTGTCGTTCAATTATAGGGAAAATCACCTTGGGCGTCAAGATAAAAGGAAAAGCTCATCTTATTATAAAAAATTTGACAGGCGCAGCGCAAAAGGCTATACTTTTTTAACCGCCGGGATGGTGAAATTGGCAAACACATAGCGTTCAGGGCGCTACGCTCGTAAGGGCTTGAGGGTTCAACTCCCTCTCCCGGCATTTTTCTTCTCCGGTACTTTCCTGGCCTCCGTGAAAATTTACAACACGCAAAATCACTTTCAACGCGCCACCCGCGTTACCTCGCAACTCGAAACTGTCAAAGCGTATCGATAAAATCGTCGAAATCGATATTTTCGCCGATGGCTTCTTTTGTCGCCCGGACCCTCTGGCCGTAATAAGGATGTGTCCGAAAGTAAGAAAGCGGCTGGGGCTTCTCCTTCTTCTGCCTCTTCCTCAACTTCTCTAAAAATTTGACCATCCCCCGGGGATCATATCCGGCCCTTTTGGCATAAATAGCGCCCATCCGGTCCGCCACAAGCTCATCCTCCTGGGAATAACCCGAAAGCAGAGATACGTACGCCAACTGGACCCCTTGCGCCACCTCCGCATTTTGCGTCGCCCCGGCAAGGATCGTCAGGATATTATACCCCCAGATCGCCTGGAGGCGTTTGACGCTGTGACGCGCCACAACGTGGGCGACTTCATGCGCCACAACAGCCGCTAATTCGTCGTCCGTATCGGCGACTTTCATCAGATTCTGAAAAACATAAATATAACCTCCGGGCAAGGAGACCGCGTTAACCAGGTCTTTATCCTTGGGGTCCTCGATAATACGAAAACGATAGGAAAGTTCGTGGCGGTCGCTGACCTTGACGATCTTCTCGCCGATACGATCCAGCCGCTCATTCATCCGAGGATCATGCACCACCGTATAATTCTTCTCGACCTGCACGGCCAGGGAATCGCCGATCGCCACTTCTTTGGCCGTAGAATACATCATCGTATCCTGCTTGCGCGTGGCCAGATTATATTCCGTCGTGCACCCGTTAAAAATGAAACCGCATAAAAAAACAAAAAGGGTAACGCCGAATTTTTTCAGCATGACGCGCAGCCGGGCAAGCGGCAGGCCGACCACATTAAAATAGCACCCGTGAATACGGCGGATAAACGACCCGCCCAACCCCTGGATATCAAACCCCCCTGCCTTATCCAGGGGAGAAACCCTCTGGAAATACCGCGTGATCTCCCCGTCCCCCAGGGGCTCCATCTCTATACGCGTCTTTTCAACCTCGACCGCCTCCTGACGCGTCGCTGCGTCGATGACGGCGATGCCGGTATAAAGGGTATGAGGTTTACTGGAAAGCCTCTTGAGCATCTGCCGGGCCTCTTTGAATGAACCGGGCTTACCAAAAATCCTGCCTTCCTGTTCAACAAGCGTGTCGCAACCGATAATAATGCCTTTTTTAAAGCGCCCCGCCACGGCACGCGCTTTCATGAGGGCGTTGGACGCCGCCGTCGCGCGCGGATCCCTTGAGCCTCCCTCGTGTTCTTTAACGCGCGCAGGCACTGCCTTGAACTTTACGCCAAGGTTTCGAAGAAGTTTCTGCCGGGCTTTGGATTTTGAAGCCAGTATAATCATAACGAAGTCACCCGTCGCCCTGCCTTGCCGCAGGAAGGCGGTCACCGGACATTGGAACGCAGCCGCGGTTTTTAACACTTTTGCAAATCGGAGGGCTCCCTCCATTTTGCCCCATGACGCGGCGAGTACCAGTTGAGCGTAAAAAGATCTAGCGTTGCCTCTCTCTATTTCGCCTCTAAACTCAGTGCCGCGCTCTCGCCGGCCACATAACCCGTCGAAAACGCCGCCTGCAAATTGTAGCCGCCGCTCGACGCCGCCAAATCGAGAACTTCGCCGCAGAAATAAACCCCGGGCACGATCCGGGATTCCATGGTCTTGGGGTTGATCTCTTTGAGCGACACGCCGCCACACGTCACCATGCCCTCGCTCAGCGGCCTCGTCCTTTTAACGGCCGCACGAAACGCCTTGAGGGTTACGACCAAATGCCGGCGTTCCATGGCCGTAATTTGGTGACACTTTTTTTCAGGATCCACCTGCGCCGCACGCAAAAAAATATCGATCAACCGCCCGGGCAAAAGACTTTTAAAATAATTTCCCAGTTTGGCGCTCCCGGCCGCGGGCAATTCATCCTGGAATTTTTTGTCAAGTTCCTGGGACGACAGCCCGACCTTAAGGTCAATGGAAACCTGAACGCCGCCCTGGTCCAATAGATCGGCGACGGCGGCGCTCACATCCAACACAAGGGGCCCTGAGATGCCGAAATGCGTAAAAAGCATTTCTCCGATGGGCGTTTCAATCCTGTGCCTGCCCTGAGAAAACGTCAGCCGGACATTCTTGAGCGCCAGGCCCTGCACGTCCTTCACAAACGTCTCTTTCGTTTCCAACGGGACAAGCCCCGCCCTTAAGGGCACGACCGTATGGCCGATCTGCCGGGCCCAGGCAAACCCGTCTCCGGCAGACCCGGTCACGGGGAACGAGGAGCCCCCGACGGCTATGATCAAGCGTTCGGTGGCGATGGGTTCAGCGCCTTCAAAAAAAACGATCTTCCTGTCCGGTTCAATTTTTATCTTTCCGACGCAGTGCCTGAGCCGGACATCCACCTTCATTTTTTTTAATTCCGAAGACAAAAGAGAAACAATACTCGACGATGAGTCCGTCTCGGGAAAAACACGGCCTTGGCGTTCCGTCTTGAGTTTTAAGCCGCGGTCTTCGAAGAACACGGCAAGGTCCCCTGAAAAAAAACGGCTGAAAACCCCCCTTAAGAAAACACCGTTCTTGCCGAAACGCAGGCAAAACTCCTCGACCGGCGCATCGTTGGTCACATTACAGCGCCCCTTGCCGGTCAAACCGAGCTTACGGGCCAGGCTGGCGTTCCTTTCGACAAGGACAACGCTAGGAACCTGAAGCTCCGCCGCACGCAACGCAGCCATGATTCCCGCCGGGCCGCCCCCTATGATCACCATCGGGCAAAGATTCTTTGTTTCAATAACGTATGGGAAAACGGTGGGCTTTCAGACCGCTTTAAGCGGTCTGTATTTTGCGGAAAAGAATTCAGAAGCCTTGAAGATAGACAACACCTCGCAGCCGAGCTTGGCCAGATTCTCTTTGGCTCCCTCTTCCCGGTCCACGATCACAATAGCCTTTCGGGCTGAAATATTCATTTTCTTCAAGACCTCAATGGCATCGACGAGAGAACCGCCGGTCGTCGCCACATCATCAACGAGCACAACCTCATCTTCAGCCTGGAGTTCGGGGCCTTCGACCTGAAGCATCCGTCCGTGGCTCTTGGGGTTTTTACGGATCAGGAAGGTATCCATGGGATGATTATTCTGAAAACTGACCGCCGCCAGGGCGCCTACAATAGGGTCGGCTCCCAATGTGGGGCCGCCCACAGCGTCTACCTGAGACATTGAAACCATATCGAAAACAAGACAGCCGACAAGATAAGCCCCTTTGGCGCTTAAAGTTACGGCGCGTGCATCGATATAATAATGGCTGGTCTTCCCGCTGGCGAGCTTGATCTCGCCCTCGTGATAGGCCTTCTCTTTGATCAACGCAAAGAGCTGGTTTTTAAGATTTTCCGTTGTCTCCATAGGCGTTTATTGTACTGGCAAAGGCCGGGAATGTCAACTGGCGTTAAGCGTTCCCGGTCCGAGGGCGAAGGGTTGATTGACTTTTACCTATTAGGATGTTACGATATCTTCCATGTTTAAAGGTTATCTTAACGCTTTTTTCGATCTCTTTTTTCCGAAAAACTGCCACATTTGCTCGCGGCTCCTTGGCGGCCTGACGGCCCGGTTTGACGACCATCTTTGCCAGGATTGTTTTTCCGCGATGAAGCGCTGCCACGTCGTCTCCTGCCGCTATTGCGGCGCGGCCCTGACCCAAGACCGGGAAATCGAAGAACTCCTTTGCCGCGGATGCCGCAACGATCAGCCGGATTATCAACGCCTCCTGGCCTGTTACGCCTATGACGGGCCGGTCAGGCTCCTGATCCACAGGTTTAAATACGACGGCCGTCCCTATCTTGCCCGGACTATCGCGGCCCTGATGACACGCGTGCTTCCTGCCGGCTGGCTTGAACAATTTGACGTCCTGGTTCCCGTGCCCCTCCATCCGTCGCGCCGCAGGGAAAGAGAATTCAATCAGGCAGCGCTTATCGCATCAACCCTGGCCCGCGATCCCGGCCTCCCCGTCATCCCCGCGCTTAAAAGGACAAAAAACACACGGGCCCTGGCCGGCGTGAAGAGATCCGAACGCAGGAATGTCCTGGACAATGCCTTCTGCCTGGACACAAGATACAAACCCTTGATCGCGCGCAACCGTGTCCTCCTGGTCGACGACATCGTCACGACGACAGCCACGGTGCGCCGGGCATCCCGGCTTCTGTCCCGAGAGGCCTCCTGCCGCAAGGTCTGTGTCTTGTCTTTTGCCAAAGGATAACCATGCGGATCTTAAGAAATTACATCCTCAAGGAATTCTTCAGCGCCTTCTTTTTGTCTCTTTTCATCCTGACATTCGTCATGATCATGGGCAACATGATCAAGCTCGCAGACCTGATCATCTCCAAAGGCATCTCGCTTTTTTCGGCCGGGAAACTCTTCTTCTACATGATCCCCTTTCTCTTCAGTTTCATCCTGCCGGTCTCGACCTTGACTGCCGTGCTTCTTTCCATCGGCAGGCTTTCGGGCGACAATGAACTGATCGCGATCCGCTCCAGCGGCATCAGCCTCTTCAAGATCCTCTCGCCCATCATCATCGTCGGATTAACCATGAGCCTGTTTGCGGTCATCCTCAATAATGAAATCATCCCGGTCTCCCACCACAAGTCGCGCGAGACGCTGGTCGAAATCGGTTCCAAAAACCCCCTGGCCGCGCTGGAGGCGGGTACGTTCATCACGGCTTTTGAAAAATTCGTGATCTTCATCTACCGCATCGACGGTAACAAATTTTCAAATATCCGTATCTACGAACCCCAGGGACCCGATAAACCCCCGCGCACGATCATCGCCAAAAAGGGAGAATTCATCGTCCTGCCGGAAAAACAACTGCTGAAACTCAAGCTGATCGACGGCACATCCGACGAAATCAATCCCAGCGACCCTGAAAATTTCTATAAACTTAATTTCAAGACCTACTTCATGAACATCGACTTCAAAAAACAAACCATGAAAGAAGTCAAAAAGAAAGCCAAGGATATGACGTTGGCGGAACTCCGCCGCGAGATCGACATGTTCAAGACCACCGGCATCAACACCGCCCCCCTCCTGACGGAGATATATAAACGCAGCACGCTCGCCTTCTCGTGCGTCATCTTCATCATTCTCGGCGCGCCGTTCGCCATGATCACGCGCCGCAGGGAGAAATCCCTGAATTTCGGCTTCGCCTTTTTGATCATGGCTTTCTATTACCTCCTCTTGATCGGATTCGAAACGATAAGTTCCGAGGGACAAATGAACCCGGTCCTTGCCATGAACATGCCAAACATCATCTTCGGGATCCTGGGGTCGGGGATGCTTTTTAAAACATGCTTATCTTAGACCGTTACCTCTTTCGATCGTTCCTCAGAAGTTTCTTTTTCTGTCTCGTCGTCTTCATCTTCCTGTTCATCATTATCGACATCTTCGGGAGCCTGCAGGAAATCCTGCGCAACCATCCCGATTTCTTAAAAATCGTCGAGCTCTACCTTTACGCCATCCCGGTCATCATCAACCAGACATCGCCTGTCGCCGCGCTCCTGGCAACCCTGATCACCTTAGGACAGATGAACCAGGCGAATGAAGTGATTGCCATGCGGTCTTCGGGGATGAGCATCTGGCATATCGTGCGGCCGATGGTCCTGTTCGGGATCGCCTTAAGCCTCGTGATCTTCGTCATGAACGAAACAGTGACACCGTATGCCCAAAAGATGAGCAAGTTCATCAAGCGTTATTACGTCGACAAGGCCTATGAATCCGCCCAGGATGTGCCGCTGGAAAATGTCGCCATTTACGGTTACGGCAACCGTCTTTTCTTCCTCAATAAATTCTATCCCAAGAGCAATACGATCGACGGACTGACGATCCTGGAACACGACCCCCAGCAAAACGTCCGATCGAAAATCTACGCGGAAAAGGCCGTCTGGAGAAACAACCGGTGGGTCCTCTATCAGTGTTTTATTTACCATCTCGGAGAAGGACAGAAAATCCGCGGAGAACCCCTGTATTTTACCGACAAGGTCTACAGGATCGAGGAAACGCCCGAAGACTTCATGCGGCAGAACATCCCGGTGGAAAACATGAACGTCAAGGACCTGGCCGGCTATATTTCCAGGCTGCCTGAGGCCGGAGCCCAAAATACAGTCAGGCGGCTCAGGGTGGATCTTTTCCAGAAAACGTCTTTCCCGTTTACGAGCCTGATCATCATCCTCCTGGGCATCCCCTCGGCCATCATCGTCCGCAGACGGGCGGTCGCCTTCTCCTCTATCGGCCTGTGCATGGCGATCAGTTTCTTTTTTTATGTCACCTTCGCCGTCACGACAGCCCTGGGAAAAGCCGGGGCGCTCCCGCCGTTCCTCGCCGCCTGGGGCAGCCATTTCATCTTCGGCGGCGCAGCCTTCTACCTCATTGCGCGCATTCCATAGTCAACTGAAATATTCCGTGGAACCTCGCGGGCTCACGCCCGCGGCCCCTTCTATTTCAGCCTTCCACCCGCAGGGTGAGATGCTGCCCGTCCCGTTTTACGGGACCGGGTGTAAGGGTAAAGACGTACGCCCGCAAAAAGCAGCGGCCCCGGGCATGCACGGCCAGCCATACCCTCAAGGCCGCTTGGATGTCCGCCTGCCTCATCGGCAAAACCTAAAATCCTCTTTCGGCAATTTCCGTCCTGGTGATTGAAAAAACGAAATCCCGGTAAGCCCGAGGGCGAACGAATATCCTTACGCTTGACGCAGAAAAGCTACGCATTCAGGTACACGCGCGGGACGCGGGGGGAAATCCAGCAGACCACTTCATAGGGGATGGTATGGCAAAGGCGGGCGATCTCTTCGACGCGGATCATTCGGTCTTTTTGGACGCCGACCAGCACCACTTCATCTTCCAGGCGGACGCCCTTGAGACGGCCGACGTCAATCATCGTCTGATCCATGCAGACGACACCGACGACCGGACAAGGCTCTCCGTGAACGAGGACGCGGCCCTTGTTGGAAAGAAGGCGGTTGTAACCGTCTCCGTAACCGACGGGAAGGGTCGCAATCAACGTATCACTTCCGGTGATATGTGTCCGCCCGTAGCTGATCGACCGGCCTTGCACGACATTTTTAAGATAGGCGATCCTTGTCTTGAAAGAAAGGACGGGGGCCAGATCGACGCGCCCGATCAAATCCTCTTTAGGATGCAGCCCGTAAATCGCAAGGCCGGGACGAACCAGATTAAAATGGGCGTCTTTGTAGCCGACGACCGCCATGGTATTGGCGGAGTGTTTCAGGGGGATCTTTACCCCCCGGATCTCGAGCTTCGTCACCAGGGCGCAAAACATGGTGATCTGGGAACGCGTAAACGACTCATCCGAGTCGGCGCTGGGAAAATGGGTATAAAGCCCTTCGATAGAAAGATGCGGCAGGGCACAAAGCTTCAAGATAAAATCGTCGGCCTCGGAATGCCAGACACCCAGCCGGCCCATGCCCGTATCGACCTTCACATGGATATTGGCTTTCTTTTTTAGGGCGCCGGCGGCCTTGTTCAACGCCAATGCCGTCGAATAATCCGTGACGGTCGCCGTCACGTCATTTTCGATCATGGCCTCGACATCGTTTTTAAGAAAAGCGCCCAGGCTTAAGATAGGGGCACGGACAAGATTTTTCCTCAGGGATAAAGCCTCATCCAGGCAGGCGACACCCAGGTAGTCGACCCCGCAGGAAACAAGCTTGCGGGACACCTCGACAATCCCGTGGCCGTAGGCGTTGGCCTTGACGGCCGCCATTATCTTCGTGCCGGCGGGAAGACTTTTTTTCAGCGTCCTGTAATTCCTGCCGACGGCCGCCAAATCGATCTCTACCCATGTCTGGCGATAAAAAGAAGTTTTTTTCATAAAAGAAAAAATAACATATCGACGCTAATGATCGCGAATCCCTGCCTGCGGCAGGCAGGAAACGCGAATCGCCGCGAATGCGCGGCTATTGGTTGCGTTTCCGCTGAAGGCGGACCCGCCCACGGCGGGAGATTAGCGTCAATTCGCGTTGGGAAATCGTTTTGATTCTCAATTAACAAGTTCTCTTCACCTGACAATCCCGTGCATAAAGATACGCCGCCCTCAGGCCATGCGCGTCGGTCCTGCGCCTTTCACGCAAAGCCCTCCCTGTCAAAACAACGATACTCTCAGGCGTCGGATACCACAGATCCTCTTCTAAAGATACCAGGCGCCCTAACCGGCCCTGAAGTTCTGAAGCATAAAGCCCGACGGCATCGCCGCTGAACACGGCGGCCCCATCGGCGCGGTCAAGCCATATATCGACGCCCAAAAGCGCATCTTTTCGAAACGACCGAAGCCCTCCCCTCCGGTCGCGCCTGAATTCCGCGGCATAGACATTGGAACGCCTGGCGTCCACGGCCACGGACAGACGGCGGACGGATGGACCGGCATTAAAAGCAATGGCCTCAAGGCTTGAAAACGGGTAAATCGGCCGGGACAACGCCAAAGAAAAGCCTTTGACCGCGCTCAAACCGATGCGCAACCCCGTGAATGACCCCGGGCCGACGCCGACGCCGAAAGCATCCATGTCTTTGATGTCCATGCGGGAAGCCTTCAGGCATTCTTTGATCAGGCAAAAAATTCCTTCGGCGCGGCCTTTCTCAAATCGGCGCCTGGCCCCGGCAACCATCTTCATGTTCCTGACGACAGCGACCACGGAAAAAGGCGTCGACGTATCCACGCAGAGAACATTCATTGAAAAACCTCGTTGAAGGAATGGCCCCGCTCCAGGTCTTCTGCGGTCGCCAGCATCTTTTCCAGGGCCATGATCAAATAATTCTTCCCGAACAGCCACGGGAATGTTTTATCAAAAACTCCGAAGACAAGGCTTACCTTGGGCAGAAAAATAAGCGTATTTTTGTCGATGGCTGCGTAGTGAGGCAAACGGCCGGTATTATATCCTATCGATTCTTTCAGGTTCATGCAGATATGGGGCAACGGCAGGAATTCATTCTTAAACCCCGCATAGATCACACCGACTGAAATATCACGCCCCTTGTAAGTCCCTTTGATTTCACAAGGTTCGTATGCCGGCGTCCAGCGCACCTTGGGCCTGCCCGACACGCCCAGAACATCCCGGCTCACTTTTAAAAAATGCTCAACCACGATCACCGTGCGCGCCAGCCACGCCACGACCAAGGCGGTAAAGAGGACCCCGAAGGTCATCCAGAGATAACGGTCCATTTTTCCGACCACACCGTTGATGATACCGCTTACGTCTTCCATGTCTTTTTTCTCTCTTTTCGTTTACGAAACAGCTTATGATGCACAACGATCCGCCGGCGGGACGGGCCCTTGGCAAAAAACTCGATACGGATATGCCCTTGAGGCAGCAATCCTTCCATTTTATCCGCCCACTCAATAACACAGACACCTTCGCCCCCCAGGAACTCCTCGAGGCCCGCCCCCAGGAATTCGCCTTCGGAGGTCAACCGATACACATCAAAATGATGAAGGGGAATTTTCGTCGGATAATTTTTTAGTATAACAAAGGTGGGGCTCGAGACACAATCCTTTCTTCCAAGCCCCAGTCCTCTGGCCAGACCTCTGACAAACGTCGTTTTGCCGCTTCCCAGATCGCCGACAAGGGCCAGGCAATCCCCTGATCTCAAGGTCTTAGCCACCCTGGCGGCCAAAACCATGGTTTCTTGCGCAGAACGCGTCAGAAATGTTTTTTTTCCCATGACTAAAAATGCCTGAATCCGGGCGCAGAAAGCTTCCTCATGCGCCCATGGGCCCCGCGGATCCGCACCCCGCGGAACGCGCCGGTCATGCGGCCGACAGGATAGAACCGGAAAGGGGCCTCACGGCGGCTGCAGGCATCCGAAAGACGCGCGGCTTCTTTTTGCGGGAGCGTAAAAAGAAGCTCATAATCTTCCCCATCGCCGAGGGCGGCCGCGAGCGTCTTGACACCGGGATTCCTGGGAACGTCCTCTTCGAAAACGACAGCCCCCAGGCGACTGGCCTCGCAAAGCCTCGATAAATCCATGCTCAATCCGTCGGAAAGGTCCATCATGGCGTGGACATCGAAGCGCCGGACGAGAAAGCGCGCCTCTTTGAGCCTCGGGATAAAACTCAGATGACGGCCGGACCGGGAACCGCCCAGGGGACCGGAAACACAGATCACGTCTCCACGCCGAGCGCCGCTGCGCAAGACAAGATTCTTGCGTTCCACCTCCCCCATCATAAAAACATCGACCACGAGACGTTTGCTGCGGTTCGTATCGCCGCCGACAACGCTGATATCGAAGTCCCGGGCGCATCGACGGATCCCATCGAACAAAGCCCGGACGCTGGACGAAAGCCCTTGACGCGGCAACCCCGCGGAAACAAGGGCAAATCGCGGCACGCCTCCCATCGCGGCGATATCGCTGACCGAAACAGCCATGGCTTTATAGCCGACCTTCTTCAAGTCTTCCCCTTTCCTGAAATGCACGGATTCCACCAGCATATCGGCCGTGAGAAGCCCGTAAGCGCCCCGCGGGCCCCTGATCACGGCGGCGTCGTCGCCGATGCCGACGATCACATCAGGATCGGCCGTCTTGAAACGCGCGGCAAGGCCGCAGACAAGGCGCCATTCTTTAATATTTTTGAGGTAAGCGTCCATACATATCTTTCAGATGACGGACGAAGGGCTTACGGATCACACCCTTCTCCGTGATAATGGCCGAAAGGAAAACAGACGGCGTCACGTCGAAAGCCGGATTAAACACGCGGACCCCCGAAGGAGCCATGGGTCTTTTGAAATAGAGCGACGTCACTTCGGAGGGGTCTCTTTGTTCGATCGGGATCTCGCGGCCGCTTTTTAATTTGAGGTCCAGGGTTGAAAACGGCGCCACGCAGTAAAAAGGGATCTTGTGATAACGGGCCAAGACCGCCAGGCTGTAAGTGCCGATCTTGTTGGCGAAATCGCCGTTCGCGGCGATCCTGTCGGCCCCTACGAAAACCGCCTGGATCCGGCCGGCGCGCATCAGATCCGCCGCCATGTTATCGCAAATCAGCGTCACGTCGATGCCGTTGCGCAAAAGCTCCCACGTCGTCAGGCGCGCGCCCTGCAGGAGCGGCCTGGTCTCGCAGGCATAAACCTTGATCGATTTGCCTTCTTCATGGGCGCGGTAAAACACCCCCAGGGCCGTACCGTAACCGCTGGTCGCCAATCCGCCGGCGTTGCATACGGTCAAGAGACCGTCTCCATCTTTAATAAAACGCGAGGCGTTCCGACTCATCCGCAAACACATCTGAATGTCCTCCCGCACAATCGCATCCGCCTCTCTTTTGAGATAACCCAGGAGCTCCTCTTTCTCGACGCCCACATGGTTCCTGACCACGTTGAACATCCGGTTCAAGGCCCAAAAGAGATTGACGGCCGTCGGTCGGGCAGACGCCAGATATCGATGAAGCCTCTCGGCCTCCCGCAACATCCCCGGCCATGTTTCGACTCTCGATCTCTTCAGCCCTAAAACAAAACCCATGGCGGCAGCGATCCCGATCAGAGGTGCCCCCCTCACTTTAAGTTTCTTGATCGCCCTCCAGACCTGGGGGACCGTCAGACAATGTTCGTGCGCCAACTCTGCCGGCAGGCGCGTCTGATCGATGATGCAGATATGATCATCGTCCCAGGAAATGGGTTTGATGGCTATGGTTTTCATGGATAAAAACTCCGGCTTCTGGCTCCTGGATGTAACCAGCAGCAAAAAAATCTATTTGCCTGACATCAGCCGCAACAAAAAATTCTTTCGCACCCCGATCGCCTGATGCGGACAGATTTCCTGGCAACAAAGGCAGAGAATGCATTTTTGGTCATCGATCACCATGGTCCCGCCCGACATCTGACAGGCCCCGGCGGGACAACTGGCCCGGCACAACCCGCAGGCCCGGCAATGGTCCTGCCTCACGAACGGTTTCATGGTCAAGAGCGCCGTGACAATGTTGAGGGCCCAGCGCGGCATCCTGCTCAAATACGACGTCTTCGGCAAGGCAAAATCCCGGGCGACAAAAAAACGGATGTCCTCGCCCAAAAGCTCGACGGTCTTCAAACCCCCCTCAAAGAAGCCGCGGCGCATCCCCTCCTTGTTCGTCGGAATTTCATAAGGTTCCAACCCCATGACGACGGCCATGACCATATCGAGGGCCATCGCGTCCGTGGCGGCAGCGATCAACTCCATCAGGCGCAGCCGCCCGGAAGAACCGGGCCCATCGCCCTCCATGGCGACAATGCCGTCTAAAACGGTCAAGTCGGGCTTTCGGGCCTCATAAATATCAACGAGCGCACGGCTCAAATCTTCAGGGTGCGGCCTGTCCCTGTGGATCTTCATCTTATTCATGCCGACAACCAGACCGAAAAGATTCTTCACGCCGGCCGTCAGCATGGTATACCCGTGTGTCTTGAACTTCGGGACATTAACCAGCTTATCGACCTTATCGAGCCATTCTGTCAAAGGATAGCCGCCGCGCATCTTGGGTTTTGTGAACGCTACAAGCTCGACCCCTTCTTCGCGGCAAACCTTCCCGATCCCCGACACTTCGTAGACGCGGTCGATGTCTTTTTTTTCTCCCCAAACGCTGGGAGAATCCCCGCAATAAACGACAGAGGCCAACGGCTTCACGAGACGGATGGCGGCACGTACGACCTCCGGATGGGTATCAATCCCCTCTTCAGGCGAGGCGTCGGTGAGGACATTCGGCTTGATGAGCACTTTCTGGCCCCGCCTGACAAAAGCCTCCGGTCCGCCCAGGAGGCCGACGCAACGACGGACCGCCTCTTCCACCTGCTGCGTCAGATAATGGGGACACCGCGCAAAAGATACCCTGGCCTGGATCATGGCAAACCGAAAAATTGTCTTGCTGCTTGTGTCGTCCGGCGGCAGACATCATCAACGCCTACGTCTTTGATCGCTGCAACGGCCTGCGCCACAAGGGCAACATGGGCAGGTTCATTGCGCCGGCCGCGGTGCCCTTCCGGAGACAAAAACGGCGCGTCCGTCTCCAAAAACATCCGCTCCAAAGGGACCAGGCGGACAAGTTCCCGCAACCGATCGGCTTTTTTATATGTAATATTGGCCGTGAATGAAACGAAAAAACCTTTTTGCAGGCAATCTTTCAAAAAATCTTCAGTGCCGGAAAAACAATGGACCACGACGCCGCAGCCGGCCCCTTGCGAAAGCGGCGCAAGCATCCCGGCGACATCCGCCTCCGCGTCGCGGCAATGGATGATCAATGGTTTCTTGACACGGACCCCCAGGCTTAAAAAACGCCCGAAACAATCGCGCTGAAGAGCCGGGGCGGACAGGTTACGATAATAATCCAGCCCGACCTCGCCGATCGCAACGACTTTGGGTTCTGCCGCCAGCCGTTCCATCTCGGCAAATGCCTCTGCGCCGCACTCCCCGGCATCATGAGGATGGATACCGACGCTGGCAAAAACGCGAGGGTCCTGACGGGCCAGCTCAACAGCGCGGCGGCTGCCTTCAAGGCTGGAACCGACATTGATCAGCGCTTCGACCCCCGCGGCATGGGCCGCGGCCAGGACGGCCGAACGGTCCTGGTCAAATTCCTTAAAATCCAAATGACAGTGGGTATCGATAAGCATGGCTAATGACACAAAATCCGAAATCGGACGTCCGGTATCCGAAAAATATCAAGTTTTCGGACTTCTGACTTCTGACTTCGGACTTCCTATGAATTCTTTTCTTCAACGATCCTCGGGAACAGGGGTTCGCCTTTTGCGACCCGGTCTGCCTCGATCTGAGAAGAAATCTTGGCGGCTGTTTGCGGCATGAAGGGCGCTATCTCGAGCGCCACGTGACGCAGGACCTGGAACATGACGGCCAAAAAGTCTTCCAGGGCTTCCGTCTGCCCCGCTTTTTTTAAATTCCAGGGTTTTGTTTCTTCCACATATTTATTCGCGGCGCCGATCAGGCTCCATATCGCCTCCAGCGCTGCGATGAAATCGATCTTCTCGAGCGCCGTATCCACGGCCGCGCCGAGGCCGTCCATCTTCTCGACGATCGACGACCCCGAAGAAGAACGATGCCCGTCTCTGTCGAAAACGGGGATGCGGCCGTCGGCGTATTTCTCCGACATGGTCAGCGTCCTGTAAACGAGATTACCCAGGTCATTGGCCAAGTCGCCGTTAAAGCGCTTGATGAGGGCATCGCGGGAAAAAACGCCGTCGAGACCGAAGGGAACGTCGCGCAACAGAAAATAACGATAGACATCGATCCCGAACTCGTCGAGGACATCGAGCGGATTGACCGTGTTGCCGCGGCTTTTAGACATTTTCTCCCGTCCTACCTGCCACCAGCCATGGGCAAAGATCCCCTGCGGAGGAAAAAGCCCGGCCGCATGCAGCATGATCGGCCAGATAACGGCATGCTGGCGCAGGATATCCTTGCCGATCAAATGAAGGGCCGAAGGCCAGAAGGCGTCGAATTTTTTGCGGTTGCCGGGAAATCCTAACGCGCTGATATAATTGATTAACGCGTCAAACCATACATAGGTCACGTGGTCCGGGGAAAACGGCAGCGGGATGCCCCAGCTCAGGCGGCTTTTCGGCCGCGAGACACACAGGTCGCTCAAGGTGTTTTCTTCCAGAAAACTCAAGACCTCATTGCGCCGCGACTCCGGCCGGATGAAATCCGGATGGGCCTTGATGTATTCTAAAAGCCACGCCTGATGGCGGGAAAGCTTAAAGAAATAATTAGACTCCTTGATACGCTCGACCGGCCTGCGGCAATCGGGGCAAAGGCCGCCCTCGGCCTGCTTCTCCGTCCAGAAGACCTCGCAAGGAACGCAATACAGGCCCTCATAATCCCCCAGGACGAGTTCCCCTTTGTCATAGAGAAGCTGAAGAAAATAACGGACCGTCTCGACATGGCGAGATTCGGTCGTACGGATAAAGTCGTCGTAACTGATATCGAGCCTCTTCCAGACATCCTTGAAACGCGGAATGATCCCATCCACGAACTCCTGCGGCGTCTTCCCCTCTTCCTGGGCGGCCTTCAAGACTTTCTGGCCGTGCTCATCGGTGCCCGTCAGGAAAAGCACGTCCTGCCCGCGCTGCCTCTTATGCCGGGAAAGGACATCCGCTGCGATCGTCGTATAGGAATGGCCGATATGCGGCAGGCCGTTGACGTAATAAATAGGCGTCGTCACATAAAACGTCGTCATGGTTTTGTCTTGTAGCTCACTTCGACCAGCTTGCCGTCCTCCAAGAGGACACTGGCCTTTCGTTTCAGGATATTGACGGAGATCACCTTCCCCTTGCCTTCGGCTGTCTCGACACGCTCGCCTTCCCGCGGAAGCCCCTTGCACATCTCTTTGTAGTGCTTATGTTCAAAAGACAAACAGCACATCAGACGGCCGCAGAGGCCGGATATCTTGGGAGGGTTCAAAGGCAGATTCTGGTCCTTGGCCATCCGGATCGTTACAGGCTCGAAATCTTTTAAAAATTTGCAGCAGCACAATTCCTTGCCGCAGGGCCCGAATCCTCCCAGGATCTTGGCCTCATCCCTGACGCCGATCTGACGCAGCTCGATGCGCGCCTTAAAGATCTTGGCAAGCTCCTTGACCAATTCCCGGAAATCCACCCGGCCCTCGGCCGTAAAATAAAAAAGGATCTTGGAGCGGTCAAAGGCGTATTCCGCGCCGACCAACTTCATATCGAGCCTGTGTTCCTCAATCTTCTTGGCGCAGGTTGAAGAGGCTTCTTTGGCTTTTTTTCTATTCTCTTCGACCTGTTTTGAGTCGGCTTCCGTCACGATCCTCAGGATTTTTTTAACCGACTCGTCGACTTTCTCTGTCAGGACGGGATCGGAGACGACCTGCCCGTAATCAATGCCGCGCTCCACCTCAACGATGACGACGTCGCCGTTCTTGATCTGCAGGCCTTCCGCGCGGCAACAAAAGACAGACCCCATTTCTCTTAATCTCACTTGAGCTATAACTTCCATAAGTTTAACTCCGCGAATACCTTAGGTTATTTTTTTCAATTCTGCATTGAGACGCGCCAGCACCACCCTCATATTAATGTTATACTTCACATCCGCGGCCGTCTCGGCCACAACCTTAAGCGCCCCCTCCAAATCTTCGGTTTTCAGTCTTTGAGAAAGGTGTATTATATCATCAATCCTGTCGGCATTTATGATATTTTTTGCCTCAGGCGACGTCTGCGCGACGAGGATATCCCTCAACCACCCGGCCAGAAGATACAACGCGGTCTCCGCCTCCTGGCGCACCTCTCTCTTCTCGGACTCATGTCCGCAAGAAAGAGAAAAATCCCCTTTCATCCATTCCTCCACAAGGCGGTTCTTGTATGAAAAGACCTTTTCTTTGCTGAACCGCAGGGCTGTCTCCATACAGCCTCCGGAAATGCGTGCCAGGTAGAGCGCTTCGTCTTCAGCTATTTGATAGTCTTTACGGAGGATATCCCTGACGACAGACTCCTGCAGGCTGCTGAATACGATCTTTTGGCAGCGGGAAGCGATCGTCGGCACGACCGCCTTAAGGCTTGCGGCCAGGATGATGATCACCGTGTCCGCCGAAGGCTCCTCCAGCGTCTTCAAGAGCGCATTGGCAGATTCATCGTTCAGGGCCCCACCGTCCGAAACAATAAGGACTTTTCGCGAAGATTCAAAACCCCTGAGGGACAACCGGCGGCAGGCCTCGCGGACAGCATCGATTTTTATGAACTGACCTTCGGGTGAAAGGACCTGGATATCCGGATGGCCGGCAACTTGCGCCTTGCGGCAGGACGAACAAACATCGCAAGGCTCGGCCTGGCGGGGGTCCTGGCAGACCAGAAGCTTGGCGAAGTTGATCGCGGCTTTCGACTTGCCCACACCGGCAGGACCGACAAAGATATAAGCGTGGCTCATGCGCTTCCCGAGAACAGCACTTTTCAGGAGCGCGAGGGCCTTTTCTTGTCCGAGGATTTCTTTAAAAGACACGACTCCACGATCTCCCTGATCTTCGCCTGCGTCTCCTGGATGCCGGGCTCGACGCGGACGATCTTGATCCTCTGCGGATATCTACCGGCAAGGACAAAATAGCCCTTTTTGACGCGCTGATGAAACGCGTCCGGCCTCAGCTCGATCCTGTCCGGAGCGGATTCATTCTTTAATTTATCTCTGCTCTGCCAAAAATCCAAAAGAAGCGTCAGGTCCGGGGTTATTCCCGACGTCGCCAGCTTCCCGACCTTCTCCAAGACCGCAACATCCAGACCACAACCGTATCCCTGGTAAGCGAGCGTCGAATCCTGAAAACGGTCGCAAAGCACGATCATCCCTCGCCTGAGGGCCGGACGGATGACCTCTTCGACAAGCTGGGCGCGAGACGCCGTATACAGGAGCATCTCGGCAACAAGCGACATCCCGTCGTTCTTCCTGTCGAGAAGGACCCTGCGGATCTTCTCGCCGATGACGGTCGAACCGGGCTCGCGGATGAAAAGCGTTTTCCAGCCTTTTGACTTCAGGTACTTTTCCAAAAGCCGGGCCTGGGTGCTCTTGCCGCTCTTCTCCGGACCTTCAAAAGTAATAAAAATTCCGCGGGACATCACGCCGATCTTTCTTTGTCTTTGACGGTCACGCCCAGTTTTCTAAGCTGATCGCGGATCTCATCGGCTTTTTTAAAATTCTTCTTCTTTCTGGCCTCATCCCGTTCCTGCACAAGCTTCTCGACTTCTGTCTCGGTCCGCTCATCTAAACGAATATTCCCGTCAAACTCCACAACATAGCCTCGGGACATCGGACGGATTTTTTGCGATGCCTTAAAATGCAGGCCCAAAACCGACCCCAGTTCGACAAGCTCCCGGCCGACAAACAAGGCCGCATCCATATTTTTCTTTTGGGCCAAATAGATATAGCCGAGATTCAACAATTCGAAAAGGACTGAAGACGCGACGGCGGTATTAAAATCGTCGTCCATGGCTTTTTCAAACTTTTCACGCAATGCCCCGGCCTCTCCGACGAGCTGTCCGGACGCACCGGCCTCTCTTCGTTCCGTGCGCGCAAGCTCCGCCAGGAACCTCTCGATCTTTTCATAAGCCTTCTTCGTATTGTCCAATCCTTCAAAAGTAAAATCCATCGCGGAGCGGTAGTGCGCCGACAAAAAGAAAAGCTTCAAAACATCGGCCTCAAAACGCTTCAACACATCCTGGATCGTATAAAAATTCCCCAGGGATTTCGACATCTTTCTTCCATCGATCGTCAACAATCCGTGATAGATCGGAAGAGCACACG
>JAQUOM010000018.1 GCA_028717105.1 Candidatus Omnitrophota bacterium
AGGAAGCATATCGATGCCGCTTTACTTATGCCTGGCCGCTGTCTGCACCGTCTCCGGCCACAACTGGACGCTGTTTCTTGGTTTTAAAGGAGGCAAGGGAATCGCTACAAGCCTGGGCGTCTTGATCGCTTTCTCTTTTTTAATCGAAAATTTTTTCCTCCTTGTCCTTGCCGTAACAGGGTCCTGGCTTGTTATTTTTCTATCAACGGGGTTTGTCTCCCTGGCCTCTGTGATATGCTCGGCTGCGTTACCGTTTCTTGGGCTCACCTTCCATCTCCCGGCCGGCATTCAAGTTTTTCTCTTCATCCTCGGCGCATTCTCTCTCATCCGCCATAAAACCAACATCTCCAGGTTGTTGCAGAAAACAGAATCCCGCTTCAACACAGCGTCTTTCCTCAAGAAAATCTTCAAATAACCTCCGCTTTTTAAACAAATCGAGCGTCCTGGTTTGTTTTAGTGGACGCGAAAACTCCCTTTTTCGCCGACGCATTTTATTGCCGGCAGCACGGGGGGTCCCGCACGAGAAAGCGCTTTCCTAAAACGATCCTCGATATATTGTTTCCGCGACTTTCCTGTGTCATATTTTTAATGCAAGATACTGTAGGCAGTTACGATGCCCAGCTTCAAAGGATGCGCCGGGTTGCCGTAAGCAAAAAGTGCAAAAAAGAAAGGCAGCTCGGCCATTGTTTTATACGGGCTCTAACAACGGGGATGCCATGAGAGACATGGTTTTTAAAAACCTCACCAGCATGGACAAGAGAAAAAGGGTCCTTTGGGCTTCGGAGACCTTCAATGAAGACGGTATTCTCACGAAGATCCATAAATACCTCATTTACATCATTAAAGAGGTGCCTGTCCAGGAGGATTATCAAAACGAGAAACCCGATGTCTTCGTCCTCAAATGCCGGGATACCCGCGAGAAAACGGAAAAGTTCCATATCCGGATGAAAGGGGGCATTTATTGCCTGGCCAAAGGCAAATGCTTCTTTGTCTCCTTTTGTCATACGTTAAAAATCGACCTTTGCCGTGCGCCTGAAGAAGCGCGCCCCTGACCGCTTCTTGAACTCAAAATCCCTTTCGGTCCCCGCCGTAAATCATCGATAGAATAACTAACGCCGAGCGTTTGACGCCGCCAAAGACCGCGGCGCGGTCAATTCCTAAACACTCTTTCCTCAAAAAGCCGTTTATGATACAATCCGTTTATGCCTGCAACATGTCCCCATTGCGGTAAACCGGCCCAGGATGATGACGCGCTCCTGTGTCTCTACTGCGGGGAATCCCTCCGAAGGGAAACGGGATTCCTGGGACACCTGAAATACGGAACGTGGAAATTCCTGGCCCTGCTTGTTCTTGCTCTCACCATCGCCAGCTTTATCTTTCTGAACATTTTCTAACATGCTCATCGACATCATAAAACAGCGCCAAAGCTGTCGTTCATACCGGCCGGAGGGCGTCCCCAGGGAGCTGATTTTTGCGTGCCTGGAAGCCGCGCGATTGAGTCCGTCCGCATGCAACGCTCAACCATGGCACTTCATCGTCGTTGATGAGCTGCCGCTCAAAAACGATCTCTGCGAAGCTGTTTTTCAAGGGCCGTATGCCATGAACCGTTTTGCAAAAGAGGCGCCTGTCGTGATCGCCGTCATCACAGAAGCATCCACGTTCATGGCCCGCATCGGAGGATTTCTCCGCGGCACGCGTTACGGCCTGATCGATCTCGGCATTGCCGTGGAGCATTTTGCCCTGCAGGCGACAGAGCTTGGTTTAGCCACCTGCTGGATCGGCTGGTTCCATGAAAACAAAGTAAAAAAGATCCTGCGGATCCCCGCGCATAAAAAAATCGGCTGCCTCGTCTGCCTTGGATATCCCCGGGAAGAGGCACGCGAGAAAAACAGAAAACAGCCCGCAGACATCATATCGTTTAACTCTTATCAAAGCTAAAAACCGGAGTCTACGTCTTAGAAAAAATAAGGAAAACAGCACGTAAAACGAAGGAGGAGAAAATGTCCGCTGCCACGGTAAACAAACAGGTGCTCGTCACGACATCCAATAAAGCCGGTGAATTCGCCGCGATCACAGCAGCTCTCTCGGACGCAAAAGTCAATCTTGTCGGGATCTGCGCCTGGTCGGAAGGAGACAAGGCCAATTTTGCCCTTTTGGCGGACAATATTACCGCCGCCAAAAACGCCTTGAAAGCCAAAGGCTACCAGGTGGCCGAAGAAGACGTCATCACCGTCAAGCTGGAAGACAAGGTCGGAGCCGCTGCCGACATCGCCAAAAAGATCAAGGATGCCGGCATCAACCTGGATTATGTTTATGGGACCGTCTGCGGATGCGCGGACACGAAAGCCCTTCTCGTCGTCGGATCAAAAGAAAAAACCAAGATCCTCTCCGTCCTGAATGCTTAGAACAACGCTTGTCCTGATTGCGTTTTTTTGCTGGCGGGGTCTGGCCGGGACATCTCTTGCGGCGGAAACGGAACCAGCAGGGCCGCAGGCGAAGCCGCCCGACGCGTATGCCGCCAAACGGCGGCAAATGGTCTTAACACAGCTTGAAAGCAGGAATATTACGGACCCCGGGGTCCTGGAAGCCATGTCCGAGGTCCCGCGTCATCTTTTTGTTCCGGCACGGGAGACGGAACACGCCTATGACGATACGGCCCTGCCTATCACATCCGGACAAACGATCTCTCAGCCCTACATCGTCGGCCTGATGACGCAGTTGGCCGGCGTCTCTTCCGAAGATACGGTCCTCGAGATCGGCACGGGATCCGGATACCAGGCAGCCGTCTTGTGCCGTCTCGCCCGAAAAGTCTACACGATCGAAATCATCAAGGAGCTCGCGGAAAGCGCCCGCGAGCGCTTGCAACAGATGGCATGTTCGAATGTCGTTGTTCGCCACGGAGACGGCTATCAGGGATGGCCTGAAGAAGCACCGTTCGACGCCATCATCGTGACAGCAGCGCCCGATAAAGTCCCCGAGGAACTCACGAAACAACTGAAGGAAGGCGGAAAGATGGTCGTCCCGGTAGGGACGGATTTTCAGGAACTGTTCGTATTGACCAAAAACCAGGACGGCACGCTGACACAGGAGCATATCATTCCCGTCCGTTTTGTTCCCATGGTGCGCGGAAATAACGAAAACGAATAAAGCCAAAGGTCGGCAGGCGGCCGGTTTCATAACGTGGCCTTTTTTGTTTTCGGGATTCGGCCGTGGTCGCCCTCCTTAGACAAGCGGGAGGGGCGGGGTCGACTGATAAATATTGATTGACCTTTTTCTATAATCGCAATACAATCAAAAAATACATATAACATACAGGTTATAGGGAAGAGCCGTGACCCCCGCTGTTTCGTTTTGCTTCGCAATCCGAAACAAAACGACGGGGTATTCGGCCGCGGACCCGCCGCTGTAACCCCGCTCTTTCTTTTTAGAAAGAGAGCGTTCTTTCAGCAAAGTAAGCCACTGACTTGGATATCGTCGGGTTGGGAAGGCAAGCTGAAAGAGCGGGGAAAGCCAGAAGACCTGCCTGTATGAGCAAGCCTTTAGAAGCGTTTGCACGATACGCTTAAAAAAGGCCTCGCGGACGGGCCATAGACCAAGCAAGGGTGCAACCCCGACACAAAACTGTCGGGGTTTTTGTTTTTTTGCGTTCTTAAAGAGGGGCTGTTTCCCATGACGCGTTATCGGCTAACCATCCTGTTGTGCTGCTGCGCCCTGTGCGGGGTCGCCAAGGCCCAAGAAGACGCCCTGTTTGAAAAAAAACTGCGGATCATTTCCCTGGCTCCGGCAACAACAGAAATCCTTTTTGCCCTGGGAGCGGATGATGAAATCGTCGGCGTCAGTCAATTCTGCAATTATCCCGCGGCCGCTTTGACAAAAGAAAAAACAGGAACATTCAGCGCCCCCGACATTGAAAAGATCATCTTTTTAAAACCGGACGTCATTTTCTGTACGGGGCTTGAACAGGCCGAAACGGTCCATAATCTCCGCCTGCTTGGATTCAATGTTTGCGTCAGCGACCCGAAGAATTTTGATGAACTCTTTGCGTCCATAACCCTGATTGCCGAACGCATCCACAAAAATGCCGCCGCCGAGGCGCTCGTCGCGGACATGAAAAAAAAGATCAGGGCCCTGCGGGCCCGCGCGGCGCAAAAAACTGCCGAAAGAAAACAAAAGGTCTTCATTGAGATATGGCATGACCCTTTGGTCACGGCGGGCCGGGCTTCCTTCCTTCATGAATTGATCAATCTGGCGGGAGGGGAGAACATCGCCGGAGTCATTCCAGGGGCTTACGGCATGATCAACCCGGAACTCGTCATCGCCAAAAATCCCGATTGCATCATCCTGGCCTATATGCAGACCACGGAGCTGCGTGAAACGATCCAAACACGCCTCGGATGGGCAAAGATCGCCGCCGTGCGCAATAACCGCATTTATGCCGACATCGATCCCGACCTCTTCTTGAGGCCCGGCCCGCGTGCCGTCCTTGCACTGGAAAATATTCACGAAAGGCTTTATCCCGATGAACCGTCCTCTTAAGATCAAGCTGTGGATCCTTTTGGGCATCTGCTGCGGCATGGCTATCCTCGGCCTGTCCGTTGGTTCCGTCCCGTTGACGTGGCCGCAGTTATTGTCTTCGGAGTATCGCCTGATCTTTCTGATCCGCCTGTGGCGCGTCATTCTGGCGGCTGTGGCCGGCGGCGGCCTGGCTGTCGCAGGTATCATCCTCCAGGCCATCCTGAGAAACCCCCTGGCAGAACCATATTTATTAGGTACATCCAGCGGGGCGGGACTGGGCGCCGTGACAGCGGCCATCCTGGGCTTTAGCTCTGCATTTTTCCCGTTGAGCGCCTTTTTGGGCGCGCTCGCCGCCACCCTTTGCGTATTACAACTCAGCCGCATCGGCGGACGCGTGCCCGTCCAATCCCTTATCCTTAACGGCGTCATCATCTCCATTGCCCTTTCCGGCATCATTGTCTTTCTTATATCCACTTCTGCCAACGAAGCCCTCCACGGACTCATGTGGTGGCTATGGGGAAGCTTGCAAGCATTCGATCCGCGCCTGCTGGCCGTCGTGACAATCATCGTGGCCGTTGGGATCGCCTGCGCCTATGTGTTCGCGCAGGACTTAAATGCCGTCTGCCTGGGCGAAGAAAATGCCGTCCACCTCGGCGTCAACATAGAGACGGTCAAAATCGTCCTTTTGTTCATCACGGCTGTGATGGCCGCAAGCCTTGTCTCTATCTGCGGGATCATCGGGTTCGTCGGCCTCATCGTGCCCCATGCGGCGAGGTTTTGGATAGGCCCCAACCACAAGGTCTTGATCCCCGTGACGTGCCTGGCTGCGGCCGCATTTATGATCGGCTGCGATCTTATCTCCCGAAGTATCGTGGCCCCCATGGAAGTCCCTATCGGCATCGTGACGGCGATCATCGGCGCGCCGATCTTTCTCGTCCTTTTTAAAAAGAAACAAACAACGGGGGCTGGCTCATGAATAACCTGATCACGGTCCGGAACCTCACGGGAGGATATGGACACACCCCTGTGCTCCGCGGCATCTCTTTTTCTGTCCGAAAAGGAGAGACAATCGGCATTATCGGTCCGAACGGTTCAGGTAAATCCACACTCCTGCGGTTGATCAGCCGTGCCTTAACTCCCCAGGCGGGAGAAGTGCTCCTGGAAGGTAAAAACATCCGCACCTTCTCCCTGAAAGAATTCTGTAAAAGAGTTGCTTTCGTCGGCCAGGAAACGCCGACGGAATTTTCATTCTCAAGCCGCGAGATCGTCGCCATGGGCCGCATCCCATATCTCAGACGCCTTGAATCCGAAACCAAAGACGACAAAGAAGCGATTATGGAAGCCATGCGCCTCACGGATGTCCTGGGACTGGCGCAAAGGGAAACCAACACTTTAAGCGCCGGTGAGCGCCAGCGGGTTATCCTGGCGCGGGCCCTGGCCCAAAAAACAAACCTGATCCTGCTGGACGAACCGACTTCCCATCTGGACATCGGCCACCAGGCCCAGATCCTTGATCTGCTGCGGGGACTCAACCGGCGCAGCCATCTGACGATTGTCATGGTCATCCATGACCTCAATCTTGCCGGCGAATATTGCGACCGCCTGATCCTTCTTCATGAAGGACGCATTGTCCAAGAGGGCACCCCCGAGGAAATCCTAACCTACCAGAATCTGGAAACGGTTTACAAGACGGTCGTTGTCGTAAAGAAAAACCCTATCTCGCAAAAACCTTATATCATCCTCATCCCCCAGGACCAATTATGCCGACAAAACTTATCCTGATCCGCCACGGTGTCACAGCCTGGAACCTCAAAAAGAAATACTGCGGCCGCCAAGATGTCCCTTTGAGCCCGGAAGGACGCAAACAGGCCCGCAAACTCTGCCGCCGGCTCCGAAAAACCGGTGTCTCGCACGTCTATGCCAGCGACAGAAAACGCGCCATTCAGACCGCGAACATCGTCTTCAAAAATATCGGTATCAAAACCATCCCTGCGCTCCGGGAAATCCATTTTGGCGTGTTTGAGGGGAAAACCCATGATGAAATCCTCAGGAAACACGGGCCGCTTTATCAACGATGGCTTAAAAATCCTTTAGGGACGCCGATCCCGGGGGGCGAGGACATGAAACGTTTTAAAAAACGGCTTTGGGGAACGATCAAGGCGATCGCGCGCCGCCATGCGGATGGGACGATAGCCGTCGTCTGCCACGGCGGAGTGATCAGCATGCTCGTGACGCATCTGAAAAAATCTAAAAATTTCTGGAAATACATACCCGGTTCCGCAAGCATCAGCACGCTCTCATACAGCAACAACTCGTTTGAAATCATTTCTTTCGACGACAGGGAGCACTTATAATGGGCAGGATCATTTCGGTTCTCGGAGGCACACGCAGCGGAAAAAGCCGATTTGCCGCAGGACTCGCGCCTTCCCGCAGTAAAAAAGTCGCTTTTGTAGCGACGTGCCTTGCCTGCGACAAGGAGATGAAAAAACGCATCCAGCATCACAAGTCATCGCGGCCGTCAGAGTGGACAACGTTCGAAGGGACAAAAGATTTGGCCGCGCTCTTTAAAAAGATCCGGAACAGATTTGATGTAATCGTGTTGGACTGCCTGACGCTCTGGATTTCAGGGCTGCTGACAAAAGACTGCCCGGAAGATAAAATCCGGCAAGACCTGCTCGATATCCTCGAAGGCATCCACAGCTCAAAAGCAAAACTCATTGTCGTTTCCAACGAAGTAGGCCTGGGCGTTGTCCCCGAACACGCATTAGGCCGGCGCTTTCGGGACATCGCAGGCCGCATGAACCAGCTCCTGACACAAACATCGGACGATGTCTATTTTCTAGTAGCCGGCTTGCCTTGGAACATAAAGATCAATGGAAAAATTAAGACAAACTCTTAACCGCATCGAACCGGTCAAACCGGAAGCCTTGAAGGCCGCACAAGGGCATCTTGACCGCCTGACGAAGCCCCGGGGCAGCCTCGGGCGCCTCGAAGACCTGGCGCGCCTTGTCATCGCCATCAAAGGAAACCGGCCTAAAACATTCCAAAATAAAGCGATCTTTACGCTCGCGGCAGATCACGGCGTGACACAGGAAGGCGTCAGCGCTTTTCCAAAAGACGTCACGGCCCAAATGGTCTCTAATTTTTTGAACGGCGGCGCCGCCATCAATGTCCTGGCCAGGCACGCCGGCGCGCGCGTTGTGGTCGCCGACATCGGCGTTGCCGTAGACCTCAAACCCCATCCAGGGCTCATCAATAAAAAAATCAGCTACGGAACAAAGAATATGGCCAGGGAAGCGGCCATGACGCGGCAAGAAGCTGTCCGCGCTATAGAAACGGGGATAGACCTCCTGGACGCAGAACTAAAAAAAGGTTTGGACCTGGCCGGAACAGGAGAGATGGGGATCGGCAATACGACGGCTGCCAGCGCCATCACGGCTGTTTTCACAAACAAACCCGCATCCCGTGTCACCGGCAAGGGAACGGGCCTTGACGATATCGGCCTTCGTAGAAAGATCAAAACGATCGAAAAAAGCATCGCCGTCAACCGCCCGGATCCCCACGACCCTCTGGACGTCCTGACAAAAATCGGAGGCTTTGAGATTGCCGGCCTCACAGGCGTCATCCTTGCCGCCGCGGCCTGCAAAATCCCCGTTATCATAGACGGTTTTATTTCGGGCGCAGCAGCGCTCTGCGCCGGCCGTCTGTCGCCCGAAGCAAGCGGCTATATGATCGCCAGTCACTGCTCAGCGGAACAAGGACACCGCGCTATCCTGGACCACATGAAACACAAACCCCTTCTCGATATGGGGCTGCGGCTCGGAGAAGGAACAGGAGCTGCGCTGGCCATGCTCGTGGTAGATGCCGCCGTAAAAATATACAACGAGATGGCAACATTCGCATCGGCCGGCGTATCGGAAAAAACCTCATGACGAATTTTCTTTTGGCCTTGCAGTTTCTGACAATTATTCCCGTACGCGTCAGGCATTTCAATGAAGACAGGATGGCGCCGTCGGCGGTATTTTTTCCCTTGGTCGGCTGTCTTCTGGGCGCCTTTCTGGCTGTTCTTTACAACGCTTCTCTCTGGTGCGGATTTTCATCCTTGACAACCAGCGCTCTCTGCGTCATCGCCTTGATTGTCCTGACAGGAGGGATGCATGGCGACGGACTGGCAGACACCTTTGACGCCCTGGGCAGCTGCAAAGACCGTTCTCGTATGCTCGACATCATGCGCGAACCCACGATAGGAACCATGGGGGCGACAGGCCTGATCTGTGCCATCGTCTTGAAAATAGTCCTTTTATCGGACATCCCGCAACAAGATGCGCCGGCCGCCCTTATTTTTATGACAACTTTCAGCCGTTGGGCGATGGTCTTTGTGATGACGGTCTTCCCTTACGCGCGAAAAGAAGGAAAGGCCTCCGCATTTTCCAAGGGGATTTCCGGCCGCCTTTGCGCTCTTGCAACGGCGCTAGCCCTGCTACCGGCCGTCATCCTTGGGCCGTCTCAAGGGATCCCTATTTTCCTGCTTGCCGGATCTTTTTCATATCTCTGCGCAAAAGCCGTCCGTCGCATCATCCGCGGTTATACCGGAGATACGCTGGGAGCTACGAGTGAAATAACGGAAATTTTCGTTTTGGGATGCGTCCTTATCGCAGAGAGGGCCCTGTGACAGAGACAAACAAAAAAGCGATCGCTTCCTGGAGCGGCGGAAAAGACAGCTGCCTGGCCTGCTATAAAGCCGTCCGGCAGGGATATAACATAAAATTTCTTCTAAATTTTATTTCCAGGGGATCCGGGCGCGGGTGTTTCCACGGCCTCGAAGGAAGACTCCTGAAGTTCCAGGCGGACCTCATCGGCATCCCTTTGATACAAAGAGAGGTCAGCCCCGATATGGGTCGATATGAAGAAGAATTCAAGGCGGCCGTCACCGAACTCAAGAAACCTGACATCGAAACGATGGTTTTCGGCGATATCTATCTTTTGGAACATGAAAGCTGGATCGAGCGCGTCTGCCGGGACATCGGCATCGCGCCCTTAGAACCTCTTTGGGAAAATCACCCGGAAAACATCGTCGAGGAATTTATACGATCCGGTTTCAAGGCCATCATCGTCAGCTGCAAAGCAGACACCCTGGGCCAAGAGTTCCTCGGCCGCACGCTTGACCAGGGGCTGATCGAAGAATTCAAAAAGAGAAGCATTTGTCCCTGCGGAGAGAAAGGAGAATTCCATACGCTTGTGGTTGATGGGCCAATGTTCAGAAAACCCATACGCATCGTCAAGGCAGAGGCCATCCTCAAAGAAGGCTTCTGGAAACACTGGTTCCTGGATATCCAGGAATACAGATGATCCCCCGTTAGAGACAAGGTCGCCCTTGGGCGATCGCCTATGAGGGAAACACCCTCTGTAACGGGGTAAACATTAACGAAAAAACCAAACCGACGAAGGAAATCCTGGTGTCATCCCAGGTGCTGCCGCGCAACGGTAAACTTCCTAGTTCAAGGACTACGGGGGAGCCCGGTCGATCGCCGGTTCTGGCAAGTACCCTCGCGAAGAGGGGAAGGAGGAAACATGCGTCAATATGGCTGGAAAATCATTGCCTTTCTCTGGTTTGTATCAACCGGGCCGGTCTTTGCTCAATCTGCAGATAGCACGACGCCCGTAAACCTGGAAAAAATCGTCGTCACCGCTTCCAGGACTCCGCAGAACCCCGATGAAATCACCCGAACAGTCGACGTGATCACATCCCAGGACATCGCGGAATCGGCGGCCCAGGATCTCTCGGAATTACTGACGCAGCTCACATCGGTCAATATCAACAGTTATGGCGGCCCCGGCGCCGTAAAAACGCTCCGCATGAGAGGCTCGACCGCCTCCCAGGTCCTCATCCTGATGGACGGCCGGCCGCTTAACAACCCCCGCGACGGAGAGGTCGACCTGACTCTGATCCCCCTTGGCAACATCGAACGCGTCGAAGTCGTGCACGGCCCGGGTTCCAGTCTCTACGGCCAGGGCGCCATGGGCGGGGTGATCAACATCATCACGAAAAACCCGCCTTTGAAAGGACACGAAGCGCAATTGTCGACACAATACGGCACCTTCCATACAACGCTGGAGCGCCTTCTCTACGGCGCTGCGGCCGGCGATCTCGGCGCTCTTGTCACGGGCGAATACGGATACTCGGGAGGTTATCGCGAAAACTCCGCCTATGAAACAAAGAATGGAACGGCAAAAATCACGTATCGCATCAATGACAACAATAACCTTGTTTTCTCCACGGGCCTTATAAACCAGCTTACAGAAACGCCCGGGTCCACGGCTTATCCCGATGCGGACGACAAACAAAAAACCGTAAAATACTTTTACGACCTGGACTGGATGCTGGAACCGCATCAAGACGCTTCTGTTCACGTAAAGATCTACCAGACCGATGAACAGCTGGCCTTTATGGAACACTCAACGACATTCACCAAATCAGTCCATGCGACAAAAAGCATAGGCGCAGACCTTCAAGGCAGCTACCGGTTCCTTGAAAACCTGCTCGGCCTGGCCGGTTTTAACTATGTAATCAATGCCAACGACAGTACGGATACGGGGAAACACAAATATAATCTCAAGGCCGGATTCCTGGGAATGCAATGGGATGCCGTAAACAACCTTCATATCGATGCCGGTATCCGCGTAGACGACTACTCGAATTTCGGCAGCGAAATCAGCCCTTCCTTAAGCTGTGCCTACGGGTTCAACGACCGCCTAACGCTCAGAAGCGCCGTCGGCCGTTCGTTCCGTGCCCCGACATTCAACGAACTCTACTGGCCTAATGACGGCTGGTCGCAGGGTAATCCGGACCTCAGGCCTGAAACCGGGCTCACAGGAGAGATCGGCGCCGACATCCGCTGGCTCGATAAAGTTGAAACAGGCCTGACCTTCTACAGAACAGAGTACGACGATCTGATCATCTGGGCCGAAGACACGCCTTACTTTTGGACGGCCAAAAATGTCGACCGCGCCCTGACCTACGGCCTGGAATGCCAAAATACAATAACCTTGACCGATCGTCTTTCTTACGAACTCAATTACACGTTTTTATCCGCCAAAGACCGTAGCACACATAAAAATCTTGCCTACCGGCCGCAGCACAAAATAGACCACAAACTGACCTGGCGCGACGATCGAGGGCTTATCTGCAGCGCTACCGCCGAATGGGTCGGGGCGCGCTTTTCCGACTCAGCCAATACGACAAAAGTCAAAGGGTACTTCGTCCTGGGCCTGAATGTCTCAAAAACCATCGGCCGATACGCTACCTATTTCGCGCGCATCGACAACGTCCTGGCCAAAAAATACGAAATAATCAACGGTTATCCGCAGCCCGGATTCATGTTTTCCAACGGCATCAAGCTGGAATTCTGATCCTAAAAAAATCAAAGAGGGAGCGCCGCGGCCGGCCAAAGGACGAGAGACGAAACAGGATGAAATTTTAGCCACAAGGCACGAACTTATCGTATAATAAGGAAAAACGATACCTATTTCACCTTATGAAAGACCGTCTTTTCGTCCAATGTCTCTGCCTGTCGGCCGCGGCGCATACCCTCATCTTTATCGCGGTACCGCATCGCATTCTCACTTATACAGCGTCCCAGAGGCCCATCGAAGTCGCCTACGTCCAGAGCTTCGGCGCGGAGAAAGAAACCCGGGAGACCTCTCCTGAGCCGCCTCCGCAGGAGCGGCGTCACCAAACAGCTGTACCCCGGAAAAACGCTTTTGAGGAACGCACAACATTCCTCCAGGACTTTCTCAAGGCCGAGATATTCCGCCCCGAAAACAAAAAGGAGGTACCGGACCAAAGGCTCAACACCCCCTCCCAAAGCCCCAAAAAGAAATCCGTCCAGACCCCGAACATCCCCGGCGAAATCTTCCAGTCGCAGGAGTACAAAGACTATTATCAGGTTGTGCGGGAAAAAATCCGCAGACAGGCCTATCGAAATTATAAACGTATCCAGGAAGGAGAGGTCCTCTTGACATTTACCCTGTCGCGCGCAGGGGATCTCCAAGACGTCCGGATCGATGAGGCAAAATCCTTGGACGACGAATATCTGCGCGCCATTGCTCTTGAAAGCGTCAGGCAATCGTCTCCTTTCCCGGGATTCCCTCCCAAACTCAGAGACAAAGAACAGCTCGCCTTTAACGTTATTATCTCTTTTGAGCTGAAATGACGCCCCCCTCAAAGGCGCAACGACAATAACCGCAAAAAGTTGCAACTTTCATCACGCTTGAGACCGGATGAATCTGCCTGTTGACAGCTCCACAACGTAGTGATATGATTAACGAATTACGAAGAGGGAAAAATAGAACAAACATTATCCCGTCAGAGACGGAATAATACACTAAATAAAAAGAGACTCTTCGGCCAAAACGCTTGTCAATTTCACAAACGCCGGAGTCGTTGGTGAAATTGACTTAACGCAGGCCTCAGAGTCATCCCGCCAGAGGCGGGATGAGGAGAATCAATGTCGGAAGTCGAAGTCAGAAAAGACGAGTCATTTGAGGCGGCCTTGAGGCGCTTTAAAAGAAAGATCGAGCGCGAAGGCATCCTCAAAGAGGTCAAAGACCGCAAGCACTACGAGAAACCCAGCGAAAAAAAGAGAAAAAAGGCCCGCAGGAAATTCTAGGCTATCCATGTTGGCTCTATCCACCGTCTGGAATTCGGGCCGAAGAGAGACGGGCCTCGACGTCATCAAGGAAATTCAGAAAACCGGCATCACGTGTGTTGAACTGAATTTTTCTCTCGATTCTAAAATGGTGGAAGAGATCCTGTCGCTTCGCCGCACTCTCCAGTTTTCCATCGTCAGCCTTCATAATTATTGTCCTGTCCCGGATGGCCTGGAACGCCTCAAGACCATGCCGGACCATTTTTCGCTCGCCTCCCTTGACGAAACCGAAAGGCTCCTCGCCGTAAAACATACACGAAACACGATCATAACGGCCCATCGCTCGGGCGCCGCGGCAGTCGTCCTGCATTGCGGCCGCACGGAAATGAAAGACAGGACACGCGACTTGACGCGCCTGATCCAGGAAGACAAAAAAGAAACGCAGGAATACAGGGAAACCTTTCAGGCTTTTATCGAAGAACGCAGGGCCAAAAGCCAGGCCCATGTTGCGCAACTCTTAAAAAGCCTGCGAAACCTGGTCGATCTTGCCGTATCTTATCGGCTCAAGCTGGGGATCGAAAACAGATTTTATTACCGAGAGCTGCCCTTCGGGGATGAGTTCGGAACAATCTTCGATGCGTTCCAGGACGGGCCTGTCGGACTCTGGCTGGATGTCGGCCATAATTTCATCCTGGAAGAACTGGGACTGATCCCCAGGGGCCAACTGCTGAAAGATTACGGCAGCCGGCTGATCGGCGTCCATCTGCATAATGTCAAAAACCTAGTCGACCACCGGGCCGCTCTGGACGGCGACGTTGATTTTACAGGGCTCAAGCCCTATATCCGGCCGAACACCATCAAGATCATGGAGCTCCACAGCCACGTTACACCCCGCGAGATCAAGAAATCCGCAGCATATTTCCGGGAGGTCTTCGGTGATTAGACAAGCGGCTGTCGCCGGCCAATTCTATCCCTCGGGACCCGAACGCCTCAAACAGCTCATTGCCTCGTTTTTGCCGGAAAAAGCTGTAAAAAAAGAAAACGCCCTGGCCTGTGTCCTTCCGCATGCCGGATATGTCTATTCCGGCAACGTAGCAGCAACGACGCTTGCCTCGATCAATATCCCGGACACCTGTATCATCCTGGGACCAAACCATACGGGTTTTGGGACGCCGGCCAGTATCATGACCGAAGGCCGGTGGCAGACCCCCTTCGGGATCATGGACATCGATACCGCACGGGCCCGTTCGATCCTGGGCCATTCCAGTTATCTTCAGGACGACGAGGTGGCCCACGCCTACGAACATTCCATTGAAGTGCAACTGCCTCTCATCCGCCAGATCAAAAGCGCGGCATTCCGTTTCGTACCCATCATCCTTGCCAGTGACGAAAAATTGATGTATAAAGATATAGCGCACAGCATCGCGGCGTCGATCCGAGAAGCACAAGAGAGCATCCTGATCATCGCCAGCTCCGACATGACGCATGATGAACCCCAGAAGCTCGCGATGGAAAAAGACCAGGAAGCCATCGAGGCGATCCTGGCGCTGGATGCAGACGAGCTGGAAGACAGGATCAAACGCCTCCATATCTCCATGTGCGGATATATGCCGGCCATCATCGCGATCATGGCGGCAAAAGAACTCGGGGCCAAGACCGCACGGCTGGCCGCTTATCAGACGAGCGGAGATATTTCCGGAGATTATTCTTCAGTCGTTGGATATGCGGGGATCGTGATAAACTGAAGGAATTTTTAAACTCCCCGTTCAACAATCTATCGTTTTCACTCACAAGCACCAAAGAGGGAGAAAATATGATGGACGAAAACATAAAAAAGAAGGTGGATGAGAGCTGGAAAGAGAAGGCCAAGGAAGAGCCGGCCGGCATCCCTTCGGACAAAGAGCAGCATCGCGAGGTCCCTGAGCCAAGTTTCCGGCTGTTTGTCACGAGCCTGGCAATGCAGGCATGGATCGCCCTCGGGGCCATCCCCAATCCCGCGACGGACAAAACCGAAGAAGACCTCACGCAGGCCAAATTCCTGATCGACAGCCTTGAGATGCTCGACAAAAAAACAAAGGGGAATCTCGACAAAGAGGAAGCAGAGATGCTCGAGCACCTCCTTTACGAATTACGAATGGCCTATGTCGGAAAATCCCGTTAGAAAACGAGTTTCTGACCGGACAAGAAAACGAAAGTTCAATAAGGCCATGGCTTGTGCGAGCATGGGCGAGCACGAGTCATATGGCCGCATTTAATCCGGCACTCATGTTATATAAAATGGGTGCCGGATCCAATTCGCGCAAACAACTGTTGTGCGCTCATTAAAGGACAAGCCATGAAAAAAATCCTCGTCATCCACGGCCCAAATCTGGACCTCTTAGGAACAAGAGAACCCCAGGTCTATGGTAAAACAACGCTGGTCGAGATCAATCGTTCCCTGAAAAAAACGGCCGGAAATTCCCGCGTTGCCTTGACGATCGCCCAATCCAATCACGAAGGCGAGATCGTGGACCTCATCGGAGGCGCTCGCGGAAAATTCGACATGATCATCATCAATCCGGCGGCCTATACGCATACCAGCATCGCTATCAGGGACGCTGTCGCGGCATCGGAGATCAAAACCATCGAGGTCCACCTTTCAAACATCCACGCCCGCGAAGAATTCCGCCAGACATCGTTGATCGCCCCTGTCTGCATCGGCCAGATTTCCGGTTTTGGCGCGCAGAGCTATCAGCTGGCGCTCTTGGCCGCTATCGCGCTCTTAAAAACCCAAAAAAAGTGACCCCCTACAGCCGCCTGGGATATATCCGAAGCCTTCTGAAGACGGAAGGGATCAACGGGCTCATCCTGAGCGCCGAACCGAATGTTTCCTACGCGGCCGGCTTTCGCGCGCCCGATACCTACGGGTTTGTCACAGCCCGAGGCATCGCCCTCGTCACCGATTTTCGCTACGCCGCCGATTTCAAGAGATTTGCCCGTTCGCCGGTCTCTGTCCGGCAATACGAGAGGTCTCTTTTCGAAACCATGGCCCGCCTCATCGTCAAAGATAAATTGAAAAAGGTCGGATTCGAAGCCCGCCATCTGTCATTCGCAGAGTGTGAGATCCTGAATCAACGCGTCGGTAAAAAAATTACCCTGGTTCCTCTCCAAAAAACATTGGAACCTTTGCGGGAGATCAAAGATGCAGACGAAGTTTCCTGTATCCGCCGGGCCCTGTCGATCGCTAAAAAAACCCTCGCTTTCGCCAAGACGAGGATCAAGCCCGGGCGATCGGAAGCCCATATTGCCGCAGACATGGAACGCTTCGTGCGCCTTAACGGCGCCTGTTCCATGGCTTTTGAAACCATCGTCGCTTCGGGCCCGAATTCTTCCTATCCTCATGCCCGCCTGACCGACAGGATCATGAAAGAAGGGGACCCGGTCGTGGTTGATATGGGCGTCGACCTCAACGGCTACAAATGCGACTTGACACGCACATTCTTTTTGGGTAAAATTAACCCCGTTGTTCTTCGGGCCGCTGAAGTCGTCCGCCAGGCCCAGGCGTTGGCTATCCGCCATATCAGGCCGGGAATCACGATCCGTTCCCTTGATGCGGCCGCACGTAATTATATTACACAACAAGGGTTTGGAAAAAACTTCGGACATGCCTTGGGCCACGGTATCGGCCTTGAAGTTCACGAATCACCTTCGATCAACAAAACGAACAGCCGTAAGCTGGAACCCGGCATGGTCTTCACCGTAGAACCAGGCATCTATGTGCCGGGCCGCTTTGGAATACGAATGGAAGAGATGGTGCTTGTAACGCAACGCGGAGTGGAGGTTTTAAGTGGCAACGATCGGGATTAATCAGGTTAAAGTGGGGGTCACCATAGAACTGGATGGCAACCCGTTTATGGTCGTCAATGTGGAACACGTCAAACCGGGCAAGGGCTCAGCCTTTGTGAGGGCGAAACTTAAAAGCCTGAAAAACCAGGCGCTCCTGGACAGGACATTCAAATCGGACGACAAGATCGAAGAGGCTTTTATTGAAGAACGCAATCTCCAATATTCCTATCACTCCGGGGATTTTTATCATTTTATCGACACGGAGACCTATGAGGACCTGGCCATCGAAAAAGACAAGCTTCACGAGACCGACAAATTCCTGAAAGACGACCTGGTCGTCACGGCGATGTATTACAAAAAGGAACTGATCGGCGTCACCCTGCCGAATTTCGTCGTCTATACCATCACACACACAGAACCCGGCATCAAGGGCGATACGGCCAAAAGCGGCACGAAACCGGCCACGCTGGAAACCGGAGCCGTCGTCCAGGTTCCTTTGTTTATCGATGTCGGTACGAAAATCAAGGTTGATACCCGAACGGGCGGGTATATCGAACGGGCCGTCTGACGAAGTTCATAGCTCACAGAAGAACAAAAAGATACGCTCAAGAGCTAAAACCAGGAGATCCAGACCATGAACATCAAAGAGATTAAAGAAATGATTAATCTCATGAATGAGAACAACCTCACGGAGCTGGAGATTGAAAAAGAAGGCCTGCGGATGCGCTTGAAAAAGGGCATGGAGGGCCAGGTAGCGGTCGAACAACTCCATCATAATATTCCCGTGCCGGTCCCCGTCGCGCCGCCGGCACCTGCAGCACCGTCGCCTGCCGCCACGAAAGAACCCTCCAGAGAACGGACGTCGGCAAAAAATCTTGCCGAGATCAAATCTCCCATGGTCGGCACTTTTTATCGGGCGCCGTCCCCTGAATCCCCGCCGTTTGTCGAAATGAACCAAAACGTGGAAGTCGGCCAGGTTGTCTGTATTGTCGAAGCCATGAAGCTCATGAATGAGATCAAATCCGAGATCCGGGGAAAGATCGTCGATATCCTGGTCAACAATGCCGAGCCCGTTGAATTCGGGCAGCCGCTTTTCCTGGTCGAACCCGCATAATAACTTCATAACGAGATGTTTTCAAAAATCCTGATCGCCAATCGTGGTGAAATCGCCCTGCGCATTATCCGCGCCTGCAAAGAGCTCGGCGTAAAAACTGTTGCCGTTTATTCCGCGGCCGACAAGGATTCCCAGCATGTCCGGATGGCCGATGAAGCCGTCTGTGTCGGGCCTGCGGCCCCCGCCAACAGTTATCTCAATATCCCGGCCATCATCAGCGCCGCCGAAATCACGGATGTCGATGCCATCCATCCCGGTTATGGTTTCTTGTCCGAAAATGCCCACTTTGCCGAGATCTGCGAGTCATGCCAGATCACCTTTATCGGTCCGTCCCCGCAAAACATCAGGCTCCTGGGCGACAAGATGGCCGCTAAAGATACCATGCACAAAGCCGGCCTGCCCATCACCCCCGGAAGCATTTCTGTCGTCAAAACGAAAGAAGAGGCGCTCAAGATCGCCCGCCGGATCAAATATCCCGTCATCATTAAGGCGACCGCCGGCGGAGGCGGACGGGGCATGCGCATCTGTCATAATGATATCCGTCTCATCAGTTCCCTCATGACCGCCCAGGCCGAAGCGGAAAAAGCTTTCGGCGTTCCCGACGTGTATATCGAAAAGTACATTGAAGAGCCGCGCCACGTCGAATTCCAGATCATCGCCGACCACTACGGCAATGTCATCCATCTCGGAGAAAGGGATTGCAGTATCCAGAGGCGGCACCAGAAGCTCCTGGAAGAATCCCCGTCGCCCGCCCTCGACAGCAAATTGCGCAAAAAAATCGGCGACCTGGTCGTCAAAGGCGTCAAGGCCGCAGGTTACCGCAATGTCGGAACGATCGAATTCCTTCTGGACAAAGACAAAAATTTCTACTTTATGGAAATGAACACGCGCATCCAGGTCGAGCATCCGGTCACTGAAATGGTCACGGGCATCGATCTCATCAAAGAACAGATCAAGATCGCCGCCGGCGAAAAACTCAAAATACGCCAGGAAGACGTCGTCATGAAGGGGGTGGCCATGGAATGCCGCATCAACGCCGAAGACCACCAGAACAACTTTATGCCTTCACCCGGCCGCATCGAAACCCTGAACCTGCCCGGGGGGCCGAATGTCCGCATGGACACCCATGTCTATCAAGGCTACCAGATCAGTCCTTTCTATGACTCGATGGTCGCCAAGCTCATCGTGCACAGAGAGAACAGGATGGAGGCGATCAAAACCATGCGGCGCGCTCTCGATGAATTCGTGATCGAACCCATCAAAACGACCATCCCGTTCCATAAACTGCTTTTGGAACACCCGTCGTTCAGAAAGGGCGATATCACAACGCATTTTGTCGAACACGTTCTCAATAACAAAGCAGAAAACGAACCCAAGGAGACCAAAACGTGATGACGGAAGCCGACAAGTCAGACCTGGGCATCATCAAGATCCACAACAATGTCATTGCGTCCATCGCTTATCTGGCGACCCTGGAGATTGACGGGGTCTCCCGCGTATGCGATGATATGAAATCCCGGATTTTGCGCCTCATCGGCAAAAAAACGCAAAGCGGCGCGATCGACATCCGTCAGGAAAAAAACGAAGAGATCTCCGTGATCGTACCCGTCATCCTCAAATACGGCTATAAGATCCCGGATGTCGCTACAAAAATCCAGGACCGGGTCAAGGCCGCCGTGGAAGAGGCGACCGACCTGGTCATACGTGACGTCGTCATCAAGATCAAAGGCGTAGATAAATAAGCAGGTTTTTGGAAGGAAAGGAGAGAAGCGCATGAGAACGGCCCTCAGTGTATTTTTTTATACGATCGTCTTTGCTTTCCTCGGCACCATCGCCATCGGTTTCGCCTTTCATATCATCGAGATCAACGATGTCGTTTCCCAGCTGATCCGCTTTTACGATGACACCTACCTGCGGTTCCTGACGGGCCTTTCAGGTCTTATCTTCATCCTCTTAAGCTTTGCGGCGGCCCAGACGATCACCGGCAAAATCCAAAGAGAAAAAACGATCGCTTTTACCAATCCCAACGGCCAGGTGACCGTGACACTGTCTGCGGTCGAAGACCTGATCAGGCGTCTTGCCCAGCAGATGCCGGAGATCAAAGAAGCCAAAGCCGATGTCCGCGCCCACAAAAAAGGGATCGATATCGGCATGCGGGTGGTTCTGGCACAGGAAACCAATATTCCGGATTTCACATCCCGTCTGCAGGAATTAATCGCCACCAGGGTCCAGGATGTCTTCGGTATCGATGAGACAATAACCGTTAAGATCCACGTGGCCAAGATCGTTTCCCGTGACGAAAAAAACTCCAAAAAACGGCCCGAAGCTCCGCGGGAAGAAATCCCTATTCCCTATCAGGGGATCAAAATTTGAAAGCATGAAGACGAGCGCTTTCTATGGACACAGATTCTAAAGAAGACAGCTCAGATTTAAATCTAAAACAACAGGAGGAAAGCACATTATGAAAATCGGAGTACTCACGGGCGGAGGGGATTGCCCAGG
>JAQUOM010000019.1 GCA_028717105.1 Candidatus Omnitrophota bacterium
CGCGAAGAATTAAGCAAGGGCGAGGCGCGGGAACTTTTCGGCAGGCTGGGCGAGGCCTATAAGCTGGAATTGATCGACGCCATTCCCGACGAGAAAGTTTCGATCTACCGGACAGGCAAGGACTTCGTCGACCTTTGCCGCGGCCCGCATGTGGCGCGGACGTCGGAGATCAAGGCCTTTAAGCTTTTGTCGATCGCCGGCGCGTATTGGCATGGGATCGAAACCAATCCCATGCTCCAGAGGATTTACGGCACGGCCTTTGACAAGGCCGCCGACCTTGAAAAATACCTGGCGGTTCTCGAAGAGGCCAAAAAACGGGACCACAGGAGGCTCGGCAAGGATTTGGGGCTCTTTGATATTTACCACGAGGAAGCGGGATCGGGGCTTGTTTTTTATCATCCCGCCGGCGCGGTCTTGCGCAATATTTTAGAGACGTACGAAAAACAGGAACACCTGCGCCGCGGCTACGAGATGGTCGTGACCCCGCACGTCCTGAAGTGGGACCTGTGGAAGACATCGGGGCATGCGGATTACTACGCCGAGAACATGTACCGGTTTTCGATCGACGGCCAGGATTACGCCGTCAAGCCCATGAATTGCCCGGGCCACATTTTGATCTATAAATCCCAGACGCGAAGTTACCGCGATCTGCCGCTGCGGTTGTTCGAACTGGGCACGGTGTACCGCCACGAGAAGAGCGGGGTCCTGCACGGCTTGCTTCGCGTGCGCAGCTTTACCCAGGACGATGCCCATATCTTCTGCCTGCCCGAACAGGTCAAGACGGAGATCAAGAATGTCCTGGATTTTGTTTTCGACACAATGAAGCTGTTCGGCTTCAAGGATTTTCATGTCGAGCTCTCGACGCGGCCGAAAAAATCCATCGGGACGGACGAGGACTGGCAGCGGGCGACGGACGCCTTGCGGGCGTCGCTCGACGAGAAGGGGCTGGCCTTTGACGTCAACGAAGGCGACGGTGCTTTTTACGGCCCCAAGATCGACATCAAATTGAAGGACGCCATCGGCAGGCTCTGGCAATGCGCGACGATCCAGTGCGATTTTGCGCTGCCGGAAAAATTCGACTTGAGTTACGTCGGCTCCGACGGAAAGAATGCCCGGCCGGTCATGCTGCACCGCGTGATCTTCGGGAGTCTGGAGCGCTTCATCGGGACGCTCATCGAACATTACGCCGGGAATTTTCCGCTCTGGTTATCGCCGCGGCAGGTCGTGGTCGTGCCCGTGAAGGCAGAGCACGAAGAGTATGCCCGCCGGGTGGAGGCGGAGTTGAGGGCCAAAGACATCCGCGTCTCCAGAGACGCTTCGCAGGAGACCCTGAATAAAAAGATCCGCAATGCCGAAGTCGGCAAAGTCCCTTACGTGGCGGTCGTCGGCGGCCGGGAGGCGGCCGGGCACACCGTGTCCGTCCGATCCAAAAAGACGGGCGATGTAGGGGCCATGGAAGTGGAAGCCTTTATCAAACGGCTGGAAGAAGAGATCAAGAACAAAACTTAACCGGAGAACCCGACGGCCGGCAAAATCCGGCTGGTCCAACAAGGAGGTGTTGCATTAAAAAGTACGTCAGAGTTAACGAGAAGATCCGTGCTCCGGAGATACGCGTGATCGGTCCTAACAGCGAGCAATTGGGGGTCGTTTCCGTGAAGGCCGGCCTGGACCTGGCAGCGAAATATGAACTGGACCTGGTAGAAGTGGCGCCCCAGGTGAAACCTCCCGTCTGCCGCATCATGGATTTCAGCAAGTATAAATATGAGCAGGAAAAGCGCGAGAGAGAGGCCAAGAAACACCAGAAGCATTTTCAGCTCAAGGAGATCCGGGTCAAGCCGAATATCGAAGAACACGATTATCATATCAAGCTCAAGCACATGCTTGAGTTTTTGAAGGAAGGCAACAAAGTGAAGGTGACGCTCATGTTCCGCGGCCGGGAAATGGCGCATAAAGAGATCGGCCGCCGCGTGGTGGACCGTTTTTCCGTCGATGCGCAGGAAGCCGGCATTGTCGAAAGCGGCCCGACCTACGAGGGGCGCTTCATCACGATCGTAGTGGCGCCGAAATAAAAACAGGATATAGTAGATAGAACATGGCAGGCAGTAAAAGAAAAAGCAGCCGGTTTTTGTTTTTCACTGACGGCTGCCTGCTATCTACTGACTACTCCAAGGAGTGCTTATGTTGAAAACCAATAAGTCAGCCGCAAAAAGGATCAAAAGGACGGCCCGGGGAAAATGGAAAAGGACGCGGGCGTTCAAATCGCATATTTTGACAAAGAAGACGCGTAAGCGTAAACGCCAACTCAGACGTTCCGCTCTGGTGAGCCGTTCAGAAACCAGACGCATAAGGAGGATGTTGCCATATGGCTAGAGTGAAGCATAACGTGGCCTCACGGGCCCGTAAAAAAAGGATCATGAAAGAGGCCAAGGGCCGCCGGGGAGACCGCAGCCGGCGTTATCGCATGGCCAAAGAGGCCGTCGATAGGGCCAGGAGCTATGCCACGCGCGACCGCCGGGCGAAGAAGAGGGAATTCCGGAGTCTTTGGATCGCCAGGATCAACGCGGCGTGCCGGCAGGCGGGAACGACCTATTCCAGGCTGATCAACGGCCTCCATAAAGCGAACGTTTCGTTGGACCGCAAGATCATTGCCGAGATGGCGGTTAACGACAATGCGGCGTTTTTGAAGCTGGTGGACATGGCAAAGGGACAATAGGAATTCCCAATGTCGAAATCCGAATGACGAATCAATTTCAAATATCCAACGGTGAAGGAATTATTTTCAAAATTGATCATTGAATTGAAAATTGATTCGGCATTCGTCATTGGGCATTAGAGATTTGAATTAACAGGGGTGAGCAGCATGTATGTCGTCATTGTAGGATGCGGACGCGTGGGCGCCCAGGTGGCCACGCTTTTGTCCGACGAGGGGCACAACGTCGTGGTCGTCGACAAGAATCCCGATGCTTTCAAAAGACTCGGGTCTTCTTTTAACGGCTTGACGATCGTCGGGAACGGCTTTGAGCTGGATGTCCTCAAACAGAGCGGCATCGAGCGTGCCGACGCATTTTGCAGCCTGACGAACGGCGACAATACCAACATCATGGCGTCCCAGGTCGCCAAGAAGATCTTCAAGGTCAAGCGCGTTATCGCGCGGGTCTATGACTCCGCGCGGGCCCACATCTACGAGACGCTGGGGCTGGAAGTCATTAGCGGCACCGTTCTTTTTGCGGCGATGATCCGCGACAAGCTGTTAGATAAACGGCTGTCGAGCTTTTTGATCGAAACCGGCGACCTGGGCATTATTGAGCTGGATGTCGACGAAAAGACGGCCGGAAAGTCCGTTTCCGATATTACGCTGCCCAATGAATTCCTGGTCTGCACGATCGTCAAGAGGTGCGATCAGCATGGCAGGGACATCATTATGCCGCTGCCGGACACCCATGTCGAAAAAGGAGACCGGGTTTACGGGATCGTCAGGGTGGGGAGCATCGACAAGGTCAAAAAGATGTTCGGGGCCGATCAGGCATAAGGCATAACCAGGCAGGATTATTATGTATATTATCGTGGCGGGAGCGGGAAAGGTCGGGCATTTTCTGGCGCAAAGGCTGCTGGAAGACAAGCATACGGTGGTCGTCATCGAAAAAAACAGGGACGTTTGCCAGAAGCTGTCCCAAACCCTTAATCTGGTCATCGTCAACGGCGATGCCTGCGAACCGCGCTTTCTGGAAGAGGCGCATATCGAGCGCGCGGACGTCCTGGCCGCGGTCACCGGCGAAGATGAAGACAATCTTGTCATCTGTCAATTGGCCAAGGAGAAGTTCGGGATCAGGCGGACGGTCGGGCGCGTCAACGATCCCGCCAACGAGCACACCTTTAATGAGCTCGGCGTCGATGTGCCGATCGACGCCACCAAGATCATCGCCAAGATCATCGAGGAAGAGGTCTCGTTCACGGATTTTGTCAACCTCATGAGTTTTAAGCGGGGAAAGCTGGCGATCGTGCGCGTCGATTTGAACGACGATTCCCCCGCCGTGCATAAAAATTTGAACGAACTCGTTTTGCCGCCGGATTCGGTCCTTGTTTCCATTATACGCAAGGATGAAGTCGTGGTCCCCAAGGGCAACACGACTCTGGAGCCCGGCGACGACATCATCGCCTTGACGCTCGTAGAAAACGAACAGCAGCTTTTGCGCGCCTTGATCGGAGACCTGAGATGAATCGCATCAGGAATGTCGCCAACGTGATCGCCGGGATCTGTTTCGAGATGGGCTTTGCTTTGGCGATTGTCCTCCTGGGGCTGGCGATTTGCCTGGTCACCCTCTTCGTTTACAGATGATCTTAAAACCTCAAAGCCTGGATATCCGCATCATTCTCCATTTCCTGGGGAAGATCGTGCTGGGATTCGGCGTGATGATGGTCCTGCCTGTGGCGATATCCCTTGTTTTCGGCGAGACGGCCCCCGTTATTGATTTTGCTATCGGGTTGGTCATTGCCATCAGCGTCGGGATTTTTTTTATTCTGATGGCGCGCCTCGACGAGCATGTGGAGATGAGCTGGATGCACGGGATGGTCGTTGTTTCGCTGGGCTGGCTTGTATGCATGGTTTTGGGCGCGGTTCCCTTTTTTTTGAGCGGACACTGGGCGTCTTTTCTCGACGCCTGTTTTGAGTCCATGTCAGGCCTGGCCACGACAGGCCTGACTCTGGCGCAGGACCTGGATCATTTATCCCACGCGGCGAATTTCTGGAGACACCTTTTGATGTTTTTGGGCGGCCAGGGGATTGTGGTCGTGGCTCTTTCTTTTTTGGTCAAAGGCGGCCCGGGCGCTTTTCGGATGTACGTGGGCGAAGGCCGGGACGAAAAGATCCTTCCGAACGTCGTCGAGACCGCAAAGTTCATCTGGTTGGTAAGTCTTGTGTATTTCGGCCTGGGGACGTTGCTGTTGGCGCTCTGCGGTTATTTCTCCGTCGGACTTTCTTTGCGCGAAGCTGTTTTCCACGGCGCCTGCATCTTCATGGCCGCTTTTGATACCGGGGGGTTTTCTCCGCAGTCGCAGGGCGTCATCTACTACCAGAGCCCCCTTTTCGAACTGTGCACCATTGTTGTCATGGTCTGGGGTGCGATCAATTTCAATCTTCATTACGCGATTTGGAACGGCAAGCGCAAAGAGTTGTGGAGAGACTTAGAGACCAGGACTTTTTTGATTACGCTCAGCTGCGTGACGCTCCTGGCGGCTGCCGCCCTGGTTAAAGGGCGCGTCTATGGCGACCTGATCGGCCTGGGCCGAAGGGGCCTCTACCAGATTATCTCGGCGCACACGACGACGGGTTTTTCGACGATTTACCCCCAACAGTTCATGCTGGAATGGAAATCTTTGGCGCTCCTGGGTATTATTTTGGCTATGGGTATGGGGGCGAGCATCTGTTCGACGACAGGCGGCATCAAGATGATGAGGATCGGCCTGATCGGCAAGGCCTTTCGTGAAGACATCAAGAGGTTTCTGATATCCGATTCGTCCGTCGTTTCGACGAAGTTCCACCATCTCAAAGACCTCTTTTTGGATGACAAGATGGTGAGATCGGCCGCCCTGATGACGATCGCCTACGTTCTCGTATATCTTTTCGGGACCGCCATGGCCTGTTTTGCGGGATATCCTGTTTTGGAATCGCTTTTTGAATCGACGTCGGCTGCCGGCAATGTCGGCCTTTCCTGCGGCATCACGCAGGCGACGATGCCGGCGTTTTTAAAAGTCGTCTATATCGTTCAGATGTGGGCAGGCCGCTTGGAATTTATTTCAATCCTCGTTTTGGGAGGATTTTTTGTTTCTTGCATCCGGGGGAAGTGATGAGATACGCGCTTTTGGCATTCATGGCGGCGGTCTTATTGACGACGGGCAGGACGGCCTGCGAGGCGTCGTCATCAAAAGAGCTGATTGAAGAGGCCCATCTTTTCGACGGTGCCCACGTCGTCTATGCCGGCGAGGTGATCGGCGAGGTGCTGCGACGCGGCGACCATGCGTGGCTCAATATCCATGACGGCACGAATGCGATCGGCGTTTGGGTGGGGCAGGAGTTGTTGAAAGACGTTACGTTCACGGGGGGATATAAAACACAAGGCGACATCGTCCATGTTCACGGGATCTTCCATCGGGCTTGTCCTGAACACGGCGGGGCCCTGGATATTCACGCGCAGGACCTTCTGGTGGTCGAGCCGGGCCGGCTCGCCGAGGAACGCCTGGACAACAGGAAAATTTTTGCGTTGCTCGTGTCTTTGGGGGTTTTGGTATGTCTTTTGATCTTACGCATATTCTTGATGAGGCGAAAGCGCAGCTAGAAGCCTGCCCGGATAAAGAGGCGCTGGGGGTTTTGCGCGTCAAGTATCTCGGCCGTAAAGGGCTTCTGCAGGATTTGATGGGGCGGATCCCGGGCTTGCCGCCGGAAGAACGCCGCGGCTTCGGCGCTCGCGTGAACGAGCTCAAAAAAAGTCTTGAGGCGTTGTTTGCCGGCAAGGAATCGGCGCTGGACGGGGCAGGGGAGGCTTCGGCGAAAGGGTTTATCGATGTGACCCTTCCCGGCAAGATGCCCCTTTTGGGCCGCCTGCATCCTTTGACCCAGGTGGGGAACGAGGTCTGCGGGATCTTTTCGCGCCTGGGTTTTAAGATTTTTCAGGGGCCGGAAGCGGAAACGGAGTTTCATAACTTCGAAGCCCTTAATATCCCGCTGGACCATCCTTCGCGCGACGCCTTCGATACGTTTTATTTGAGGCCTTTCGATGCGTCCCGGCCGGGCTTCTCCGGCCAGGAAAAAAAGCTTTTGCGCAGCCACACATCGCCGGCGCAGATCCGCGCGCTCAAAAATTGTCCGCCGCCCATGGCGGTCGTCGTCCCGGGAAGGGTCTATCGGCCGGACGCCGCAGATGCGTCGCATTCTTTCATGTTCCATCAGGTCGAGGGCATTGCCGTCGACAAAGACATCCGGTTTTCCGACCTCAAAGGCATCCTGATCGCTTTTGCCAAAGAGATGTTCGGCCCGGAGACCCGCATGCGCTTTCGCCCGAGCTTTTTTCCTTTTACCGAGCCCTCGGCGGAGGTGGATATTTCCTGTTTTGCCTGCGCGGGACGCGGGTGCTCCGTCTGTAAAAAGAGCGGATGGCTCGAGATCCTGGGTTGCGGGATGGTCCATCCCCACGTTTTTAAATCTGCGGGCCTGGATGCAAAGAAGTGGCGCGGGCTTGCTTTCGGGATGGGTGTCGAGCGTGTCGCCATGCTGAAATACGGCATTAACGACATCCGGTTGTTTTTTGAGAATGACATAAGGTTTTTGGAGCAGTTTTAGTGAAATTCCTAATGTCTAATGACAAAAGGCTAATCAATGTCAAAAGAAATAAAAAGCAAATGTCTAAGACGAACCAAAGAAAGAAATAAAACAGTGGAAGCCAGGTTGACTTTTCTTGGCTGTTAAAATGAGATATTTATTAGGCATTGATTATCAGGAATTCGACATTGGAACAATGGAAAATATATGAAAGTCACCTACTCCTGGCTTAAAGAATTCGTCGATATTAAAATCCCGCCGGAAAAGCTCGCCGAGCAGCTGAGCATGGCCGGCTTGACCGTCGCTTCTTTAGAGGAGGCCGGCGGAGATTGGGTCTACGATATCGAAGTGACGTCGAACCGTCCCGACTGGCTCTCTGTCCGCGGGATCGCGCGCGAGGTTGCGGCTGTGACGGGCGGAAGGCCGAAACAGGCAGGGCCAACGACCCAGAGAGTCAAAGGGCCGAAGATGCGCCCTGCGCAAGATTTTTCCCTTCAGATTGAAAACGAAAAAGACTGCCGGTTGTATTACGGCGCCCTCATCCGGCAGGTCAGGGTGGGTCCGTCTCCGGATTGGTTGCGTAAGCGCCTGGAGGCATTGGGCCTGCGCAGCGTCAACAACGTCGTCGACATTACAAATTATTGCCTCTTAGAATACGGCCAGCCTTTGCATGCTTTCGATTTTGCCAGGGTCCAGGGGGCCTCTATCGTTGTGCGCCGGGCCAAAGAAAAAGAAGAGCTTTCTCTGATCGACGGCACCACCAAGAAGCTGACCCCGCACGTCCTGGTGATCGCAGACCGTAACCGCGCTTTGGCTGCGGCGGGGATCATGGGCGGCAAGGAGAGCGAGGTTTCGCCTGTCACCAAAGACGTCCTTTTGGAGAGCGCTGTTTTTGATCCCGTGCTCGTGCGCCGGGGAGCGCGCGCCCTCGGGGTTGCGACGGACGCCTCGTATCGTTTTGAACGCAGCGTCGATATTCCGACGGCGCGCCTGGCTTTGGAGAAGGCCGTCCGGATGCTCTGCGAGCTTTGCGCGGGCACGATCGCCGCCGTCGAGCAATCGGGGAATGCTGCCGTCGGGGCCCCGCAGAAGATATCTTATGACATCGCAGAAGCCAGGGAGGTCTTGAGCCTGGATATCCGGGAAAATGAAGCTGTCCGGATCCTGGATCACCTGGGATTCGGCGTGAAACGCGCCGGCCGCGACAGGCTTGTCGTCGAGGTTCCCAGTTTCCGCCGGGACGTCAGGGCCAAAGAAGACATTACCGAAGAGCTCGCGCGGATCCACGGCTATGACAAGATTCCTTTGACATACCCTTCCATCAAGCCTTTTGTCATGGAAAGCCCTGCTGTCCGGAGACTGGAGGCGCTTGTCAAGGAACGCCTGGTGCGCATGGGCCTCAAGGAAGTGATCACCTACAGCCTGGGCAGCCGGGAAGATTATAAAAAGACGTCTTTGCAGATCGCCGAGGACGCCTTGTGCGTAGAAAATCCTTTGAGCCAGGATTGTTCGCTGTTGCGTGCGACGCTCATTCCCAGCCTGCTGGCGTGTGCGGCGTTTAACTTAAACCAGGGAAACGGGGATTTTGAGATCTTTGAATCCTCTAGCGTCTTTGAAGGCGGACGGGAATCCGTCCGCCTGGGCGTCTTGTTGTGCGGCGCTCGGCGGTCGTCCTGGAGCAAGGAGTCGCAGGAGTACAGTCTCTATGACCTCAAAGGCATCCTGCAGGACGTCTTGCAGTTCTCAGGGGCAGAACAAGCGGTTTTGGAAGACGCTTCGTTTGCCCCTTTTGAGGCGGGGACCTGCAGTCGTTTTGTCGCCGGAGAAAAAACATTGGTTGTTTTCGGGAAGGTTTCCGGCCCTGTCAGGCGTTCGTGGGGCATCAAGTCCAGGAAAGACATTTATCTGGCAGAGGTGGATGTGGAAGCGCTGGCGGGCATGGCGCGTTTCAGCAAACGCCTCAATCCCCTGGCGCAGACACCGTCTGTTTTTCGCGACGTGAGCATCCTTGTCGGTTCCGGCGTCCGCTATGCCCAGATCGAGAATCTGATCCGTCAAAAGACCAAAGGGTATCTGCGTTGCGTCTGCCTGGCAGACCTTTACCAGGGCAAGGAATTGCCGCAGGGCCGCGCCGCGCTGACAATATCTCTGGAATATGGCTGTGACGATCGGACGCTCACGGATGCCCAGATCAATCCCGTGCACCAGTCTATCCTTGACGGCCTGACAGGCGAGCTTGGCCTGACCCTGCGGTGAGATTAAGAAAAGTTTTTAATCGAGACGCGAGAATCGTTGAGGCGTAAGAGGCAGGCAACCTTAGGCGGGGCGGGGGTTGATGGACGCGCCGGCGTATGTTATAATAGATATGCCCGAAAAATAAAGACACCATTTCCCTGCGGTGCTCGTCGGCGATTGATGATTGTTGAACCAACACCAATCACAAGGGAGTCCAAATTCAAGCGCGCCTGCGGGCCGCTTCTGAGGACACCCACCTGAACGTTGGGTTCAGACCACCTAGCTGACGGCAAATGCGGGGATTTTTTTACCCAGCCCTTTGCTGATTTTAACCAAAGGGCTGCCCGAAGGGCCGACCGCTGAAATCTGCAAGATTTGAGCGCGCTTGTCGGGGTACCCGCCGTGTTTTGGCGGGTGAGGAAATATAGATATGCCCAAGAGACATAAGAACCTCAGCGAATCCTCCGATCTCTTCTTCAAAGAAAGCTCGAAAATTCAAAAGAACGAACCTTTGCCCCACGAGCCTCTGCCCAGCCGCATGCGGCCCGCAAGCCTTGAAGAATTTGTCGGCCAGGAGCACATCCTCGGCCCCGCTTCTCTTTTGAAGAAAGCCATCGAAGCCGACAGTCTTTCTTCCGTGATTTTTTTCGGGCCGCCGGGCACGGGAAAGACAACGCTGGCCCGGTGCATCGCCCAGGTCACGCACGCTCATTTCGAACAGCTCAATGCCGTCGCTTCCAATGTCGAGGAATTGCGGCGCGCGATCAAGCAGGCCAAACTGCGGCGCCAGGCCAGCGGCAGGAAGACGATCCTTTTTGTCGACGAGATCCACCGTTTTAGCAAGTCCCAGCAGGATGTCCTTATGCCGGATATCGAGGACGGCAGCGTGACTCTGATCGGCGCGACGGTGCAAAATCCGTTCTTCGCCCTCACGATGCCCCTGGTTTCGCGTTCCCTGATTTTTGAATTCAAATCCCTGACGAAAGACGATCTTTTAAAGATCCTGGACCGCGCGCTGCAGGACCCCAAACGGGGCCTGGGGCTTTTCCGCGTCAAGGCCGAGGCAAAGGCGCTGGAGTTCCTGGCGGACTCATCCGCAGGCGACGCGCGCCGGGCGCTCAACGCTTTGGAGATCGGCATCAAAGGCAAACGCCATACAGGCCCTAAGGCCATGACGTTCACGCTCAAAGATGCCGAAGAGTCCGTCCAGAAGAAGGCGATTCTCTACGACAAAAGCGAGGACGAACACTACGACACCATATCCGCGTTTATTAAATCGATGCGCGGCTCCGATCCCGATGCGGCGCTTTACTGGCTGGCGAAGATGATCTACGGCGGAGAAGACCCGCGGTTCATCGCCCGCCGGATCTGTATCTGCGCAGCCGAGGATGTGGGCAATGCCGATCCCCAGGCGCTTGTTCTGGCCGAGGCGGCGTTCGCCGTCTCCGAATTTATCGGCATGCCGGAAGCAAGGATCCCTCTGGCGCAGGCCGCCGTGTATGTGGCGTGCGCGCCAAAGTCCAATGCCGCCTATCTGGGTATTGAAAAGGCCCTCAAGGAGGTTTCTTTGAGGCCGATGCAGCCTGTGCCCGCACATCTGCGCGATGCGAATTACTCCGGCGCCCAAAAGCTTGCGCGCGGACAGGATTATAAATACCCGCACGACTATCCGAAGCATTACGTCAAACAGGACTACATGGCGACCAAGGTCAGGTTTTATGAACCGCAGGATTTGGGATATGAGAAGAAGATTAAAGAGCGGCTGCAGGAGCTGCGGGGAGAAAAATAGCCACTCAATGCCTCATTTCAAAATCCTAATGACGAATCAAACCCCAATGCCTTAATGACAAAATTTAAAATTCTTTTGACATTAATTCATTCGGAATTAATGAGGTATTCGTCATTAGGAATTCGGCATTTTAGGAATCAGATATGATCATCACAAAGCAAAAAACCCCCGACGAGATTTTGGATCTTCTGACCGGAAAGAGCCATATTTTTATCGTCGGGTGCGGCGATTGCGCCGCCGCCTGCAAGACCGGCGGAGAGCCTGAGGTGAAGGCCATGGCGGATTTTTTGAAAAGCCGCGGCAGGGACGTAACAGGATGGGTGGTTCCTGAGACGGCGTGCGTCAGCGCCCAGGTCAAGACCGCTTTTGCCAAAAACAGGGATGCCCTGAAGCACAGCGATGCCATCCTTGTCCTGGCATGCGGTTCCGGCGTCCAGTGCATGAGGCAGAACGATCGTTTGTCCCTGGATGTTTTTCCGGGTTGCGAGAGCCTTTTTGCGGCCCTGGTAGGCGCCGACGGATCATTTCAGGAGGTCTGCAGTGCCTGCGGAGAGTGCGTTCTGGATTTGACCGCAGGGATCTGTCCGGTGACGCGCTGCAGCAAATCCTTGAAAAACGGCCCTTGCGGAGGCTCGACAAAGGGCAAGTGCGAGGTGGACAGGGAACGCGATTGTGCCTGGGTCCTTATTTATAGAGAGCTAGAACGTAAAGGCCGGCTGGATGTTATGAAAAAACGCTCGGCGCCCCGGGATTACCGCAAATCCATGAAGCCGGCCCCGGATCTGCGCGTTGCAAAGCCCTGACATTGACAGCCGCACGAGTCTATGTTAACGTAGAAAGATACGCATCAGGCTGACATGGATAACGCACAATACAGCGAAAAAGTCATGGAGCATTTCCTGAACCCGCATAATGTCGGCGAGCTTCAGGACGCCAACGGAATCGGCAATGTCGGCAACCCGGTATGCGGGGATATCCTCAGGCTTTATATCAAAGTCGTAGATAATCGTATCGTTGATGTGCGGTTCAAGACATTTGGTTGCGGCGCTGCGATCGCGACCAGTTCCATGGTTACGGATTTGGTCAAGGGCAAGACGCTTGATGAGGCCCTGCAGATTTCCAACAAGGCCGTAGCGGAAGCCCTCGGCGGCCTGCCGAAGGTCAAGATGCACTGTTCGGTCCTGGCGGAAGAAGCCTTGCACGCCGCCATCGAAGACTATCGCAAGAAGCAGGGGGAAAAGAAAGAGTAAAATTCATTAAAAGGCAAAGTTAATGATTCAGGAAAAGAAGAAAAAAATCAGGCATGAGCTTTTAAAAAAGCTCAAAGATCATAAGGAGGAGGACAGGTTTCGGAAAAGCAGGGATATCGCGAAGAAGCTTTTTTCGCTCGGGAGTTTTTTAAAAGCAAAGACGGTCCTGTTTTACCTTTCTCTTGATGGAGAAGTAGAAACTGTGAGGATGATCAAAGAGTGCATGAAGCAAGGCAAAAGGGTGGCGGTGCCCGTGATCCGCAGGGAGACGCGCGAGATCGTGCCCTCTCTATTAAAGGATTATGACGCTGAATTGGCCTGCGGGCCGTTCGGTATCTGTCACCCTAAAGACGAATATATCCGACCCGTTGCGTTAAACGATATCGATCTGGTCGTCGTACCGGGCCTGGCTTTTGACCGGGCCGGCAACCGGCTGGGCCGGGGCCACGGATATTACGATAGGTTCTTGAGCCGCCTCCCCAAAGACGTGCCGACTGTCGGTCTTGCCTTTGCCTTTCAGATCATCGAAGATTTCCCGCCGCTGGAACCTCACGACTTTTCCGTCACGACCGTCCTTTTTGCTTAACACAAGAGCCGGCAATCTGTAAGGCCGGCGTAATCCCGCAAGCTTCATTCACAAGCGGGTTCCTATAGGAGGGGGTCGTATGTCAACAGGAAATAACATTGTATTCATGGGTGTTGTTTTTCTCCTCGCCGGGGGAATTTTGATTTTTCTCTTTTTTCTCCTGCGTCGGGCGATGGGGGAACAAAAAATAAAAAACGCCCACCTCGAGGCGAAGGCGATCATCGAAAGCGCCAAGAAAGAGGTGGAGACGATCCGCAAAGAGGCTGACCTTAACGCCAAAGACCAGCTGTTGCGGATGCGTCAGGATTTTGAAAAAGAAACCAAGGAGCGCCGCGACGAGATCTCGACTTTGGAGAAACGCATGGCGGTCAGGGAGGCAAACCTGGAGCGCCGGGTCGATCTTTTAGAGAAGAAAGAGCATGAGCTGGAAGAGAAGACGCGTCAGATCAGGAGCCTTGAAGACGCCGTCAAGGCCAAGGGAGAAGAACTCAATAAACTCTTAAACGAAGAAAAGGAAAGATTGCACAAGATCTCCAACATGTCTCCGGAAGAAGCCAAAGTGCTTTTGCTCTCCCGGTTGGACGGCGAACTCAACAGGGAAAAATCCATCCTGATCAAGAAGGCCGAAGACGAGATCAAGGAGACGGCGGATAAGAAGGCCGCAGAGGTCGTTGCGCACGCGATCCAGCGCTGCGCCGTGGAACACGCGGTGGAGTCCACCGTGAGCCTTGTGTCTTTGCCTTCCGATGAAATGAAGGGCCGGATCATCGGCCGGGAAGGCCGCAATATCCGTGCTTTCGAAATGGCGACCGGCATCGATGTGATCATCGATGATACGCCGGAAGCGGTGATGCTTTCGGGTTTCGATCCCGTGCGCCGCGAGATTGCCAGGGTTTCCCTGGAACGCCTGATCTCCGACGGGCGTATTCACCCCGGACGCATTGAAGAGGTCGTTGAGAAGGTCAAGAAAGAGATGGAAGTCAAGATCAAGGAGGAGGGCGAGAAGGTCCTCTTTGACATCGGCGTCCACGCCATCCACCCGGAATTGGTCAAGATGATCGGCCGTCTGAAATACAGGACGAGTTTCGGCCAGAATGCGCTGCAGCATTCCAAGGAAGTGGCGCTTCTGATGGGTGTCATGGCCGATGAGCTGGATCTCGACTCCAAGATCGCCCGACGCATCGGCATCCTGCATGATATCGGTAAGGCCTTGGACCAGCAGATCGAGGGGACGCACGCCAAACTCGGCGCCGAGATGGCGCGCAAGTTCAGCGAGACGGACGTCGTCGTCCAGGGGATCGAAGCGCATCACGAGGAAGTTGAAAAGACCAGTCTTTACGGGGTCCTGGCGGCGGCGGCCGATGCCATCAGCGCGGCGCGGCCGGGCGCCCGGCGTGAGACGCTGGAAACGTATGTCAAGCGGCTCGAAAAACTCGAATCCATCGCCAATGTCTTTAAAGGCGTAGAAAAGTCTTTCGCGATCCAGGCCGGACGCGAGATCCGCGTCATCGTGCAGCCCGACAAGATCAACGATACGGACGCCACCGTTCTGGCGCGCGATATCCGCAAGAAGATTGAAGAAGGCATGGAGTACCCTGGACAGATCAAGGTCACGGTGATCCGCGAAACACGGGCGATTGAATACGCAAAATAAGGAAAGACAGTATCAGAGAGTCATCGTGTCACAGTGCCGGAGAAAAATGGCAATTGAAAAGTTTTAACTCCGATACTCTGACTCTTTGATGCTTTGACGCACCATTAATAGTTGTTTATGAAAATCCTGTTTATCGGTGACATTGTCGGTTCACCCGGCCGCGCGGCGGTCAAAGGGCTTCTGCCGGGATTGCGCAAGCGGCGAGAGATTGACTTCGTCGTCGCCAACGCCGAGAACGCCGCCGGCGGTTCAGGGATCACGCCGCGCGTGGCGCGCGACCTTTTTCAGTCCGGTTGCGACGTCCTGACGTCCGGAGACCACGTTTGGCGCAGGCCCGAGGTGGTAGAACTTCTCCACGCCCAGGCCAATATCTTGAGGCCGGCGAATTTTCCGAAGATGACGCCGGGGCACGGCAGCGCCGTTATCAAATCGGAAAACGGAGCGAAGGTCGGCGTGGTCTGTCTTTTGGGCCGCGTTTTCATCGATGCGATGGTTGAGTCTCCTTTCCGTGTCGTCCAGGACGAGATCAAGGTCCTGCGCCAGGAGACAGCCGTGATCATCGTCGATGTCCATGCCGAAGCCACTTCGGAAAAGGTGGCCATGGGTTGGTTTTTGGACGGCGAAGTGTCGGCGGTCCTCGGGACGCACACGCATATCCAGACGGCGGACGAAACGATCCTTCCCAAGGGCACCGCATATATCACGGATGTCGGCATGACCGGGCCCTATGATTCGGTGATCGGTCGCAATAAAGACAAGATTATTGAGCGTTTTCTGACCGGAATGCCGACGAGGTTTGAACTCGGTACGGGCGATGTCCGGTTGTGCGGCGCGCTGGTTGAGGTGGACGCAGAGACGGGAAAGGCCGCGCGGATCGAAAGGATCAGGGAGCCTTTTCAAGCAAGGAACAACGATGCCCAAGATCCTGACGATCAGTGAGTTGACCCGTGATTTGAAGGAGGTCCTGGAGAATATTTTCCAGGAGGTTTGTGTCGAAGGAGAAATATCGAACCTGCGCCTGCCCGGTTCGGGCCACATGTATTTCAGCCTGAAGGACACCCAATGCGCCCTGCGCTGTGTCCTGTTTAAGAACGCGGGCGTGCGGCTGAAGTTTGCCCCTGCCGACGGCTTGAGTGTCGTGGCCAGCGGCCGCATCGGGGTTTACGGCCGTGACGGCACCTACCAACTCTATGTCAACGCGCTGGAGCCGAAAGGGACCGGCGCCCTGCAGCTGGCATTTGAACAGCTCAAGAACAGGCTTGCGCAGGAAGGGTTGTTCGACGAGGGGCGCAAGAAGGCCCTGCCGTTTCTGCCGGAGGCCATCGGCGTCGTCACATCGCCGACGGGAGCGGTCATCCGTGATATCCTTCAGATTTTAGAGAGGCGCTTTCCGCAGGCTCACGTCGTCATCAATCCCGTGCGTGTGCAGGGAGAGGGGGCGGCGGTAGAGATCGCCCGGGCCGTCGGGGAATTCAACGCGTGGGGAGGGGTGGATGTGATCATCCTGGCGCGCGGAGGCGGCAGTTTGGAAGACCTCTGGAGTTTTAACGAGGAGGTGGTGGCGCGCGCCATTTACGCGTCGCATATCCCCGTGGTTTCGGCCGTCGGTCACGAAACGGATTATACGATTGCGGATTTTGTGGCCGATAAGAGGGCGCCGACACCTTCGGCGGCCGCCGAGATGGTCATGCCGTCAAGGGCGGAGCTTGATGAACGCATCGGCCACCTGGTCAGGCACCTCTGGCGGAGCCTCGCCGATGTTGTGCCGCAGCACAGCCAGCACATCGACGATCTCAGCGACCGGATGCGCCGCGCGCTGGTGAATATATTTGAGGAGAAAAGGATCCAGCTCGACGGGTTCTGCCGTGAGCTGGAGGCGTTGAATCCCCTGGCGATCCTGAGGCGGGGATATAGTGTGACCATGAGGCAAGATGGTGCAAAGGCGCTGCGTTCGGTTCGCGGCATGAGCGCCGGAGAACGCATCAGGACGAGATTTGCCGACGGCTCATGTGTCAGCCGTGTCGAAGAGATTGTGGACGAGCCGGCCGGCCGGCGTAAGCGGTGAGAGCGCAGGAGGAGGGGCCATGGGTTTTGAAGAGGATCTCAAAAAACTTGAAAAGATCATCGACGATCTTCATTCCGAAAAAATTTCGCTCGAGAAATCCATTGAAAAATTTGAAGACGGCGTCAAGCTCGCCGATCATTGTTTGAAAACGCTGGACGGCATGAAAAAAAAGATCGAGGTCATCGCCAAGGCAAAAGACGGCAAGCTGAAGATCAAGCCGTTTATGGAAGAAGCTGATTGATATTTTTGGAGTTCAATGTTGAATTCCTAATATCTAATGCCGGATGAATTCCGAATTATTCAGTGTCGAAGGCTGCCTTCGTGTTTAGATATTGGTTATTGGGATTTCATTCGTCATTTTGGCTTCGGAATTAGGATTTGATTCAAAACATGTATCTTGAAAACATCCAATCCCCCGATGATTTGAAGAAGGTCCCCCAGGAGAAGCTCGCGGAGCTGGCTGCGGAGGTCCGCAGCCGCATCGTCAGCGTCGTCTCCAAGACCGGGGGCCACCTGGCGTCCAGCCTGGGAGCGGTGGAGCTGGCTATTGCGGTGCATTATTGTTTTTCCGCGCCTGATGATGTCGTGATCTGGGACGTCGGTCACCAGGCCTATGCGCACAAGATATTGACCGGACGCAACAGCCGTTTTGAGACTTTGCGTCAAAAAGACGGCCTGAGCGGTTTTCCTTGCAGGACAGAATCCGTCTACGATCCTTTTACGACGGGGCACAGTTCGACGGCGGTTTCGCTGGCGGCCGGCAAAGCGGCGGCGCGGGACCTGAAGGGCACGCGCGAGAAGGTCGTCGCGATCGTCGGGGACGGGGCCCTGACCGGCGGGATGTGCTTCGAGGCCCTCAACCACGTCGGCCACCTGGGCAAAGACATGACCGTCATTTTGAATTCCAACGACATGGCCATTGCACCGAGCGTGGGCGCCTTAAGCACGTATCTCAACAAGATCCTTTCCAAGCCCATCTACAACAGATTCAGGGACGCGCGAGATGCTTTTTTGAAACAGCGTCTTGGCCGGATCGGTCCGAGGCTCCAGAAGCTCGTCGATAAATTTGAAGAATTGCTGAAAGGACTGATCGTCCCCGGCATCTTCTTTGAAGAGATGGGATTTAAATATTTCGGCCCTCTGGATGGGCACAATACGGCCCTCTTGATCACGACCCTCCAGAATATTTCCCGTCTTAAAGGGCCGGTTTTGCTGCATGTCGTCACCAAAAAAGGGAAAGGATTTACTCCGGCTGAAGACCAGCCCGTGAGGTTCCACGGCACGAGCTGTTTTGATATGGTCTCCGGCGAGGTCGTCGCCGCGCCGGAGAAGCCCCGCGCGTCGTTTACCGATATCTTCGGCGGCGCCCTTTTGAGTTTGGCGCAACATAACAAGGCTATCGCAGGGATCACGGCGGCCATGCCCGAAGGGACGGGGCTGGCTCCTTTTGCCAAAGCGTACCCCGAGCGTTTTTTCGACGTGGGGATCGCCGAGCAGCATGCCGTAGGGTTTGCCGCGGGCCTGTGCCATGCGGGGCTCAAGCCTTACGTCGCCGTGTATTCAACGTTCCTGCAGCGGGCCTACGACCAGATTTGTGAAGAGGTTTGCTTGCAGAATCTCGGCGTCGTCCTGTGCCTTGACAGGGCCGGCCTCGTCGGCGAAGACGGACCGACCCATCACGGCGTCTTCGATATCGCTTATCTGCGCAGCCTTCCCAATATGTCCATGATGGCGCCGGCCGACAAGGACGACCTGGAAGCGATGCTGGCGTTCGCGCAGGAGTTCCCGACGCCGCTGGCGATCCGTTACCCCAAAGATACGGCGCCGGAACTGCGCAGGGACGCGCCTTTTTCGCCCATCCGCCACGGCCGCGCCGAAGTCCTCTTGGGCGGCGCCGACGTGACGATCCTGGCTTTGGGCAGCATGGTGGCGGCGTCCCTGGACGCTGCAGGCATCTTGTTGCGCGAAGGCATCCGGGCAACGGTCGTCAATATGCGTTTTGCCAAGCCGCTGGACGAAAACATCATATTCAAATGTTATGACGGGACGCGGGCCCTTGTTACCGTCGAAGAAGGGGTCCTGGCGGGCGGTTTTGGTTCAGGGGTCCTCGAGGCCCTGGACGCCGACGGGAGGCTGTTCGCATCGCCCAAAAAAGTGAAGCGCCTGGGGCTGCCGTCGAGTTTTGTCACGTTCGATAAACGAAAAGAATTATTGAGACAATACGGGCTCGACCGGGAAGGAATTGCTGCGGCTGCCCGGGAAGTCCTGGGGGTATCCTAATGGCTGAAGTCAGGATCAACAGGCAACGATGCAAGAGCTGCCGGCTTTGCATCGTCTGGTGCCCCAAAAAGAATTTAAAAATCGACGAGACCTTAAACGATGCCGGCGTGTTTCCGGCCGTCGTCATCGATGCCGCGAGTTGCACAGGCTGCGGCATGTGTTTTGCCATGTGCCCCGATAGCTGTATTGAGATAAAAATTGATTAGTTTCCGTCGGGACGTCAGGACGTTCATCCGCCGTCGCTGCTTCGGCGGCCGCCCGCCGACGCTTTAGTGGTGGGCGCCCGTCCTTCGGACCCGAGAGGACGATAAGAGAAGAAGGCAAAGGGGACGGTTTAACGGAGCTGTTATGAAGACGATATTGATGAGCGGCAATGAGGCGATGGGGGAAGCGGCCATCCGCGCCGGCCTGAAATTTTATGCGGGTTACCCGATTACGCCCCAGAATGAATTGACCGCCTATATGGCCGATCAGCTGCCGCGCCGCGGGGGGATCTTTATCCAGTCGGAGTCGGAACTGGCCGCCATCAACATGATCTACGGCGCCTCTGCCGCCGGCGCGCGCGTCATGACGAGTTCATCTTCTCCCGGTATCAGCCTCAAGCAAGAGGGGATTTCTTATATCTCCGGCGCCGAAGTGCCGGCGGTCATCATTAATGTGATGCGTGCAGGCCCGGGGCTCGGCAATATCTGGCCGGCCCAATCCGATTATTTCCAGGCGACCAAGGGCGGCGGCCACGGAGATTACCGCATGATCGTCCTGGCGCCGGCCACGGTCCAGGAGTCTTTTGATTTGACCCGTCTCGGTTTTGACCTGGCGGACCGTTATCGTATCGCCGTGATGATCTTAAGCGACGGTCTGCTCGGCCAGATGATGGAGGGCCTGACGATCGAAGAGCCTGCAGCGCCCGTTGTTTCCGTCGCAAAACCCTGGGCTTTGACCGGGGCCAGAGGGCGCGCGCCGCAGGTGGTCCAGTCGCTCTATATGAAGCGTCCCGACGTCGAAAAGCACAACCTGGTCCTGCAGAAAAAATATCGCCGGATCGCCGCGAAAGAAACCCGTTCAGCCGGCCGGTTCCTGGAGGACGCCAGGATGGTCGTGGCCGCTTATGGTTCTACGGCCCGTATCGTCGAGGCTGTCGTTGTCGCCTTGCGCGGCCGTGGTATGAAGATCGGCCTGTTCAGGCCCGTGACCCTGTGGCCGTTCCCTTCCCGGGCGCTTGCGGCCTTGCCGCCGCGCGTTAAAAGGTTTCTTGTCGTTGAGATGTCTTACGGCCAGATGGTGGAGGATGTACGCTTGA
>JAQUOM010000020.1 GCA_028717105.1 Candidatus Omnitrophota bacterium
TGCCTTCCTGCGGCAAGTCAGGGTGGCGGGTGACTTCGTTATTATTCCTGAGGGATATTGATGACCTGGCCCGTATAGATCTTGTCCGGGCTTTTCAGGACATCCTTATTGGCGTCATAGATAACCTTCCATCGCTTTGATGTCCCGTAAAATTTCTGGGAAATCTTCTGGAGGGTGTCGTTCGGCATAACCGTATAGACCACCGGCTCTTTGGCGGCGCCATCGGAAACCATCCCGATCTCCGCTACCTCCGCCTCCTGCATCATTCCCTCTTCGCCCTCCGTCGAGATCGGACACTTTTCAAACGCCGGCTTTTTCCCTTTGACTTTTGGCACGCCGGTCCTGCCGATTTCAACCTCGGCAACATAGGTCCTGCGCGTCATCTTCCTGTCTTTCTGCAAATCTCCCTCTTTCGGCGCTCCTGCCAGGTAACCTGCGTTGCCTGACACCAGATTCTGATCTACGCGATCTTTTTCAACCGTATAGGTCCTCACCCTGGCACAACCTGCGACCGCTGCGAGAGCGAAAACAATGGTCCATACCGCAACCGCACTCTTCTTCATCATCGTCCTCCGATTTAGGTGTGATATGAAAACACTTTAAAAACGACACGCCAAGACCGCCGATGACCTAGTCAACGGTCCTGATATGCAATTCCTTGAGTTGTTTATTTTCGACATCCGAAGGCGCCTGCGTCAAAGGGCAGACGGCCTTTTGCGTCTTGGGGAATGCGATGATGTCGCGGATGCTTTCCGTTCCGAACAAAATGGAAAGAATCCTGTCGAGCCCAAAGGCAATCCCCCCATGCGGCGGGGCGCCGTACTTGAAGGCCTCCAGCAAAAATCCGAAACGTGCGCCGATCTCCTCATCCGGGATCCTGAGGATCTCAAAAATCCTGCGCTGCAACGCCTGGTCGTGGATCCTGATTGAGCCGCTGGCGATCTCGCTGCCGTTCAACACAAGGTCATAAGACCGGGAACGGACGCGGCTTAAATCGCCGGCATCCAGAAGCCCGAGGTCATCCGGGTGAGGCGACGTGAACGGATGATGCTCGCTGTCCCATCTCTTTTCTTCGTCATCGTATTTAAACAACGGGAAATCAACCACCCAGAGAAAAGAGAATTCACGGGCATTGTCTTTGTTGTGGCGGATATCCGGCTTATCGCTCCCGTATTTTTCTACCGCTTCCCGATAACTCAGCCGCGGGAACGGAAGGACAAGGTCCACGCCCTTGAGCTCTTTGAGAACACGGGCAAACATGTTTTCAGAGACAGAAAAAATATCCTCTTCTTCGACAAAAGACATCTCCATATCCATCTGAGTAAATTCCGGCTGCCTGTCGGCGCGCAGGTCTTCATCGCGAAAACACTTGGCGATCTGAAAATAACGATCGAACCCCGAAACCATCAAAAGCTGTTTGAATAACTGCGGCGACTGCGGCAGGGCAAAAAACTTTCCCGGATTGACGCGGGATGGCACCAGGTAGTCCCGCGCCCCTTCCGGCGTAGATTTTGTCAGAACGGGGGTCTCCACCTCGATAAAGCCTTCGGCGCTCAGGAAATTGCGCATCAGCTGGTTCAATTGATGGCGGGCTTTCATCAAACCCAGCATCCTCGGCCGGCGCAGATCCAGATAACGATACGGGAGGCGGACGTCTTCGGACAAAACCAGATCATCCTCGATCTCAAACGGAGGCGTCAGGGACGGATTCAGAATTTCCAACTCCCGGGCAATAAGCTCGATTTCCCCTGTAGGGATATTCGGATTGATATTGTTCTTGGGTCTTGCATTCACCAACCCTTTAAGCCGGATGACGAATTCCGAGCGTAGATCCATGGCCACGCGGTGCGCATCCGGCGAATCTTTCGGGCTGAACATCACCTGGGTATATCCATAGCGATCACGCAGGTCGATAAAAATGAGTTTCCCGTGGTCACGGCGCCGATGGACCCAGCCGCACAACACCACGACCTGGCCGGCGTGTTCCTTCTTCAATTCTCCGCATGTATGCGTCCTCAACATATCAGTCCCTTTACCCTGTCCGTGAGACAATCCAAAGAAACTTCCTCCTGGGTGCCTTTCCTCATATCCTTCAGAACGGCGACGCCCTTGGCCAATTCGTTATCCCCTACAATCACGCAAACTTTTGCCTTCATCCCGTCAGCTTTCCTCAAGCCTGACTTCAGCGAGCCGTCTCCATAATCCATATCTGCTGCCACCCCTGCCAGGCGCAAACTATTCAACAGCTCCAGACACTTCCCCCTGGCCGCATCCCCCAGTCCGATCGCATAACAATCCAAAGGCCCGGCGCAGGAAACACCCGTATCCGTTACGCCTTTAGCCAATAAAAGGCGTTCCATCCCCAAAGCAAAGCCGACGGCCCCCTTCTCAGGCCCTCCCAGCTCTGCGACAAGATTATCATAACGCCCACCCGCTCCCAAAGCATCCTGAGCGCCCAAACCAGGATGTTTGATCTCGAAGACGGTCCGCGTATAATAGTCCAATCCGCGCACAAGCAGAGGGTCGACCTTGAAAGAAACTCCGAAACGCCCCAGAGACGCCTTGACCGCTTCAAAATGCCGCAGACATTCCTGGCACACGTGCCCCGTGCCGATCGATAACGCCGCGACATGTTCACGGCATTGCGTATTCTTGCAATCCAGGACGCGAAAAACATTGCGCTCCATACGGGCCTGGCAATCTTCGCAAAATAATTGTTTTTTCGGAAGAAGCAATTCCTTCAAATGGATCGTCAGTCTCTTTTTATCATGCGCGCAACCCAACGTATTGACCACGACCTCAAATCCGTCGATCCCGGTATCTTTAAGGATATGAACGGCCAGCCGCACGGCTTCCGCATCCAGGCAGGGGCTATAAGAACCGATGACCTCGCATCCGATGTGGTGAAATTGGCGCAGACGGCCCTTTTGCGGCCTCTCGGCCCGAAACATGGGACCGAGATAAAACCACTTCGTGATCTGGGAGGAATGATAAATGCCGTGCTCAATATAAGCCCGGATGATGGCCGCTGTCGCCTCCGGCCGCAAAACGAAAGCATCCGTATCTTTCTTGATCTGAAACATCTGTTTCTGGACAATGTCGGACAGATCGCCCAGGGAACGCAAAAAAAGCCCTGTTTCTTCGATCACGGGGGTCCGGACTTCCTGGAAGGCATACAGGGAAAAAATACGCCGCGCCTGCCCTTCTACGACCTGCCAGAGAGATGTTTCTGGCGGCAGGACATCTTTTGTACCGCGTGGAGATTTGAACGGCATGGGATAGATGAACGTTTGGTGGCCCCGATGAGAGGAACTTACTTCTTTGCCGGGGACATGCTCAAAAAGGCGGGTAAAACGCTCCCGCCTTTTTATGAAAGCTTATGATCGATTATACGATCACGACGTCTTTGGCCTGAGGTCCTTTTTCTCCCTGGACGATCTCAAACTGAACCTTCTGCCCTTCTTCTAAAGTCTTGTATCCGTCGCTTTTGATCGCTGAAAAATGAACAAAAACATCCTGCCCGTCTTCGCATTCGATAAAACCATACCCCTTAGGAGCCGAAAACCACTTCACCTTACCTACCTGAGCCATTGTAAACCTCGCATGATTGATAAATGTCAAATTCCTAATGCCTAATGCCGAATAAATTTCTAAATCTGAATGCCTGATGGACGAAAATTTTTTTCATTATTTAGGCTTGGAAATTAGACATTTATTCGTCATTCGAACTGATGCATTCGTCATTTCTTGCAAATGACTATTTAATAAGCTTTTTCATCTCCAGCCCGGATTTGAATACGACGACCTTCCTGGCGGGAACCGGGACAACCTGCCCTGTCCTGGGATTTCTTCCTGTGCGGCTGCGTCTTTCTTTCAGCTTGAAAACACCAAAGTTACGCAGCTCGACTTTTTCTCCGCGGACGAGGCTCGCGATAATATGATCAAAGGTTTTTTGCACAACCTTTTTTACATCAATCTGTTTGATGCCCGTCTCATCGGCGATCTTTAGAACGATGTCCTTTTTCGTCATGGTCACCACCCTCCTTTTTTCTTAGCACCCAAGCGGTGAAGAAAATTCTCTATTTATATCCGCCGTCGCATCCCTTTTTAAATCAATGCCATAGCTCTGGCGGATGTCATTTGAGGACCATAAAACTGCCTGTATTGAAGCGGATAACCCGCCGGAAAATTACGGCGGGTTCGTTCGAATGACGGTTATTCCCAGTCTTTCATAAGTAAAGTACCACGAAAGAGTTACATCGTCAACTGAAATCTTTGTGCGCCAATGAGTTCCTCAATATCGTTGAACAACTCCGGCCGCGGTTGGACAAAAAGATCCCGGGCAACAAGAATCCGCAGCTTTTTATCCTTTTCGGCGTCCATATGGAGATACACCGGTGTATTTCCAGGAGAAAGCGAAAGCTTGTCTTTCAGCGCCTGAAGAATATTTTCCTTAAGGCCTGCCAAATCGATAGATATGGAAGAAATCATCCGGTAAGACTCTTCAATCGGCATCACGTCCCCGGCCAAGATCTTAGGCATTTCCTCCCGGAGCGAAAGCCGCCCCTTGATCAAAACGACGTTGTTGGCAATAAGGTGGCGATAAACCTGTTTATAGGTATTCGGAAACACAAGAACCTCGAGAACGCCCGTCAGGTCTTCTACCCTTAAAATGGCCATCTTCTCTGCTTTTTGACGGGTTGTCGTAATCTTGATCTTGTTGATCAGGCCGACGATAGCGACATCCTGTCCGTCCGAAAGCTCCGATAACTTGGAGATCGAGCGGGAAGAAAAACGCTCCAAAAGATGCTCGTATCTGACCAGGGGATGGCCGCTGACATAAAACCCCAGGATATCCTTCTCAAAGGACAGCAATTGCAGTTCTGGCCACTCCTTAATCTCGGGGACATTGACCTGGAACCGCTTAAAACCGGCATCCGAAGAAACATCCGTATCGAAAAAAGAGAGCTGGCCCGAAGACCGGTCCTTATGGGCTTTCGCCGAATAATCCAGGCACTCCTGCAGGACGCTCATCATCTGGCTGCGCTTCAGCTTAAAAGCATCCATAGCCCCGCATTTGATCAGGCTTTCAATCACTTTGCGGTTGACGAGCCTTAAATCCACGCGTTGACAGAGATCCTCCAAAGAAGCAAACGCGCCGCTGTTCTGCCTGGCTTCCACGATGGAATCGATCGCGCCTTTCCCGACATTTTTAACAGCCAAAAGGCCGAAACGGATACTTGTCTCGTTCTCAACCGTGAATTTTGAAAAGCTTTCGTTGACGGTCGGATTCAAAACGGTGATCCCCATGCGGCCGGCTTCCCGGACATATTCAACGACTTTGTCCGTATTTTCTTTCTCGCTTGTCAGAAGCGCCGTCATGAACTCAACAGGATAATTAGCCTTCAGGTAAGCCGTGCGATAAGAAATGAGCGCGTAGGCCGCGGAGTGACTCCTGTTAAAACCGTAGCCGGAGAAATAATCGATCAGGTCGAACACTTTAGTCGCGATCCGCTTGTCGATTTTGTTTTTAACACAGCCCTCGAGAAACAAGTGCCTCTGTTTGTCCATTTCTTCGGGGATCTTTTTGGCCATGGCGCGACGCAGCAAATCCGCCTGCGCCATACTGAAACCGGCGAGGGCCGACGCGATCTGCATGACCTGCTCCTGATAAACCATGATCCCGTAAGTATCCTTCAGGATGCCTTCCATCTTCGGGTGGTCGTAAACAATGGGTTTGAGGCCGTGTTTGCGCTGGATAAAATCATCGAGCATGCCGGACCCGATCGGGCCCGGCCTATAGAGAGCCAGCAGCGCGATCAAATCCTCAAAAAACGAAGGATTCAGTTTCCTCAGCAGATCGCGCATCCCCGCGCTTTCAAGCTGAAAAACACCGATAGTCTGCGCGGCTGTCAGAAGCTCAAAGGTCTTTTTGTCCTCCAGGGAGATCGCATCGATGTCGATATCGATATTTTTTGTCCTTTTGATGATCTTCAAAGCTTCGGCGATGACGGTCAAGGTGCGCAGGCCCAGAAAATCCATCTTCAGAAGACCGATCTTTTCTAACGCCTTCATGGAAAACCCCGACGTCACCTGGTCCTCATCGAGTTTGCAAAGAGGCATATAGGTATCCAGGGGCTTGTCCCCGATCACGACGCCTGCGGCATGGACCGAAGCGTGACGCGACAACCCCTCCAGGTCCTTGGCCGTATCGATCAGCTTGCGCACCTCGGCGTTGTTCTCATAAAGGCTCTTGAGTTCGTCCGTCTTGAGGGCGTCTTCCAAAGTGATCCCCAATTCGGGAGGCACAAGCTTGGCGATCTTGTCCACGTCGGCATAAGGAACCCCCATCACGCGGCCCACGTCGCGGATAACCGCGCGCGCCAGCATCGTCCCGAACGTAATGATCTGCGCGACATTCTCCTTGCCGTATTTCTGGTTGACGTAATCAATGACCTCCTGGCGTCGTTCGAAACAAAAATCGATATCGATATCCGGCAAACCCACGCGTTCAGGGTTTAAAAATCTTTCAAACAGCAGCTTGTATCTTAACGGATCAAGTTCCGTGATCCCCAAAAGATAGCTCACCAGGCTTCCGGCGGCCGATCCGCGGCCCGGCCCGACGGGAATCCCCCTGCCTTTAGCGTAATTGATAAAATCCCAGACGATAAGAAAATAACTGACAAAACCCATCTGGGAGATCGTCTTGAGCTCGTGCTCGAGCCTCTGCCTGATTTCGCCGGTAATTTTATTGTCATAGCGCCGGACCAATCCCTGGTCGCAAAGCTCCCTCAAATAAGCCTCGCCCGTCCTGCCTTGAGGCGGTGTGTATTGCGGCAGATGAGGCTTTCCGAACTCCAGAACGAGATTGCACCGGTTGGCGATCTCGATCGTATTACGGATAGCCTCGGGGCAATAGGCAAACAGCTCCTTCATCTCCTGCGGGCTTTTAAAATAAAACTCCTGAGTCTGGAACCGCATGCGATGAGGATCGTCCAGGGTCGTCTGGGTCTGAATACACAGAAGCGCCTCGTGGGATTGCGCGCTCTGCTTGTTGAGGTAATGGACGTCATTGGTGGCGATGACGGGCAGATTGAGTTCCTTGGCGATCTTCAGCAGCCCCTGGTTGACGACGGTCTGCTCGGGGATAAAATTCTCCTGGAGCTCCAGGTAAAAATTATCTTTTCCGAAAATGCAGGAGAATTCATCCGCAGCCTTGATGGCGTCGTTCAAACGGTCAGCGGTGATGAGGCAGGCGAGTTCGCCCTTCAGGCAGGCGCTGGAACCGATCAGGCCGCGTGAATATTGCGCCAGGATCTCCTTATCGATGCGCGGGCGGTAATAATAACCTTCGATGTATCCCATGGAAACGAGCTTGGAGAGGTTCCTGAACCCCTCTTCATCCCTCGCCAGAAGGATAAAATGGTTCGAACCTTCGCTTAAAGACTCGGATCTGTCAAAACGGCCCTTTTGGGCGATGTAAACCTCGCAGCCGATCAAAGGCTTGATGCCCTGCTTCTGGGCCTCGACATAAAAATCGATGGCCCCGAACATATTGCCGTGGTCTGTCATGGCAATGGCGGGCATCTTAAACTCAATGGCCTTGGCGATTAATTCTTTAATACGGCAGGCGCCGTCTAAGAGGCTGAATTGCGTGTGGAGATGAAGATGAACAAAATCGGAATGAGACATAACGAGGATTCTTCCGAAGCCCTATTTGCGCACAGGACTTCACCGTATTAGCTCATAGCTCATGGCTCCTAGCAAAAACATCGACTCCGATTTCCTATGAGCTAACAGCTATGAGCTGAATTACTCCCACTCGATGGTCGCCGGGGGCTTGGAACTGATATCGTAAACGACCCTGTTGATCCCCTTGACTTCATTAATGATCCGGGTTGAAACCTTGCCAAGGAACTCAGGTTCAAGCTTCACCCAGTCAGCCGTCATGCCGTCGCTGGAAGAAACACAGCGCAACGCAACGGCATTCTCATATGTCCTTTCGTCGCCCATGACCCCGACGGATTTCACGCACAGCAGGACGCAAAAAGACTGCCAAACTTCCTGGTAGAGGCCGGCCTTGCGGATCTCGCTGAGAAAAATTTCATCTGCAGCCCGCAAAACCTGCAGACGCTCCGGCGTCACCTCGCCCACGATACGGATCGCCAGGCCCGGGCCCGGAAAAGGCTGCCTGTGAATGATCTCCTGGGGCAAACCCAGCTGCTTGGCCAGCTCCCGGACCTCGTCCTTAAAGAGTTCCCGCAGCGGTTCAATCAATTTCAGATTCATTTTATCAGGCAGGCCGCCGACATTATGATGCGTCTTGATCTTGGCCGATGGAGACCCCGCAACTGACACAGACTCGATGACATCGGGATACAGCGTCCCTTGAGCAAGATACTTTACGCGGCGAATCTTCTTGGCTTCCTCTTCGAAAACCTTGATAAATTCTTCGCCGATCATCTTGCGTTTTTGTTCAGGATCGGTCACGCCTTTAAGACGTTTCAAGAAACGGCTCTGCGCGTTGACAAAATCCAGGTTCATATGCAAGTTACCGCGGAATGTTTCCTTGATCTCTTCCGGTTCACGGTTGCGCACGAGACCATTATCCACAAAGATGCAGCGCAATTGCCTGCCGATCGCCCTATGGATCAAGACGGCGACAACGGAAGAATCCACGCCGCCGCTTAAACCGCAAACCACGCTGTCTTTACCGACCATCTGCCGGATCTGCAGGATCGCATCCTTGATAAACGCTCCCATTTCCCAACTGGGACGGCAACGGCAGATCCTGTAAAGAAAGTTTGAAATGATCTCGGAACCGCGGGCCGTATGCACGACCTCGGGATGGAACTGGACGCCGAATATCTTGCGGTCTCGACTGGCGAATGCCGCATTCGGCGTACTCAGCGTATGCGCGACAGAAACAAACCCCTTGGGCAGGGACGAAACGTAATCTCCGTGGCTCATCCAACATGTGATATTCCCGGGCAGGCCGCTGAAAAAATCCGCATGGTCGTCAATAAAAAGCTCCTGCCTGCCGAACTCGCGTTCCCTCGTCCTCCTGACCTTGCCTCCGAAATGCTGCGCAATCAATTGCTGGCCGTAACATATGCCGAGGATGGGAATTCCCAGCTTAAAGATCCCCTTATCGCACTTAGGACTCTTGTCGTCATAAACGCTGGCGGGTCCGCCGGAAAGAATCAGGCCTTTCGGCGCATACTTCCTGATCTCCTCCACCGTGATCTTGTGGGGGACAATCATGCTGTAGACCTTGTTTTCCCGGACGCGGCGGGCAATCAACTGTGTATACTGTGACCCGAAATCAAGGATAAGGATCGCATTCTTCTGCTGAAGGCTTGTGGAACGCAAATCGCCTGCCTTGGACTGCGGTTTCTTCCCTGACGGTCTCTTGGCCGCCCTCTTCTTCGGATGTTTCTTTGCAACCGGCGCTTTTTTTCTCTTCAAAGTCTTTTTGGCCTTCACTTTCCCATCCCCACTCTCTGCACAACCTGAAAGATCTTGCCTTCAGTCTGTATGGAAGGTGCGATAATGATCTCTGTGAACTGCATGTCTTTGATGGTGCCCGCCCCCAGGCAACCCATGGATGTCGTCAAGGCACCCATCAGGTTCTGCGAGCCGTCATCGACCTTGGCCGGCCCGAAAAGGATCTCTTCCAGTGATCCGGTGGTCCCGACGTAAACACGCGTACCGCGAGGCAGGTTGGCGTGCGATGTCGCCATGCCCCAGTGATAACCGCGCCCGGGCGCTTCCACGGCCCTGGCAAAAGCCGACCCGACCATGACAGCGTCGGCCCCGGCGGCAAAAGCCTTGCATATCTCGCCGCCGATACGCATGCCGCCGTCCGTGATCATCGGAATATATTTCCCTGTCCTTTTAAAATAATAATCCCTCGCCGCCGCAGCATCGATCGTTGCCGTGACCTGGGGAACGCCGATCCCCAGCACCCCGCGCGTGGTGCAGGCGGCACCCGGCCCCACGCCGATGAGAAGCCCGGCAGCGCCGGTATCACACAACTCCAGCGTCACTTCATAAGTGACGCTATTACCAAGGATCACAGGAATGTTCCGCTTGGCGCAGAATTTTTTCAGATCCAGCGCTTTGTAGGCTTTCGCAATATGCCGCGTGGTCGTAACGGTCGATTGGACGACAAAAATATCGGCGCCGCTCTCTTCGGCGATCGCAGCGAACCGTTCGGCGTTCTGCGGGATACAGCTGACGACAGCCGGCGCCTTTTTCTTCTTGATCTCTTCGACACGCGTGGCGATCAGTTTTTCTTTGATCGGCTTAACATACACTTCCTGGACCAGGCGCGTGGCCTCCTGGGGAGAAGCCTTGGCGATGGCTTCCAGCACCTCATCCGGGTTCTCATAACGGGTCTGGATACCGTCCAGATTCAGGACCGCGATCCCTCCCAGCCGCCCCATTTCCGTGGCGAATTTTACATCCACAACCCCATCCATGGCCGCAGCCAGGATCGGGCATTTGTAGCGCTTGCCGGCCAACTCCCAGGATGGATCGACTTCCGCGGGATTGATCGTGGTCATGCCCGGTACAAGCGCCACCTCATCAAATCCGTAACATTTTCTGGCTCTTCGATTTATTCCAATCCACTCACCCATAACGCCTCCACCAATAATAGCCCCTAAAAAATATGTGATAGTCTACACAAGAAAAGCCCCCTTGTCAAGGCGAACCTTCCAGGGACCGCGCCCCACCGGAACACAGAATACTCGACAACATCGCTTCGAGCACGCTGAAATTGAACGGCTTAATAAGATAATCACAGGCACCCATGGCCGTGGCCTGGTCCACTATATCCTGCGCCTGCAAGGCCGTGACCATAACGACCTTTGCGCGGGGATTGATATTCCTGATGCGTTTCAGCGTCAAAAGCCCATCCATGCCTGACATGGTTACGTCTAAAAGGACGAGGTCAAAAGGGCGAAGCCGGAATTTTTCCAGACACTCTTCGCCGCTGGAAGCCGTTTCTGCGTCAAAACCCTTCCTGTTAAGGAAATGAGCCACGGTCTCGCGCCCCTCCAGCTCGTCATCAACCACAAGGATACGGCTGCCGACTTTTCGGGTCTCAAACGGTACGCGGACCCTCTCTTGGCGCAACACGGATACAATCGCCTTGGTGATCTCGGGATCTTCGAAGTTTTTCGGCAGGAAAGCGCTCACGCCCGCTTCTTTAATAAACGCATCGAAAAACGGCCCTGAAGGCAAAAACCCCAGCATGATGATCTTGACGTCTTTATCAAACTCCCTGATTTTTTTCACCAGCGAAAACCCGCTGTCATCGCCTTTCTGGTCGGAAACGATAATCAGGGTAGGCCGTTCATTTTTGAGGAGTTCCAACAACGCCGAACCGGAAGGAAGTGTCAAGACCCCGCAGCCGATACGCGAGATCATCTCGTAGAGGAAATCCCGCGCCTTCACATCTTCTTCAACTATAAAAACTCTTTCCAGCATAGGTTAGGGATATACGATAACACGATTTCCGCAGCAAGGCAATAAAAACATGGGGCCGGGCAATAAAAAGGGTTAAGGTCGAGACCTCATCGTCAAGAAAACAAAACCTGGCGTTTTCTCAACCCAAAACCTCAACCTTAACCGCTTTCTATTCACGAACAAAACAAACCCTATGGACTCTAATACATTCCGCCCATTCCGCCGCCCGGAGGCATAGCCGGCATCCCCGGTTTATCTTTTTCCGGGATGTCCGTAATCAGGGCTTCGGTCGTCAACAGTAACGACGCAATACTGGAGGCGTTCTGAAGAGCAGACCGCGTCACCTTGGTCGGATCGATGATGCCCGCCTCGATCATATCAACGAATTTATCCTGGGCCACGTCGTAACCCACGTTCTTTTTTTCGGATTTCACACGCTGAACCACCACGGAGCCGTCAACGCCGGCATTCGCGGCCAACTGCCTTAAAGGCTCTTCCAAGACGCGGCGGACGATATTGACGCCCACCTTTTCGTCTTCTTCGGCAACCTTTGTGTTTTCAAGCGCTGCCACGCAGCGGATGAGGGCGACGCCGCCGCCGGGAACGATACCTTCCTGCACAGCCGCGCGGGTCGCATGAAGCGCATCTTCAACCCGGGCCTTCTTCTCTTTCATCTCCGTCTCGGTCGCCGCACCCACGTTGATCACCGCGACGCCTCCGGCCAGCTTGGCCAGCCGTTCCTGGAGCTTCTCCTTATCATAATCCGAATCGCTCTGCTCGATCTGCTTCTTGATCTGCGCGATGCGTCCGTTGATCGCCTGGGTTTTTCCGGCGCCTTCGATAATGGTCGTATCATCCTTGTCAACCTTAACCCTCTTGGCGCGTCCCAGCATATCCAGGTCAACACTTTCAAGTTTAATACCACGATCTTCCGTAATGGCTTCACCGCCGGTCAGGACAGCGATATCCTCGATCATGGCCCTGCGCCTGTCACCGTAGCCGGGAGCCTTCACCGCACAACAGGACAACACACCTTTGAGCCTGTTAACGACCAGGGTCGTCAAGGCTTCGCCATCCACATCCTCCGCGATAATCATCAGAGAACGGCCGGAACGGGCGATTTTTTCCAAAAGGGGTAAAATATCTTTAATAGAAGATATTTTCTTTTCGTAAATGAGGATATAAGGCTCTTCGAGAACGGCCTCCATCCTCTCGGCATCCGTCACGAAATAAGGAGACAAATACCCCTGGTCGAACTGCATCCCCTCAACGACATCCAGGGTCGTCGCCGTGGATTTGGCCTCTTCGACCGTGATCACGCCGTCTTTGCCGACTTTTTCCATGGCCTCGGCAATGTCGGAACCGATCCTGCTGTCGCCGTTGGCGGCGATCGTGGCGACCTGAGCGACCTCCTTCTTATCCTTGATGCTCGTCGAAAGCTTCTTCAGATCCTCGACCACGACATCGACCGCCTTTTCAATGCCCCTTTTCAGGGCCATCGGATTGATCCCGGCGGTCACATTTTTCAAGCCTTCCCGATAAATCGCTTCCGCCAAGACAGTGGCGGTCGTTGTGCCGTCACCGGCGATATCGGAAGTCTTCTCGGCAACTTCCTTGACCATCTGAGCGCCCATGTTTTCAAACGCATCCTCCAGGTCGACCTCTTTGGCCACCGTCACGCCGTCCTTGGTAATGGTCGGCGATCCGAATTTTTTGTCCAGGACAACATTGCGCCCCTTGGGACCGAGAGTCACCTTCACCGCCTTTGCCAGCTGTTCAACCCCTCTCAGGACGGCGCGCCTCGCTTCATCGCTAAATAGTAACTGCTTTGCCATTTGATTCCTCCTTTAATGAGCGCACGATTTACGGAACTTTTTAGTGACGTAAATCGCAGGCGCGAATTAAACCCGGCATTCATTTTATATAACATGAGTGCCGGGTGAATTCAGACACATGACTTACGTCGCGAAACAGCTCCGTAAGCCATGTCCTCATTCACTTCTTCACAATCGCTAAAATATCTTCTTCGCGGACGATCAGATATTCCTCGCCGTCCTTTGTTGCCACTTCGGTCCCGGAATATTTTCCGTAAAGAACGATGTCGCCTTCCTTGACGTCCGGTTTCTGAACCGTTCCGTTCTCCAAGACCTTGCCTTTACCAACGGCAACGACCTTTCCCTCCTGCGGCTTCTCTTTAACGGTATCCGGAAGAACAATACCGCCTTTCGTTTTTGAGTCAGCCTCCAATGGCTTAATGATGACCCTGTCTCCTAACGGTTGAAAGTTCATGCCTCCTCCTTTTGTTTTGGGGTGACGGTCTCCTCGATGAAGGCGGATGACCATTTAGCACTCCATGAAGCAGAGTGCTAACAACAGATTTCAAAAAAACGCAAATCCCAGACCAACAGAAAATTGCGTATCGGCCCTCTTAGCTTTTGCGAATGAGAATTTTAGTAAATTTTCTTTTGCTTGTCAAGCTTTTTTTCTATGATTCCGCCGTATTTCACTCAATAAGGCTTGCGCATACCGGTCTTTTGGCTCTCGGCAAGCATCGCCAACCCCTCAAGGATGAGATGCTCGTCAACCGTTTTCATATACCGGCTGAAAGACTTCACCAGGGAAGCATCTCCTCCTGTAACGACGACCTGGTAGCCGCGGCATTCTTTCTCGAGCAAGCGTCCGATGATGCCGTCGCAGAGGCTGGCCGCGCCGTAAACAATCCCTGCGCGAATACTCGAGGCGGTATCGCGGCCGATAAGTTCGATCGGTTTCGCCAATTCCACAAAAGGCAGAAGGGCGGTTTTTTTATTTAACGACTCCTGCATCAGCCTGAGGCCCGGAGCGATCAATCCTCCCAGATATTCTTCCTTGCGCGACACAATATCAAAGGTAATCGCTGTCCCGAAATCAACCACGATCAATCCCTTGCCGAACAACTTCAAAGCCGCATAAGCATTCACCAGACGGTCTTGGCCCACCTGGGACGGGATCCTGTATTTGTTCAACAACGGGACGCAGAAATCCTCTCCGGCTATCTTGCAAGCCGTCCCTAAAACCCGCTTCACCAGAAGCCGCAGGCGCGGGTTTATCTGAGGCACAACACTGCAGGCATAAACGGCCCCTTCGGAACACTGTCCCAAAAAAGGCCGCAAACGCCCCTTGAACAAGGCGGCAGCCGCCCCCCTGGCGTTACCCAGGCCGGCTGTCGGGATCTTAAACGAAGACAAAACCTTCGAGCCCTCGAGGATCCCGACGGTCGTGTTGGTATTACCGATATCGATGGCGACCGTCATGCCTACCCTATTCCGTTCTTGGCGCATGTTGTGAGGTGGCCTGCATGCACCGCCCGGGAACACCCGTTATCCAGGCGGATCACAAGGCTGCCGTTCTCTTCGAAATCAACGGCATACCCTTCGATGATCTCGTGGGCATTTTCCACACGCACGCGCTCTCCCAGGACCAAACCTGAAGCTTCCTTGATCTTGTGCAACAGTTCTTGCGTCCTGCCTTCCAGAAGGTCCGTATAATAACGATCAAGGTCCTTTATAATTATATGGAAGAGATCGGCAATGTCAAACTCCCTTTTTAAAACCTGCCGGACAGAAGCCGCCCCAACAGGAAGCTCATCCTTTTGATTGTTAACGTTCAACCCGATCCCGACGATTACAAACCCCGGCCGCCCGCCCTCCAGGTGCATCTCCGTCAGGATGCCGGCGATCTTTCCGGCGCCCGCATAAACATCATTCGGCCATTTGATCGAAACATCTCCCACATGAATCGCCTTCAAAGCGCTGACCACGGCGAGGGCCGCCGTCAGCGTCACGAGAGGCATCAGCCCGATCTCGATATCCGGCCGCAGGATCAAAGAACAATAGATTCCCTTGCCGTGCGGCGAACTCCAGGTGTTGCCAAGCCGGCCGCGGCCATGCGTCTGGCTATGGGCAAAAAGAATGGTGCCTGGCGGCTCGCCGTTTTCGGCCAAAAAAAGGGCCAGGTCGTTCGTCGATGTCACAACATCATACACCAGGACCTTGGTGCCGACGGTGCGCGTTCCAAGAGAACGTTTATCGGAACGATGATGAAATAATCTGGATAAACCTGTATCCATCTTTAGTTCTCAGCCCCTCTCCACCTTTACCAGGCAGGGCATTGCGGGTGCGGGGTAAAACAACGAATCATCGCTTGCCGGATTTTCTCGCCCTCGCGTCCTTACGGCCCCGCGGCCTTGCCTTTTCCTGGCCAAAGATCTTCCCTCTGCCCTCTTTCAGGCGCTTGATCTCATCGCGCAAGGCAGCGGCATTCTCGAACTTCAGGTTGCGGGCGGCAGACTCCATGTCCCGCTGAAGCAACGCCATCAACGAATCAAACTCAAGTTCTTCTTTCTTCTGACCCGAGAGCGCGGCCAAGTAGGCCGTCGCCGCTTCTTCTTCCTTGAGGCTTTCCCGTATTTCCTTGCGGATCGATGAGATCGTGATGCCGTGTTGCGCGTTATAAGCCTCCTGGATCCTCCGCCGCCGCCGGCTTTCACGTATGGCCGCTTCCATCGCCGGAGTCACCCGGTCCGCATACATAACCACCTGCCCGTTGATATGGCGCGCGGCGCGGCCCGAGAGCTGAATGAGCGAAACATCCGAACGCAAAAATCCTTCCTTATCGGCATCGAGAATAGCGACCAGCGACACCTCCGGCAAATCCAACCCTTCTCTCAGGAGATTAACACCGATCAAACAATCATAATCTTTCTTCCTTAAGCTCCGCAGGATCTCCACGCGCTGGATCGTATCGATCTCCGAGTGAAGATAGGCGACCTTCAACCCCTTGTCCTCCAGGTGCCGGCTCAAATCCTCTGCCATGCGCTTGGTCAGCGTCGTCACCAGGACCCTCTCGTCTTTTTTCGCCCGTTCTCTTACCAGGGCTTCCAAGTCCTGCACCTGCCCCTTGATCGGCTTGACGATGATCTCAGGGTCCGGGATACCCGTCGGACGGATCACCTGCTCCGCCGAGACACCGCCCGATCTCTCGAGTTCATATGCCGCCGGCGTGGCAGAAACAAAAACGCTTTGCCGGACCAAAGACTCGAATTCATTGAATGTCAGCGGACGATTGTCCAGGCAGGAAGGCAAACGGAATCCGAAATCAACCAAGACCTCCTTGCGGGCGCGGTCTCCCTCATACATACCGCGGATCTGGGGGATCGTCACGTGGCTCTCGTCGATAAACATAAGGTAATCCTGCGGGAAATAATCCAGGAGGCAGGATGGCCGGGAACCGGGCGGCCGGAAAGAAAGGTGGCGGGAATAATTTTCGATCCCGTGACAATAACCGACCACCTTAAGCATCTCCAGGTCATATTTTGTCCTCTGTTCCAAACGCTGGGCCTCCAAGAGCTTGTTGCGGCCCCTCAGATCCTTCAAACGGCCATCTAATTCCCGCAGGATAGAATGCGTCGCCTTATCCATGGTTCCCGGAGAAACAATGTAGTGTTTGGCAGGATAGATCCCGATCTTTTCCAGGTCGGCGATCTTGTGCCCCGAAACCGGGTCAAACTCATAGATCTTTGAAATGGTATCATACGCGAACTCAACGCGGACACCTTTTTGCGCATAAGCCGGATAAACATCCAGCACATCGCCCTTGACACGAACCTTGCCGCGGGAAAAGTCATAATCATTGCGTTCATACTGGATCGCGACCAGTTTCTTGATCGTTTCTTCCCGACGGACGGCCTGGCCGACCTGGAGAAACACCATGGACTCCCTGTACTCCCTCGGACTTCCCAGGTTGTAGATACAGGAAACAGAAGCGACGACAAGGACATCCGGACGGGAAAAAAGCGACGTCGTCGAAGACAAACGCAGACGGTCAAGGCGCTCGTTGATCGACGAATCTTTTTCGATGTAGGTATCGGTGGCGGGGATATAAGCCTCGGGCTGATAGTAATCGTAATAGCTGACGAAGTACTCCACCGCATTTTCGGGGAAAAATTCCTTGAACTCGAAATACAACTGGGCTGCTAACGTCTTGTTATGGGAAATGACGATGGTCGGCTTATTGATGCGCGCGATAGCATTAGCCATGGTGAAGGTCTTTCCGGACCCCGTCACGCCCAGGAGGGTCAGGTATTTCCGAGCGGAATCCCGCAGGCCGACGACGATGCGATCGATCGCCTGGGACTGGTCTCCGGAAGGAGAAAACGAACTTTTCAGCTTGAAATCAGGCATGACAATCCCGTATGATTAAGGAATTCCGGCAAGAGGCTCTAACCGAAGGATGAGCGGTTTCGCGGCCCTTATGACTCCTTCAACCGCAAGGCATTTTCGATGGCCACCAGCAGCATATTTCTGTCGATAGGTTTGACCAGATAGCAGGTGATCCCGAACTTGGAGGCTTCAAATTTATCCGTGTCTTTCCATAAAGCCGACGTGATAATGACCGGGGTGCGCTGCCCCAATTCGTCATCGTTTAATTCTTCACAGACTTCCAATCCGCCCAGATGGGGCATCAGCAGGTCCAGGATGATCACATCGGGCTTGAAAAGATGGAGCTGGGACATGACCTCCCTCGAATCTGTCAGCCCCATCACCAGATAAGGCCCCCTTTTTTCTAAAAATTTCTTCAAAAACAAAACAACGTCTTCCTCGTCATCGACGATTAAAATCCTCTTCTTCTCTTCGACCATCATCAGCTCCCCCTGCCTCGATGTCACGCCGCTGCTGTCTTCTCTCTAACGCCCTTGCAGTTTCTTGATGAAATCCCGGTCAGACGCAGACAAGCGCGTGAAACGCAAACCGACACGGAACAACCCCCGTTTTACGCCGAGATGATAGCAGACCTGGCCATCGGCCTCTATGGGTCTGAACCGGTCAACCTGTTGCGCCTTGAGATCATCGATGAGAATAAATTTGTTCGATACGGTGGCGGCCCCGGGAACTTTGTGCCGCGTTAAAAAAGCCAGGCCGTCCTGGGAAAAATCCAGCATGATCCCGTTGAAAGTCCTGTTATCCGAACCGGTCCGCGACCCGCCCGTCGGAGCGACTTGATACATAAGGACATTCTGCTGCTTCATGCGTTTAAACCTTCTTCTTTCTCTTTCTGGATATGGAGAAACCATGACCGCCTCCCTCACGATGTAGAAATTCTGCTCTTCACCGCTAACGATAGACCTTGACAATCTCAAGCGAGACATCCAGGGCCCTGGCAGAATGCGTCAACGCCCCCAGTGAAATGAAATCGACCCCCCTGATCGCATACCGGGCGATATTCTGCGGCGTAATGCCTCCCGACAATTCAATGAGCGGACGATGTTTTCTGTCGGGAAACATATCTCTCAGGAGCAGAACGGCCCGGCGCACCTGGTGCGGGGAAAAATTATCAAGCATGACGATGTCAGGACGATAAACCAGGGACCGCCGCAACTCATCAAGATTTTCGACCTCGATCTCAAAGGGGACCTTTTTTCGGCGATGGAATAAAGCCTCAAAACCGTCTGTCTCTCTCAAAATCAGAATATGATTGTCTTTGACAAGATACTGATCTGACAGGTTGAGACGGTGATTGGTGCCGCCGCCGGCACAAACGGCATATTTCTCAAGAGAGCGCATGAGCGGCGTCGTTTTGCGCGTATCGAGGATCCGGATACCCTGGCGCCGGACGGCCTCGTACGCCTCCGATGTCTGCGTGGCGATTCCGGAAAGATAACCCAGGAAATTCAAAGCCAGCCTCTCGCAGGAAAGCACAGATCGCGCCCGGCCCCGGACGGACATGAGAATCCGGCCGGCATCCACCTTGACCCCGTCCTTCTGGAACATACGGACCCCAAGCGTCCTGTCAAACATCTTGAAAACGTCATGGGCCAGGCCCAAGCCGCAAACAACACCCTTTTCCCTGGAGACAATGTCAGCCTTGACCGTGACACCGGCAGGAATAAAATCCAGGGTCGTAATATCCTCATGTGCCGTATCCTCAAGGAGCGCGGCCCTGATCAATCCCTTCATGGATGCCTTATGAAAGCGCATGTCGAATCTCCTCGAGCGCCTTTACCTTCTCTTTGAGCTCATGAAGTTTCCTGCGCTCGGCCTCGACAACATGGTCAGGCGCTTTATCCGTAAAACCTTTGTTGGCTAAAAGTGCCTCTTTGTTCTTCACCTGTTTTTGAAACCGGGCAACCTCGCCGGCCAGTCTTGTTTTCTCCTGCGCGATATCAACAAGGCCTTCCAACAAGAGATACACATGGATATCCCTGTCAACCAGGTAACTCAGGGAATTCGGCGGCGGCGCATCCTCTTCCACCACGTCCATGCTCTCGGCAAAAACCA
>JAQUOM010000021.1:0-10765 GCA_028717105.1 Candidatus Omnitrophota bacterium
CCCAAGAAACAAAACCAGGCGGTTTCTTTCGACAAGGCTGCCCAGGGCATGAATGCGCCCCCTAAGGAAACCCCGCCTTTTTCCCGGACCTCCTACATTCCCGAACTCGGGCTGGCAACCGTCTTGAAAGACGCTGCCTTCAGCTTGAAAAAAGACGAGATCTACGATAAACCCGTCGCTGTGCCCCAGGGGTTCCTTGTCATTCAGGCCCTGGAAACCCCGTCACTCGATGAAACCAAGATGAGCGCAGAAATCAACGGCTTCCAGAAAACCCTCCTGGAACAGAAACGCACCGAGGCCTTTAACGCTTTTTTTGAGGAATTGAAAATAAAGGCCCGGCTGAAAAACAACATAGCGCAGATGCCGGCCCGAGAGGCGGCTTTACCGATCGAAGAAACAAATTAGTCCTTCCGGAACCCCGCGGGCCCGTGGAACTCTGGCAAAAGGATTAGATATTTCCCAAATAGACGCGGCTCAGTTTTTTCCGGGCGATCTTCTGCGCTTCAAAAAGGGTCCGGGGAGGCGTCGGCGGGATCGTCATCTTATAACACGGGAAATAGCGGGAAAAATGCAGGGGAACATCGGGGCCCGCATGCTCAGCGACCCAATCCGCGAGGGCTGAAATATCTTCGGGGCTGTCGTTAAGCGTCGGGATCACCAGACACGTCAATTCGACATGGCACGCCGCAGCCATCGTTTCAATGGTCTTCAAGACCGGGCCCACGCGGCCGGAACACACCTTCCTGTAAAAATCATCCCGAATGGATTTGATATCGATGTTGGCGGCATCAATATACGGCAAGAGCTCCTGCAGGGGGCCCGGTTCGACAAAACCATTCGTCACGAGGACGTTTTTTAATCCCGCCTCTCTTACGGCACGGGCCGCTTCCAGGACAAACTCATACCAGATGAAAGGTTCGTTATACGTGTAGGCCACGCCGAAAGAACCCAGGCGCCTGGCGTGCGCGATCAGGCCGGGGATCGTGATCGGCTCAGTCGGCGTTTGTACCTCTTGCGAAATGCTCCAGTTCTGGCAAAAAAGACATGCGAGATTACATCCTACCGTCCCCGCAGAAAGGATCGTCTCTCCGGGATGGAAATGATAAAGAGGTTTCTTTTCTATCGGATCAAGCGCCACGGATGCCGCGCGACCATAGTTCAACGTATAAAGCACGCCTCCCTGGTTGACGCGAACGCCGCAGAACCCCTTCTTGCCGTCCTGAATGCGGCACGATTGGGGGCAAAGCCGGCAATGGACCTCGCCGGTCCCCGTCTTATCGTAATACAATGCTTCTTTCATCTCTCAACGTCCTGCGACAACCGTCGACCGGCAGGCAGGGCGTCAGGACAACAAATCATTATGTCTTTGATGCCTTGTCGCCCGGCCATCTCGCCGCCTTGATGGCGTCAACAAAAAAAGCACCTCCGCCGCTTCGCCGCGCAACGGCAAAGCAACGGAGGCGTTTTATCCAAAAACCTTATTCCACTTTGATCGCGTTCACGGGACACATGTCCGCGATTTCCTGCAGGTTACAGCTGGCACACTGTTGGGCCTTGACGTGAGCAATGCCGTCATCCTTCACTTCAAAGACTTCCGGGCAATTTTGTTCGCACAGGCCGCAACCGACGCATGTAGCCGCATCAACGATAACCTTTGCCATATTTTTCCTCCTTTTAATGAACGGATGATTTATGGAATCCGAAGGATGACATAAATCGCAGGCCGCAAGGCCGTCCGCGGATTAATCCCCGGCGCCTTCCTCGGCATCCTTCCAGGTAAGCGCCGATATCCCCTCATCTTACTTCAAGTTCTCGAATATCTCTTCGTGAGTCACCTCTTCGGACAAAATATGAGTCACCAACTGATACACGACGTCTTCTTTTCCGAAGGTCTTTTTGGCGATCTTGCGGTAAACGTCGATGGCCCCTGCCTCGGCATCCATGACGAACTTGACGATCTTATCATAATCGTCTGTTTCTTTCGGCGGCGCCGGATAAGGATAATTGGCGTTCTTCTCGATGTCTCCAAACGCCCTGATGGGCATCCCGCCCAGCTTAACGATCATATCCGCCAGCTCTCCCTGATGTTCCAGCTCTTCGGAAGCAATCTTCTTCAAAAACTCCTCCATGTCCTCATAGCCTTTACCCGAAACCACCGAAGCCATAAAGGTATAAGCATAATACGCCAACCATTCATCGCAATAAGCCTTGTTTAAATCAGCGACCAGGTCTTTCGTATCCAACCCCGATGTCTCTCTGAATTTTTTTCCCATAAGTACCTCCTTATTTTCTTTTTTGGTTTACTTCGTCGCAGGCTCTTTTGCGGCCCGAGTTATTACTTTAGCATAATCCGCCAACCTGCTCAACTCTTCTTCCGAGGGAATATACTGCACTTCAAACGGCGGTTCGATCATCTCAAGATCCATGGCCTCGATGTCGCGGCGGATCGCCCGAGAAGCCCCCTCAGCCCAGCCGTAAGAGCCGAAAATACCCACTTTTTTATTTTTTGGCTTGAGTCCCCGCAGGTATGTCAAAAATCCGCCCATGGTCCAGAACATGTCGCTATTAAGGGTGGGCGAGCCAAACAACAGAACACGCGCGTCTAAAATATCCCTTACGATCTGGCTGTTATCGCTCTTACGCAGATGGTAGAGCTTGACCTCCAGCCCCGGAGAGGCGAGGCATTCAACCAGGCGCCTGGCCAGTTTATCGGTCGACTCCCACATCGTATCGTAAACGATGACGACTTTGGGCACGGTTTCCTGGGCCGTCCAGCGCGCATACGCTTCCACGATACGCAGAGGGTCCTTCCTCCAGATCGCGCCATGGCTTGGAGCGATCATCTCAACGGGCAGGTCCATCGCCCTGAACTCTTCGATTTTCTTGGAAATGACGCCGCCCAGAGGCATCAGGATATTGGCATAATATTTCGCCGCCTCTTCCAGGCAAAGATCCTCGCCGATCTCATCGGCAAACCGTAAAGGATGGCCGACATGCTGGCCAAAGGCGTCATTCGGCAAAAGGATGCGGTCTTCCACGCAATACGTAAACATGCTGTCCGGCCAGTGGACCATGGGGGCCGTCACGAAAGTGAGAGTTTTTTTGCCAAGCGAAAGCTTATCGCCGGTCTTGACCACGCAGAATTCCCTGTCTTTCATCCCGTAATGCTTGATCAAACCCTCCCGGCCCCTGGAGGTGCAATAAATCCTGGCCCGGGGCGCCGCGGCACAAACCTCCGGGATAGCGCCGGAGTGATCCATCTCCACGTGGTTTACGATAAGATTTTCGATCTTCGATGGGTCGGCGATCCCGGCGACGTGACGCAACAAATCCGGCCCGAACCCTTTTTTGACGGTGTCCACCAGGGTCAGTTTATCGTCGACAATCAGGTACGCGTTGTAGCTGGTTCCCAGCCGCGTCCGGTAACCGTGAAAATCCCTGACGTTGCCATCGACGGCCCCAACCCAATAGATCCCGTTCTTTAACTCCGTTTTTGTCATGGCGCCCCCGGTGCCTGCCCTGCCTGGATCCAATAAGGCTCCAAGTCCTGCGTGCCCTGGATAACGGGGCCGGCGGGACCCCCGAGATGCAACAGGCCTTTTTCGTCGGAGTAAAACACGAAGCGGCCGGACACATTCATCCGGGCCGGATGCGCCATCACCTCAAAATGATCGTCCTGACGCTTTTCATAGGTATAGACATACCCGCTGGTGTTGTCGGAATCCGCAACATCATCAACCACAGACCTGGGCATGTATTTTTTTAAGACATCCAGGTTCGCGGGATAAAATCCCAATTCCTGTTTGTATGTCTTGGCGGCGTTGACGATGGCCAACGTATACATATATCCGGTCAGATCATTCAATTTTAAGACCTGGCCGCGCAGTTCCGGATAAAACCTGACGAGGGCCCTGTTGACGGATGGACCGACGGAAAGCGCAAGAAAAAAGACAAATATAAACGGCAAGACGACCGCAGACATGATCGCCCGCCACACGGCAAGGCCGTAAAGTTCCCGTACCCCGACTAAAACCAGGGCCATGGCCCAGACCGAAGCGAACAATCCTCCCGCAAGAGGAAGCGCATAAAACAGATCCGCCGCACTTTTGTAACAAACGACAAAGATAACGGGATAAACGGATTTGTCGAATCCCAGGATCATCTTGACGCCCGCCGACACGAACAAAAAGGTCAATCCCAGGGCTAAAACGGGCCTCAAAATGAAAAACGGGGAACGCAAGGCGGTCAAGCTTAACAAAGACATCTGGGTGCGTAATTCGGGGAAGGCGATCTGACTGGAAAAATGTTTAAGCCAAACGATATTGGCCGTATCCAGTGCCAGCTTGAGATATCCTAAGATCAGCGCAAAAATCACCGCGCGGATGACCCGGCGGCGGACCGGAAGGCCGCCGGAGCTTTTAAGATCCCGAAAAAAAACAGCGGGCCGCAGCAATAAAGCGGCCACGACGGCGACCAGGGACCGGAGATTTTGGGAGAACCCGCCCGCCCGTTCCCAGGCGGCAATGGGGGAATTTAACGACGACATAAGCGTTACGCGAGCTTGCGGAAGTTTTCTTTGGAGACGCCGCACTCAGGACACACCCAGCTCTCCGGAATGTCTTCGAACTTCGTCCCCGGGGCGACACCATTGTCAGGATCGCCTTTGGCGGGGTCGTAAATATATCCACAGACGGTACATTCCCACTTTTCCATGGCTGTCTCCTCTCTTCTTTTCGCCAAAATGTCTTTAGGCGGAAAGCCCGTATTTCTTGACGTTGTAATCCGCGACGGCCTGTATCTCTTTTAAGGCCTTCGGGTCTTTGAGAAGATGCTTGAACCGCCCCTGGAGTTTGAGGTATTCCTCAACGGGTTTGAGGGTGGCGATCTTGCGGGGAATGAGCTGGCCGTTCTCGTATTCGAAGATCGGATAAAGGCCGGTCTCGACGGCGAGCTTGGCGACTTCGGGCGTCAAAGAAGATTCATGGCGCCAGCCCAACGGGCAAGGCACATGGATCTGGAGATATTTAGGGCCCTTGATGCCGAGGGCTTTCTTTACTTTTTTTTGGATGTCCTGCGGATAACCGACAGAAGCCGTCGCCGCATAAGGGATACCGTGCGCTGCGGCGATATCCGGCATAGGTTTCTTGGGCCTCGGGTTGCCGAAAGAAGCCGATCCTGTCGGAGTCGTTGTCGTATTGGAGGTCGTGGGCGTCAACCCGCTGCGCTGGATACCGGTATTCATATACGCTTCATTATCATAGCAGACAAACAGGACATCGTGCCCTCTTTCCAGCATGCCGGAAAGGGCCTGGAGCCCGATGTCGGCAGTGCCGCCGTCACCGGCCTGGGCGATCACGTTGACCCCCTCTTTCTTCCCGAGGAATTTTAGCCCGGATTCGACCCCCGAAGCCACGGCCGAACAATTCTCAAACAACGAGTGGATCCACGGCACGCACCAGGCTGATTCGGGATATTTCGTTGAAAAAACCTCCAAACAACCCGTATTATTGGCGATTATCGTATTTTTTCCGGCCGCGTCGATGACAAGGCGCGCCGCGATCGCCTGACCGCATCCTGCACACGCCGTATGACCCGGTTTAAATAACGTCTCTGCCATTTTTGCCTCTCAATGTATTTGCTGGATCTTTTTGTTAAAGAATCCCTCACGACAACAAAGGGAACCGCCTGATGCCGCCTTATTCCGTTTCCGCTAACAATTCCTGTTTTAAACCGATAAATTCACAATCGACCTGCTTGCCGCCTAATTTTTCGTAGACGTCATGGATAGAACCGACCCGGATGTCGCGGCCGCCGAGACCCAGAATGAACCCGCTGACCTTGGGCATCTTCCCGGCCAAAAATGAAAGGCTGGAGGTCAAGTCTGTGTAGAACGGCCCGAACCCGCCCAGGGAAACGCTTTTATCCACGACGGCGACTTCCCTGACATTTTTCAGGGCCGCCGCGACCGCATCTTTGGGGAACGGACGATAGGTGGCGATCTTGACCAACCCTACCTTCCTGCCTTTGGAACGCAATTCATCGATCGCGTCGCGGATCGTGCCGCAGACAGATCCTGCCGCCACAAAAGCCTGATCGGCATCTTCCATGCGATATGTCTGGATGAGGCCGCCGCTTTCACGGCCGAAGGTCTTCTGGAATTCTTTAGCGACCTGGGGGATGATACCCAAAAGCTCCTGCTGCGTTTGCTGGACCAGATAGCGGATCTCAAGATAGTAATCAGGGTCAGCCAGATAACCCATGGTCTGAGGATGTTCAATATCCAGCTTATAGGTCGTATTGTAAGAAGGCAGATATTTGTCGACTTCTTCCTGCGAAGGCATATCCACGACTTCCATGCCGTGTGTCAGGATGAAACCGTCCATATTAACCATGACAGGGAGCATGATACGCGGGTCCTCACCGATCTTATAGGCCTGGAGATGCAGATCGACGGCTTCCTGGATGCTCTCGGCAAACAACAGGACCCAGCCGGAATCCCTCACCGCCATCACGTCCTGCTGGTCGTTCCAGATATTGATAGGGGCCGAGACGGCGCGGTTAGCCGTTGTCATGACAACGGGCAGGCGCAGGCCGGCGATATTAAAAACAACCTCGGCCATCAACAGCAGCCCCTGAGAACTCGTGGCGGTATAAGAACGCACGCCCGTGGCTTCGGCGCCCAGGACGACGGAGGCGGCGGAGTGCTCGCTTTCGACGTTCACAAACTGGGCATGGAGCTCCTGATTGGCGACCATCTGGGCCAAGTCTTCGACAATGTGCGTCTGCGGCGTGATCGGATAGGCTGAAATAACGCCGGGCCGGCAGCTCTTGATGACCTGCGCTATCGCGTGGGAACCTTCTAAAAACTCTTTCATTAATGGACCTCCCTAAATTTTTTTACTTGAAGGGACTATTGACCTTCGACTTCCGGGATCATCTCAATATCTTTCTTGGGACAAATCGCCGCGCAACTGCCGCATCCCTTGCAATAATCCAGATCGCAGGTAAACGTGTTCTTTCCTTCGCCCGATATGATCCCCTCGGGACAGATATAAACGCACATCCGGCAGGCGATACAGTTTTTCTTCAAAAACTTCGGCTTGGCTTCCGTACGCCAGGAACCCGTCTTATTGGCCCGGCTTGAACCGGGTTTTGATGTCAAGTGACCTATCATGCCTGTCTCCTTAAGCCCGCCTCCGGCGGAATCAACTCCGAACCGTATCTTGAAAATTTGTTGATAACGTTAAAGAACAAATCACCCTTTGACAAACTCAAACCCGCGTTTCAGCGCCTCGGCGTTCATGTCCACGATCTTCTGGCCCTTGTCTGCGAAGCGTTCGCTGATGGCCTTCTTCAGGTCCTCTAACGTCAACTGCCCCGTTGCCGCGGCGTAAGCCCCTAAAAGCACCGTATTGCCCAGAAGAGTCTTGCCCATAATGTCCGTGGATATCTTGTTGCCGGGAACAACATAAACCTTCTGCTTGCCGCGCGGCTTGGGAATATCCATCCCTTCTCTCTCGTTCACCACGGCGATGCCGTCGTCTTTAAAACCGACATAGCAGTCAAATCCTCTCATCAGGGTCGCATCCACGATGATCAAATAGTCGGGTTGATATACCTGGCTCCTCAAACGGACAGGCTTATCGTCGATGCGCACAAACGCATTCATCGGCGCGCCCATGCGCGCGGCGCCGAAATGCGGAAAGGCATAAGGAAACTGGCCTTTCGAAAAATAAGCGTAACCCAGAATGCCGGCTGTCGTAATGGCTCCCTGCCCGGCCCTGGCGTGGATCCTGATCTCTTTCATATAAACCCCTCCTTAATTCCGCCTCTGGTAGACAGCAACAAAGAAGTTTTTATTATATTAGGTAAAGAAAACAAAATCAAGAGTTTTTGCTTCTGCCGGGAGCCTCGTTCCAGGGGTCTGCCTCGGCCAAACGAAGCCTTTAGCGCACGATCTGCCGCTCGTTACAAGCATCGCAGAGACCGAAGAACTCCAATCTATGGGAGTAGATCCTGAAGCCTGTCAGGGTGCGGACCTTGTCGTCCAGCTCTTTAATGGACGGAATGCGGATATCATAGATCTTGCGGCAATTCTTGCAGATAAAATGATAATGAGAATGGACCACGGCATCGAAATGGCTCAATCCCGTGCCGAAATCAAGCTCCCATATCTGGCCCTGTTCCTTTAAGATGCGTAAATTCCGATAGACAGTCCCCAGGCTTAGGCGCGGGAACTTGCTCTTGAGCTTCTTATAGATCTCGTCAGCGGTCGGATGCTCGCGCGTATTGGTCAAAAGCTCCAGGATCTTCTGCCGCTGCTTGGTGATACGGTAATTCTGCGACACTTTCTTCATAACAGGCTCCTTGATGTTGCCCGCGATAAGTTTCTTTTCCTTGCAAAGTTAACTCCGAAACGTATCCCCTGTTTCGTTTTGCTTTCATGAGACGAAAACAAAACGATGGGGGCGTTCACGCGAGGAGCAGAAATTCCTCCATTAGCCTGACCCGTAATAGGCATGCCCGTTCGTTGGCTGTCATAAGGCGGGAAACGCTCGATGGACGCTAAACCCCGTTGGAAACCTTGTCTCTAACGGGTGGGGTGCGGGATAAATAGTAATAATTCTTATTACTATTTTATACCCGGGGGCCTGCCCTGTCAAGAAAGTCTTTTTGGAACGGGCAGCTTAAGAAGTGAGGTATGTTTCGTAGTCGTCGGGGAGCTCGTTCCCTGTCCAGACGACCTTCCCTTCCCGGGAGATCAGGAAGAATGTCGGAACGCCGACCACGCCGTAGGCTTCAGCGACGGCGGTATCGGTATCGAGGAGGATCGGAAACGGCAGGCTTTGCTTGTCGGCAAAGGCCTTCACCTTGGTCTTGCTCTCTCCGGCATCGATCGGCAAAAGTTCGATCTTTTTCGCCCGCATTGCATTGTATTCTTTGGCTAAAAAAGGAAGCTTCTCGCGGCAATAAGGGCACCACGTGGTAAAAAAGAACAAAATGACGCCCTTCCCTTTCAGGTCTCCCAGGGTTACCTTGGAATCTGCCGTCGTTTCAAGTGAAAAATCGGATGCTGCCGATCCGACAAGGCGGGCCTGCCCGATGGAAGCCGAGGCCGAAACGTCATGCGCGCCGCAGAAAGCAACCATCATCACCGCCGAAAGAAACCAACGGACCATATGCCTCTTCATACCAAAGCCCTCCCCATGTTGACAAGAAAATACTCGCCGGCCAGGATCAAGAGCACCCCGCCGATCTTTTCGACCGTATACATCCACGAACCTGATTTTGGCATGCCTGCCAGGAGGCCGCTGAATGTTCCCGCCAGGATCAAAAGCGCCCCCATGCCGTAAGCAAAGCTGAACAAAAGAAAAATGCCGTAGAAAAGGTTCTGCTTTGTCGCAACAAAAACAAGGATGGCCCCGAGAACAGGCGCCGTGCACGGCCCGACGATCAACCTCGATGTGACCCCCAAAAGAAAAACGGAAAACTTGGATTTGCGCCCTTTCATTTTATTCAAGACAAAATTCGGCAGGTGCATCTCAAAAACACCCAGCATCGACAGGCCGAAGATAATACAGATATTGCCGATAATAAAGAACGAAACGGGGCTGGAGCTGATCTGGCCGAAGATCTTTCCCGTCATGCTGGCAAAAACACCGAGAATACTGTAAGTGATGGCCATGCCCAGGACATAGATCAGGCTCAGCAGAAAAGCGTGAAACCGGTCTTTCTGGGCGGATGAACCGATATAACCGATCGTGATAGGAAGCAAAGGATAAACGCAGGGCGAAAAGCTCACCAGAACCCCCGCTCCAAAAGCCAAAAGAAACTCAAACGGATTGCCGCCGGAAATCATACGTCTTTCCCTTTCTTGGCCTCTCCCCGCATGCTCCTTACCGGACCCACCGAAGAAGTGATCCATTCCAGATAAGGGGGATTCCCCGCGATGATCGGCAAGGCCACGACCTCGCAGACACGGTAACTATGCGCTTTCCGGACTTCCCGGACAAGTTCTCGAACGAGCCTTTGCTCTGTCTTGGCGACAAGAAGTGTCTCGCGGGCCCGATCGATCTTCCCTTCCCACCAAAAGAAACTCAACAACCCCGGGACGATATTGACACAGGCGCAGAGTTTTTTGCGCAGAAGCATTTCAGCCAGCCGCCCGGCTTCCGGGCCCGCAGGGGCTGTCATCAAAACAACACAATACTTCACGGCGAACTTCCTTTCGTCGGTTTTACCTGTCCCGGCTTGAAAGATACCGGAAGATCCCCAAAAGGGCCTTGGCGCCTTCGCCTGCGGCCACGATGATCTGCTTTTCAGGCACGTTCGTCACATCACCGGCCGCGAAGACCCCGGGCGCGCTGGTCCTGTTCAAATTGTCGACGATGATCTCACCGGAAGGATTCTTGTCCACAAAATCCACGATCTCGCTGTTCGGGACCGAACCGATCTCGACGAATACGCCTTCGACGGACAGCTCCCTGGCCTGCCCTGCCACATCAACCTTCAATCCCCTGACAAACCGATCGCCCGAAATCTCCAGCGTCTTTGCATTATTCAGGACCTCGACGTTCGGGGAACTTTCAACTTTTCGACGCATGACTTCGTCCCCGCCCAGGACAGGATTAACATTCACGAGATACACTTTGACGGCGATGTTCATCATCTGGAGCGCCGCATCCAGGGCCGAATTGCCGCCGCCGATGACCGCGACGGTCTTGCGCGAAAATAACGGCCCGTCGCATGTCGCACAGTAGCTGAC
>JAQUOM010000021.1:10775-19307 GCA_028717105.1 Candidatus Omnitrophota bacterium
CGGGGTCTGCGGCCCGATGCGATAAGGACCGAACGGCACGCGTAGGAATTTTTCTCGCTCTCAACGGCAAACTCGTCCTCGTTCGCCTTAACGACCCGTTTCACCGGCTCATTTCTATAAAAACGGATGCTGAACTTTTTGAGGTGTTCCTCGAACTTTGCGGCAAGGTCCGGCCCCGTAATAAACTGGTAGCCGGTATAATTTTCCACATCGGCGCTCAAGGCCGTCTGTCCGCCCAGATCCTCGCTGACAAGGATAAAATCGATCTTTTTGCGGGCGGCATAGATCGCCCCCGTTATCCCCGCAGGGCCCGCGCCGATAATCACCAGATCGAATATCTGCATAAACGGCACAACATCATCTGTGTCATCAAAGCCGTTGACAGTTTTTTCAACAGCCTTATAATCCTAATTTTTTATCGATCCTGGGTTGATCAAACCCCACGATCACCTCGCCATCGATGACGACAACCGGAACCCCCATCTGTCCGGAAATATCAATCATCTCTTTCAGGGCAGCTTCATTGCCGGAAACATCGACATTCTCAAAAACGATGCCTTTGTCCGACAGATACTTCTTGGCACGGATGCAGTAGGGGCATGTCGGCGTAGAAAACACTTTCACGTTGGCCATCTCGACCTCTCAGTTCCTCCGGGAATTTCTCTGCCCGGAACCGGCCCCGGGCCTCCCGTCGCAGGCGTCGGGCCTTTCTTGAACCCGCCTTTTATTCAAACACTTTATTAAGCCAGCTGGATTGCTCCGGAATCTCCATCGAACTCTCCAATTCCCGGTCCTGAGTGAATGACTTTTCCTTTTGAAGGACCTTCAAATGGCGGCTCGTTTCCGCGGCGATCTTCCTGAAAATATCTCTTTCGGAAGCCCGCATTTTTCTTTTGGCAAGCTTCTTATAAAATACGAGCAGTTTCTCTTCCAGGCGGCCGGCCATCTTCATCGCCCCCACCAGAGAAAACCCGTGGGGTTTAAGCCTGTCCTTGACCATCTCGTCCGTCGGCCTGTAGAACTCCTTCGTCAATTCCTTGTACTTCTTCTCTAATATCTCTTCGTGTGCCACGGCCTGGTGATGCAGTTGGCGGAAACGTTCTTTGACACGGCCGTTGCGGGCTGTAGCGCTGACATATTTATAAAAAAGCGCGACGGCGCTCTCCAGGTCGATCGCGTTCCGGCATTCCGCCTCAAGGCACGCCGTCCCGGACCCTTGCCCGGCAACCAGGCGGATCTGTTCCAGAATCTCCTCTGTCTCGGGGAAATTCTCCTGGCGGCCGATCAGGCGGCCCTCCTTGAAATACAAAAGTGTCGGGATCACGCGTACGCTATATTCCTGCCACCGCTTATTCTCATTGATGTTGAGCCGAAAAAAAAGCATCTGGTCGGAATAATCCCGCGCCGCCTCTTTGATGCGTTCCGCCATCGTCTTGCAAATAATACATTCGGGGCTGGCGCATTCCAAAAGGACCGGGAGCGACGCCTTGAGGACCAGCGTATTGAATTGCGTATCGTTGATTTCTACAAGTTTGATCATTGTTTTATCACCCTGATTTCATCTTACCATGAATCCAGGACAGGCGCAATCGCACAGAAGGGACAGGCCTGTCTGCGGCCTAAACCAATAGCCGCAGGACCGATATATTGCGGCCGGCGGCCGGGCCGCTCTGCCTGTAAGAATGGAATTCATCCGCGCGGCAACAGGTGCAAATGCCGCTGTCTAAGATCCGTTGCGCAGGCACGCCTTCCGCCTCCAATTCCATGCGGGCGCCCAGGGCCAAATCCATAAAAATCCCTCTGTCCTGGCGCCGCGCGGCCCCCGGAAAAAACGACAGGAACTCTTCGCCGACCTCGTAACAGCACGAACGGATAGCCGGGCCAAAACCCGCGACGATATCACCGGGACAGCTCCCATACGACGCAGCCATAACGCCCAGGACACGCGAGAGAATACGCCCCTGCAGGCCTCGCCATCCGGCGTGCGCGATCGCGATAACTCTTTTTTCAGGATCGACCAGAAAAACAGGCAGGCAATCGGCGGTCAAAACGGAAAGAGCGACTTCTTTTTCCGACGTAACCAGGGCATCGGTCTCCTGAAGGGCGGTTTTTCTCCCGGACACGCCGGCCCCCCGGTCGCGTTTACCTGCAATCCGGACGCGCGTGCCGTGGATCTGGCAAGGACACACCAGCTTTCCGGCATCGATGCCCGCCTGACGCAATGCCAGGCGCCGGCCGCGGCTTTCAAAAGCCAAATCCAGGGGTTTAGCCGTAAAAAATGCCTCCACCCCGAACTTGCCGAAGGGCGCAAGGACATAGCGGCCTTTTTCTTTCTGCAATATGAGGGGTACGGTCATCTTTTACCGACAGAATGGATTTCGACAACCTTGGAATGCGCATGGAGGCCCCGCGTGATGCGCACATCGGTCTTGCGGACACCAAAATGTCCGGCGAGGAGTTCGATCAAAGCCTTGTTGGCCTTCCCTCTTTCCGGCGCCGCTGTTACATAGACCTTGCAAGCGCCCGCCGCGTCGAGAGCGACCTTATTGCGGGAGGCCTTCGGAATGACCCTGACTTCAAGAATCACGAGGTTCCTCTAAAAGGACTGTTTCGTCGGTATGACGCAGGTCTTCTATCTTCTTGAATTGCCTGTCGAGCTGATTCTTGCGCGTTGTGAGGAGCGCATCGTACTCCTTCTGCGCATCTCCCAGCCGCTCGCCGATCTTCTCCAAAGACACACAAAACGCCTGGTATTGTTTCTTGAAAGACTCCAGGACCGTAAAAATCTGGCGCGTCGTGCCCTCCAGCCGGAACATATCCATGGCCTGGCGGATCACGGCCAAGATCGCATACAATGTCAAAGGCGAACAGAAGATCACCCGCTGCTTCATGGCCTCATCGAGGATCGTCCGGTCGTTCTGATTGATAAAAGAATAGACCTGCTCATTCGGAATAAAGACAATAACGTAATCCAGGGTCTGCTGCTGGGGATCGATATAATCCCGCGTCGTCACCTCTTTGATGCGCTGGCGCACGTCGCGCAGGAACTGCATCCGGAAAGCCTCTTTCTCCGTGTCGGCCTTGGCCTCGAAGAACCTCTGATAATTCATCAGGGGAAACTTAACGTCCATGTTAAGCTTCAGGCCCTGCGGCAGAAAAAACGTATAATCCGGCCGTGCCGCCCCCTGGGCCTTCTGCTTGGCATAATTGACTCCTTCGATAAAACCCGCCAGGCGCAGGACGTCCTCCGCCATGCGCTCGCCCCACTGGCCGATGGCCTTGGTGCTGGCCAGGGCCATCCGAAGATGGTCCGTCGTTTCCTGAAGCCGGGACGTCTCCGTATTCATCCGTTCGATATCTTTTGAAAGTTTCGCAAACTTGTCCACCCGGTCCTTTTCCAAACCGTCCATAAGTTCCTTGACGCGGAACAATTCCGCTTTCATCTCTTCCAGGCTCTTGTCGATCAGCTCTTTTTTACCGATCAGGTCTTTTTCTCCCATGGCGCTCAAGCTCTGAAACTTCTCGTGCGCCAGCCGCAGGAAGTCTTCGCTGTTCTTTGACAAGGCCTCCAGAGAAAGGGCCGCAAAGACCCCCTTGATCTGTTCGGCCACATGGCCCATCTGCTGCTGGTCTAAGGCCGCCTTTCTGCCAAAGGCACTCTTAAGCAAAAAAACAAGGCCTGCCAGCAGAAGGCCGGCAACCACGCCTATAAAAATCTGGAACAAGGACATATCCATGGCCATATTATAACGTAGGAATTTCTCGTCGTCTATGCAACAGTGTTAAAACAAATGGGGGCAAAATAACCAAGATCCGGAATGCCCCGTTATTGTGAAACAGGGCACGGCCGGCAGGCAGGGTTATGGACGATTCTATTTTTTCTGGAGCGTATATTTCTTCACCAGGCGGCATGGATGATAGGATTCTTTGGCCTGGCGTAACCCGGCCACGCCCAGGTCCTGCTCCCTGTTGACAAAAACATAACCCTGGGCCGCCTGTTCACAGAACATCTGGTTGATCGCCTGATAAATCCCGACAAAAGAACCATTGGCCTTTTCGATATGAATGACAAACGTCTGCGAATTTAAAGCCTCTCCCAGTGTCACGGCTTCAACCTTGCCATCGATGAGGATCATGGCCCCCTGCACACCCAGGGCCTCAAAATGACTAAGGATCTCGTGCATCGCCTCCCGCTCCCGGGCCAGGCCTTCGGTGCGTTGGCAATCCCTGGCCAAACACCACTCTTCTTCAAAATAAAAACACTTCTCGACATCCTCTGCCTTCATCACGCGATACTCAAAAGCACGGGCTTCTTTAAAACGCTTGATGAAATTCCTTTTGCCGTCGTAAGCCGTCCCCTTGAGCGCAACAAGGTCCTGCGTGCGGTAGAGGTAATCAAAATGGTCCCGTTCTTCGGCCACGGCGAAAGCGCCGTCACCCTGAAAGGCCCGGACTGCCTCTTCCGGCATGCGGACAAAAGCCGCCGGCAGAGAAGAAGACAGAAAGAAACAGCTTTCCACGACGGCCCGTTTCTTTCCCGCCGGACACAAAGGATCAAAGATGTCCAGGCGGCCGTCGCGGCGCGATACAACCAAAAAGACCCCGTCCGCCTGGGACACACAAAAATCATACGCCTTGCGCCAGGCAAAAAGGTTCGTAAAAGTGTACTCCGATATCTCGGGCTGCTGACTGGCAAGAAGTGTGTCCAGAAGAGGCTTGTCGCCCAGCGTCAAAGGCCGCATATCGGGGAAACGAGGCACATTGTTCATCTGTGCCATCTCATAAGCTTCAGCGCTCTCATCTCAACAACCTCTTTTTCATCAGGACGATGCCGATATAGCAGGAGGCGGCGGCCAAAACCAGAAGGACGAGAACGTCGGAAACGATGGATATCTCCAGGCGGCCCAGAAGAAGCCCGCGCAGGGCGGACACCAGGTATGCCAGAGGAAAAAAACGCGCCACGACCTGCGCCCATCCGGGAAGGGTCTGGAGGGGAAAAAAGACGCCGCTTAAAAGAAACATCGGCGTGATGAAAAGAAACACCGGAAAATTAAACATCTCGATGTTCTTGACGAAGCCCGTAAAGCACATCCCTAAACCGGCAAAAGCCATCCCCGCCAAAAAAGAAAGCGGCAGGACCCATAACCCCTGCGGCAGGGAAATAAGCCCGAACCCGATCAAGACGACAAACATGATCACGGCCGCCATAAAAGCCTTTGTCGCCCCCCAGACAAGCTCCCCGAAAATAATGTCTTCCAGCGTCAGAGGTGTCGAAAGGATGGCGTCGAAAGTCTTCTGGAAATACATCCGCACGAAAGACGCATATGTCGTCTCAAAAAACCCGTGGTTCATGACGGCCACGGCTACAAGCCCCGGCGCGATAAACGCCAGGTACGTAACGTCTCGGCCCATATAAGAAACGTTTTGCACCAATCCGCCCAATCCGATCCCGAAGGCGAACAGATACAACACGGGCTCCAGAAGCGGCGGAATAAAATTAACTTTCCAGGTCGCCTTGTAGACGTCGAAATTCCTCTGCCAGACGCGCCAGAATCTCCAACTCAAATTGTTCAAAACCATAGAAGCTGTTGGTTATGGGTCATTTCGTTGTATTAATCCCTCAGGTTCCTTCCCGTGACCTTCAGGAAGACATCTTCCAGATTTGCCATGCGTAAAAGGCAACGCTCCTCCCCGAAACGGTCCGAGAGAAACCTGTAAGTCCCCACACCGTCATCCGCGGACACATAGCAATGCGTGGCCGATATCTCGAACGCGAGACCGGCCTGACGCAGGACGCCGATGACCGACGGATCGGCGCTTGAGATCTCGACGACATGACGGCTGAAGTTTTGGGCGATCAGGTCCCGCGGCGTGCCTTCTTTGATGATGCGGCCCCTGTCCATGATCAGGAGCTTGTCACAGAGGTGCTCGGCTTCATCCATATAATGCGTCGTCAACAACACCGTTGTCCCCTGCTCTTTGACCCGGATGATCGTCTCCCATATCTGGTGTCTCGCCTGAGGATCTAAACCCGTCGTCGGCTCATCCAGGATCAAGAGCTCGGGCCTGTTCAAAAGAGATCGGACCATCATCAGGCGCCGTTTCATACCGCCGGACAGCTCATCGATCGCGGCATGGCGCTTTTGGTAGAGGCCGATAAAATGTAAAAGCTCCTCACAGCGCTGCTCAGCCGGACGGCCCGTCATATCGAAATAACGGGCAAAAACGCGCAGATTGTCCCAGACGTTCAGGTCGGGATCGAGATTATTTTCCTGGGGACACACCCCCAGGCGCGCCTTGATCAGGCGAGGCTGACGCAAAACATCCAGCCCCAGGACGTTCAGGGTGCCGGACGTCGGAGGAATAAAACAATGGACCATCCGGACAGTCGTCGTCTTGCCGGCGCCGTTAGGGCCCAGGAGGCCGAAACACTCGCGGTAACGGACGGAAAAATCAATGCCGCAAACAGCTTCCGTCGAGCCGAAATGCTTGCTTAAGGCCGCGGCCCTGATGACAATGGGATCACCGGGGATTTCAAAGGAAAGCGCCATTTTTTAAGTCCATCCTCCACACTCGGGGCACTGGCTTTCTATAAAAACGAGGGACCGGGCGATATCGTTAAAGGGCGGCATATCTCCCGCCCGGGCCGTCACATATTGAAAGAAAACATCTCCATACCTGTCTGTCACGAACAAAGCGGCAAAGCTCTCCCCCTCGGCAAACGACAGGAATTTACGGAACACCTCTTTTTTTTCGTCAGAGAGGATCACGAAATCCAGGTGATTCTTTCGATGGAGGTCTGCGAGACGGCTGCGGCCTAAAAGAGAGATCGCGATGATCTCCGCGTTCTCTTTTCTTAAAGATGCCGCGGCCTGGGACAAGCGCATCAGAAAGTCCGTATCCGCGTCCGTCAGGAAGAAAAGGACCAGGTTTTTTTTACGTTTATAGTCCGAGGAGTCGAACATCTCGCCGTCTTTCTGCTCGAGATGGAAAAGAGGGATGACCTTGCGTTCCGGGACGAGGGATACCGCCATGCCTACCTCCTCTCAAAATGGGGCCTCCTCCCGCCGCGCCGGACAACGCAGAAAATTCCTGCAGCAGGAAGGCTAAAGGACAGGTGCCGGAATTTTTGAAGCGATCGCCTCAAAAGCCCGTTCACTCAAATCTTTGCGCAGGAACTCCTTCTCTCCCGGCGCGGATGCGGAGATCGGCTCATGGACGATGACGTCCACGTCGACGCGGCGATGGCCCAACAGATTGAAAAAATGGCCCATAAAGGTCATCTCACCATACCAGAAGACCTGGTCGCGATTTTCTTTTGTCAGGGGCTCGCCGTCGATGCTGCGATATCGCAGCGTCAAAGGCACGACAGCCGACCGGGCCCGGAGCGGTGCCTCGAAAAATGACGATTTGAAAGCGAGCATCTCTTCGCCGTTCGTCGATGTCCCCTCGGGGAAAAACAGGACATTGACACCCTGGCGCAGGACCGAAGCGATATCTTCGATATACTCGCTGATATGGTTCTTTCGCTGCCTGTCGATAAAGAGGGTGCCCGAAAGCTCGGTCATGGCGCCGATCAACGGCCAGCGCTTCAATTCGCTCTTGCTGGTATAAATGACGGGAAAGAGCGACCCCAAAACAAAACCGTCGAGATAACCGACATGGTTGCTGACAAGAAAAAACCCGAGGGACGACCGGGGCTTCTCGCCCATGAGATGGATGCGCACGCCGATAAGACGCACCAGGCACCAGGCGAAAGCGCGGATCAGATACGCGATCGGCAGCCACCGCCGCCTGGGACGCAGGACAAAAAAGCTGAAACGCACAAGACAAGCGGCCAGGAGATAAAAGACAAAACACCCCAGGCATAAAACAAGCTTGATCAGCCGGATCATGCGTCCTTTCCCAGGCGCAGGCGTTTCAGATACGCCGATGAAATCTTTCCGACATCGAGAAGCATGAAAAAATCGACCGTGCCGAACTCCTCATCTGCAACCGGATCGCCGCACACGAACGCCCCGAATTTAAGATAAGAGCGCACCAGGGAAGGCACCTTGAGCATAATCTCCTTTTCCCTTCCATCGATACGGCAATGACGGTCAAGAGACTGATAAGCCTTGGAGGGCAAGGGGGTTACCCGCAAGGAAGGCGGCGCAAAATAATCGTGTTTGAGCAAAGCGGTGATCGCGCTGATATCGGCGGGGTCCGTGCTATAAACGCTCGGACAACCGATAATGTATTTGACATCGTGATGCTGGACATAATCGATAATGCCTGCCCACAGAAGCATCACGATCGCATTCCGGCGATAGCTCTTATGCACGCAGGAACGCCCCATCTCCAGGATCCCGTCCTTGAGGCCCCCGAGGTTCGAAAGGTCAAACTCGTTTTCCGCATAAAACTTTCCGCCGGCGCCCAGGCGGCGGCCCAGGAGAAGCCGGTAGGTCCCGATCACGGTTTTTTTCGTCTTATCGAAAATCAAGATGTGGTCGCAAAGATCGTCAAACTCATCGCGGTCAAGCCCGGCCGCGT
>JAQUOM010000022.1 GCA_028717105.1 Candidatus Omnitrophota bacterium
TCGCGGATTCGGATCCCCGCAGAGAATACGAAGAGACGCTGGTCAAGGCGCGGGCTTTGTTCGAGGCCTTCAAGGATGTTTAAAAGAGGCGACATGAGATATGCTTATCTCGACGGCCGGTTTGTCGAAGAAAGCGACCCGGCTGTGCAGAGGTTCAAGGAATATCTGGCGGCCGGCCCAGGGGTTTTCGAGACGATGCGCGTGATCCACGGCTGCGTGTATCTCCTCGACCGGCACATGAAACGGCTGAGCCGTAGCTCTCCCTTCGTCGGGCGGAGTTCGATAGCAAAAACAAAAGTCGCCGCGGCCGTCAAAGAGCTGGTCCGTCGCCATGGATTGGAGAACGGCGCTTTGCGCCTGACCGTTGGGTCCCGAAAGGGCAGGGCCGGGATCCTGATCGTCGAGCGGCCCCTCCCGGGTGAAGCCTTCTCAAAGACAGGGGCCGGTTTGTCTGCGGTCTTTTTTTCTTCAGGACGGATGGAACGCCGTCCGCGGCCTTGTCTTAAAACGACAGCACGCGATTTTTATCACAGGGTCGGTTTGTTTGCCCGGTCGCGCGGCGCCGACGAGGCGTTTTTTATGAACGCGCGCGGGGAGCTCGTGGAAGGTTCGCGGACTAATGTTTTTTTCGTCGAGGACGGATGCGTGGTGACGCCGTCTTTGAATTCAGGATGCCTGGCCGGCATCACGCGCCGCAGGGTCCTGGAGCTGGGCCGGAGGTTGAGGCTTCGATGCCGTCAGAGGGCCGTTGCGCCTGAAGAGCTGTTTGCGGCTGAGGAGATTTTTGTAACGAACGCTTTGATCGGCATCGTGCCCGTTGTCACGTATGAGGGAAAGCCGGTATGCACAGGAGAGGCGCCGATGGTATCGCGTCTTATCAAAGTTTATCAAAACGACATTGAGAAGGCGTGTCGTATCGGGTAGAATAGCTCTAAGCTGTTACTGTGTTTGAAGCGCGAACAAACTTAGAGTTTAACGCTTAGGACTTCTGGTTTACCCTGCGCCCAGAAAAGCTCGCAGCTTAATGCTTATGCCTTACGACTTAAGAAGGTCTTTTTTCTTTTTTTTCTGCTGTATTTTTCTCTGCGGATGCCGTGTGTCCGAGACACAGACGTGGGCAGCGGACCGTTGTGCCGCCTTATCCCGCCACGCCGCCGAGGCCGCTCTGCGCCTCTATGAAAAGAGCCTGGCGGTGCTGCCGCCGGGGGAGGCCAGGGATAAGGTCTGCGTCAAGCTCGGCCGGCTCTATCTTGATACGGGCGCTTTTGGTGCGGCCGCAGAACGACTCCGGGAATGCCGCCTGCCTCAATCCCAGGCGTTCCTGGCGGAAGCATTTTTTAAAAACGGCGAGTATACCAGGGCCCTGGATGTCTTCAACCGGCTGGGAGAAGAGGGAGGGGCGAGGTATCTCTATTATTACGCCATGACGCTGGAGCGGTCCAATCTTTATGACAAGGCGCTGCGCATCTACCAGCGGATCCAGGATGATCCTGTTTTCGCACAGCAGGCCCGCGAGCGCATCGCGCTCATCAACCTTTCGGCGCCGGAAACGCTGTTTGCAGGAGTTTCTCCCGAGGTCCGTTCCCTCATCGAAAAGAGCCCCGGAGAGGAGAAGTATCCTGATGCCGCCGCGCTGTATCTTTTGACGGATGAAACGATCCGCCTGACCGGGGATTCCCGGGTGGTCTCCGAACATCATTATGTCGTCAAGATCCTCAATGCCCGCGGCAAGGAGGGTTTCGGCGAGATATCGCTGTCTTATGATTCCACCTATGAGACCGTTGAACTGGAATATGCCCGCACCATCCGGCCGGACGGCACGGTTATTTCCGTCGGCGACAAGAATATCCGGGATGTCTCGCTTTACCTGAATTTTCCTCTCTACAGCAATGCCAGGGTGCGCATTATCTCGATGCCGGAGGTCGAGCCGGGGAGTGTCATCGAATACAAAGTCAGGATCTTGAGGACGAAACTTCCTAACGAAAAAGATTTTGACACGCTCTACTGGCTTGCTGCGGATGAGCCGATCTTGATTGAACGGATGTCGCTCGCCGTCCCCAAAGACCGGCCGCTGCGCGTCAAGGTCGTGAACGGCGCCTATAATACCTTTGGGTTTGATATGACGCCGCGCGTGCAGGAGACGCAGACCGAGCGGATCTATATGATGGAATTTAAGGACGTGCCGCAGATCATTCCGGAACCGGCCATGCCGCCGGTCTCCAAGACCAATCCCTATTTTTTGTTCAGCACGTTCGAGAACTGGGAGGAGATTTACCGTTGGTGGCGCGGCCTCTACCAGGACAAGGTCAAGGCCGACGATGCCATCCGGGCCAAAGTCGAGGAATTGATCAAAGGCAACAAGACGCGCGACGACAAGATCCGCGCCCTCTACAATTATTGCGCCCAGGAGATCCGTTATGTCGCCGTGGAATACGGGGATGCCGGTTATGAACCTCACGAAGCGGCGGAGATCTTCCGCAACAAATACGGGGATTGCAAAGATAAGGCGATCCTTCTTGTGACGATGCTTAAAACAGCCGGTATCGAGGCGTATCCCGTTCTCATATCGACAGCCGACAGCCTGGACGTCCAGGAAGACGCGCCCAGCCTGCTTTTTAATCATGCGATCGCCGCGGTCCGGACAAGCCGCGGGCTTGTCTTTATGGATGCGACAGCCTCGACGACATCCTTGGATGACCTCCCGGAGGGCGATCAGGACCGTCTGGTTCTGGTTTTTTATCCTCAGGAGTATGCCCTGGTGAAGACGCCGCTGTTCGGCCCGTCGCACAACACGGCACGGACGGCGATGCATATCACGGTTCGCGAAGACGAATCGATAACAGCGGACAGGGATATCCAGGCGCGGGGATTCTTCGAACAGGCCCAGAGATACTGGCTGAAATACACGATGCCGGCCCTGATCGAAGAGGGGATCAAACAAAGGGTGCGTTCGATCTCGGAAAACGGCCGCCTTTTGGATATGACGATCGAGAATGTCGAAGATCTCAACAAGCCGGTGGTTTTTTCTTACCGTTTCGAGGCCCCGCGTTACTTCATGAGCGCCGGCCGGTCGCGTATCATGGGGCAGATGAGCGGGTTTGATACGTCTGTTGTCGCCAGGGAAAATCGTCGTTACCCTCTGGATACCGGAGGCCTGCGCAGGGAGGAAGACAGGCTTGATATTGAATTGCCGCAGCATCTTAAGGTAAAATATCTCCCTGAGCCCGTCATAGCCGACACCCGCTGGTTTTCTTTATCGAGCCTTTATGAGATGGCGGGGGACAGGCGCCTGCGCTATACCTATATGGTGGAGGTTAAAGAACGGGAGGTCGCGGTTGAGAATTACGCCGAGTACAAAGCGCTGGTCGAACACATCGCGTCACAACTCAATCAACAGGCGATCCTTGAGGATAACAGAGAAGAAGCTTTAAAAGAAGCGGCGGATGACGAAAACCGGATGACGGATAAACTTCCAAAAACTTGAGGCGCGGTCTTTATCGGCTTTTGTGCATGATGTCAGGAGGCAGGGAATGGCTTCGTCGAAGAAACCGTTCAAAGAGGACCTGGATTTTCAGATAGTTTTTTATGAGGCGATTTTGCGCGAGATCCCTGATTATGTCGACGCCCTGATCGTCCTGGGGGAAATTTATACCAAGAAAGGCCTGCATAAAAAAGGTTTGAGGGTGGATAAGAAGCTGTCCCGTCTGCGTCCCGAAAATCCCGTCGTTCACTATAACCTGGCGTGCAGCCTGTCGTTGCTGGGAGACCTGACGAGCTCCTTCCGGGCGATTGAGCGCGCGATCAGCCTCGGTTATGAAGATTTCACTTTTATGTGCAAAGACCCTGATCTTTCGAACCTGCGCAGCGACCGGCGGTTCGAAGAATTGCTCAGGAAGATCAGGCGCGAGAAGCGCCTGCAGGATGCCCCAGATGCTACGACCCGATAACAGCGTTCCTGCTTCGTCTCGGAATGCCAGGCGGTACCAGGCGATGAGATATCGCCTTTTCTTTTTTCGTCTCGCGGCTACTCTTGTTTTTCTTCTGGTTTTTTTGGCGACGGGCTGGTCGCGGGCGCTGAAAGTCTGGTTATTGACGTTTCAGGAAGATTTCTTTTTCCTCGTGGCCCTTTATGTTTCCTGTTTTTCTCTGTTGGCTTTTGCGGTAAGCCTGCCTCTGGATGCCTGGGAAGGTTTTTTTCTGGAGCACCGCTTTGGATTGAGCCGCCAGACATTTCGGGCATGGCTCAAAGACCTTTTGAAGAGGTCTGCGATCAGTCTTGTCGTCTCTCTGGTTTTCCTGGAAGGCGCGTATTTTTTTCTTTCTGAATTTCCGCGGTCGTGGTGGCTGGGAGCGGCCGGTCTGTGGTTTTTCTTAAGCATCGTCATGGCCAGGATCTTTCCGCAGGTGATCCTTCCTCTGTTTTTCCGTGTCCGGCCGCTGGGGGATGGGGAGGTCCGGCGCAGGCTCGTGGCGCTTTTTGAGCGTTTTCATGTCAAGCTCAAGGATATCTTTGTGTTGGATTTTTCTCACAAGACCGTCAAGGCGAATGCCATGGTGTCGGGGCTGGGTTCGACCAAGCGGATTTTTCTGACGGATACCTTATTAGAGGCTTTCAGTCCGCAGGAGATTGAAGTCGTCATGGCCCATGAATTGGGGCATTATCTCAAGCACGATACGGCCCGTCTTGCCGCCGCAGGCCTCGCTTCGAGCCTCGTTTCGTTCGGCCTGGCCTTTTTGTTTTTCGAGCGCCTTCTTTCTGTTTTCGGGTTCGCCGCCCCGAGCGATGTTGCCGCGCTGCCGTTGCTTCTTTTGATCCTTTTTGCCGCGGGGCTGTTTCTTTTGCCCGTGCAGAACGGTTTTTCGCGGATCCTGGAGAGACGCGCGGACCGTTTCGCCCTTGAGGCGACGCGCGCGGCGGAAACGTTTGTCTCGATGATGCAAAAGCTGGCTGACAGGAACATGGCGGATGTCCGGCCCCCGCGTTGGGCCGAGATCATGTTTTATGATCATCCGCCGATTTCCCAAAGGATCGACATGGCCCGTACTTCTTATGCCGGAGAACACATATGACGATACCCCGGGTTCCCTCCGTTGATGAACGGCGCCGTTATAAGCGCCTGGAACATATTTTTCCCGTCGAATTCCGTTTTATTGCGGCTTCCGGCGAAGCGCAGGGAGAATGGCGGGAGGCGTTCACTCAGGACGTCAGCGCCGGCGGCCTGTGCCTGATCGTGACACAACTCAACGATGCGGACGTCGCCCGTTTCAGCGATCCGGCGGCCTGCGTCGCCCTTAATATCAATATCCCCGTCGGAGAAAAGCCGGCCCAGGCGACGGCCCATCCGGCATGGATGAGGCCTTTGAAAGAAGGGCTCGTCAACCAATTTATCGTCGGCGTCACCTATGAGCGCATTGAGCCGCGCGATGTCGCCCGGATCATGCGCTATGCGGATCTGCGTAAATTCCTGAAGGCCGCCGCCATCGTTTTTACGATCACCCTGAGCCTGGGCCTCGTGACGGTCGGGTTCATTAACGCCCGCCTGCGGTATCGCAATGAAAAACTCCTGGGCAGCTTGACGGATACCCTGGTCCGCCAGAGGAACCTTGAAAAAGGCAAAGACCTGCTTGAGCTCAAGATCGACGAAATGCAATTTCTTCTGTCCCAGTCGAGCCGCAGGATCGAGACGCTGGAGACGGCGCTGGCCTTAACGGGGCGCAGCGAAAAGAAGAAGATCGAACAACTGGAGGCTTCTCTCGATTTTTTCAAAAAATACCAGGACAAGCTCAAGGAGGACCTCTCCGGGCTCCTGGCCCACAAGGCGCGCGTGGACGTGGACGTGACGGTCAAGGTTGAGGAAGGCCGCGCGATCGAAAAAAAGGTCGTGGATAAATTCTATCGGTGGCTTGGGACGCATCAGAACCATAACACAGGCCTTGTCACGAGCTTCGAAGGCGACGCCGACATCGCCGATTGGGCCTTTACCTATGACCAGGCGCTTGCCGTTGTCATTTTCGCGTTGTTCGATGATGCCGGGCGCGCCCGCAAGGTCCTGGATTTTTATGTCAACGCCGCGCGGGCCGACGGCGGGGGGCTGACGAACGCTTATTATGCATCGAACGGGGATGTTGCCGAATATATCGCGCATGCCGGCCCGAATATCTGGCTGGGGATCGCCATCATGCACTACACGCATCATTTCGGCGACAGGAGGTATCTGGGGATCGCCGAAGAGATTTTCAGATGGCTCGATGACCTGCGGGACGCAGAAGGCGGTATCAGGGGCGGTAAGACCGTCACGTGGTACAGCACGGAACATCATCTGGACGCCTACGCGTTTTACGAGATGTTTCACACAGTGACCGGTTCCCCCGATGCCCGCCGAAAGGCCGAAGAAACTCTGCGGTGGCTCGGCGAGAACGCTTATTCAAGGATTTCCCTTCCCGTTGTCAAGCGCGGCAAGGGCGACGGGACGATCGCGACGGATACCTATGCCTGGTCGATTGCCGCCGTAGGGCCGCAGAAGCTTAAAAGTATCGGCATGAATCCGGATGAGATCAGTAATTTTGCCATCGACCATTGCGCCGTGGCGGTCGATTTTAAGAAACCGGAAGGCTATCTTGTCCGGGTCAAGGGATTCGATTTCGCCAAGGGGACGAATATCGGCCGCGGCGGCGTCGTTTCTGGGGAGTGGACCGCGCAGATGATCCTTTCTCTGGATATCATGGCGGACTACCACGCGGCTTTAGGAGAAGAGGAGAAGGCGCGCGAATACCGGCGGCTCGCTAATGATTATATCGTGGAACTCACCAAGATGATCATCACAAGCCCTTCACCTGTGGGGCAGGGTGATTTTTGCCTGCCTTATGCGTCGCATGAGTTCGCCGATACCGGGCATGGCTGGCGCACGCCTAAGGGGAACAGGACCGGCTCTGTCGCGGCTACCGCCTACACCGTTCTGTCCATGGAAGGATATAACCCGTTGTCTTTGGGGAATCCTCCGCGGAAGGTTTCTGCCGGATCATCCGGGGCCGCTCAGGATGAATAAAAAGATGCGGCCGGCGGGGAATTCCTGTTGATGGAGCTCAGAGGCGTATGAGACATCGGCTGACGGGGACATACCGAAAGCTTTATAGGCATTTCGGCCCGCAGGGATGGTGGCCCGCTTCGACGCCTTTTGAGGTGATGGTGGGCGCGATCCTGACGCAGAACACTTCTTGGCAGAATGTCGAACGGGCCATCGCTCATCTCAAAAAGGCGCGAAGTCTTTCGTTAAAGGCCATGATGCGCTTGAGCGAAAAAAAACTGGCACGGCTGATCCGGCCGGCCGGCTATTACAACATCAAGGCCAGGCGTCTTAAGAATTTCCTGCGTTTTATCCAGGTGCGTTTCGGGGGCAGCCTGCAACGGATGGGCCGCGTGGAAACAAAGCGGCTTCGCCGGGAGCTGCTCGGCGTCAACGGCATCGGCCCGGAGACGGCGGATTCCATCCTGTTGTATGCTTTTTCCAGGCCTGTTTTTGTTGTGGATGCCTATACCCGGCGTTGGACGGCTCGTCACGGCCTGGCGGCTCCCGACGCGCTTTATGAGGATCTGCAGAAGATGTTTATGGAAGGCCTGCCCGCGGACACCGCCCTTTTTAATGAGTATCATGCCTTGATCGTCCGGCTCGGCAAGGATTATTGCAGGAAGACGCAGGAAAAATGCGCGGCGTGTCCCATCCATGATGAAAAATGCTAGACTTTTTCGACAATTAGGCCTTTGGGGCTTCTTTGTGGCGGTTGCGGCGCTCGGCGGCCGGGCGTGGGCCTTCGAGGACGTCCATTACGAACTGTCGGCGCAGTTTTTTCCGGAATCAAAATCGCTCTCGGGCGAGGAACTCCTGACGTTCACCAACGATACCGGTCATTCCCTTGACGCTGTTTATCTGCGCATTTATCCCAACCATCATTATTCCAAGAAAGAGATCCGGGAGATATATCGTTACGCCAGTTATTTTAAGATCAATCCTTTCCCGGACGGTTTTGATCAGGGGTCTTTTGAGCTTGAGTCTGTCAGCCGCAAAGAGGCAGGAGCGCAGACGGGCCTTTCCTTTGCGATCGAAGGAAAAGACAAGACCGTGCTGAAGATTCTTCTGGACCAGCCGTTGGCGGACGGCGGAACGCTGACATTGCACCTTTCTTTTAAGGCCCGTCTGCCGCATCGTTATGGCCGTTATGGCTGGCACAAAGAGACGTTCGCCTTCAACCGGTGGTATCCCGTTTTAAGCGTCTATGCGGACGGCCGGTGGCTCAACCATCCGGATTACCTGCTTCATATGCCTTATGTCAGCGATGCGGCCTTGTATCGCCTGACATTTGAACTGCCCGGGGGGTATGCGTTTGTCAGCGGATGCGACGAGGTGGAGAGGCGCGTTGCCGATGACGGGCGCGTGACGGTCCGGGCGGTTTCATCCCATCCCTTGCGCGAATTGAGCCTGGCCGTCAGCCGCGACTACGGCGTCTATGAGATCGAAGAGGACGGCGTTTTGATCCAGTCTTATTATTTCGCCAGGGACGAGGCCCAGGCCCGCAAGGCCGCGAGGTCGGCCGCGGACCTCATCAGGTATTACGGCCGGATGTTCGGCGCCTATCCTTACAAGCGGTTTTCCATCGCGCCCATCTACCTGGGTTATGGCGGCAGCCAGAACTCCGGGATGATCTTTCTGGATTCGCGTCTCTATGAGATGCCCGTGTTTTTGGACAGATATTTTGATTTCCTCGTGTCCCATGAAACGGGCCACCAGTGGTGGTATAACGTCGTCGGCAACGATGAATTCCGGCAGCTCTGGCTCGATGAAGGCATCAATTCTTATTGGATCCTGAAATATCTCGAGCACAAATACGGGCCCGAGGCCAAGATTATCGATATGCCCCGGTGGATGGAGGCCGTCATTCCCGATCCGACTTTTGATGCCGCGCGGACGTACCGGTGGTGGTATTTTGCCAAAAAGGGCCTGGATAAACCTGTTATGAGCGATATATCGAGTTTTTTTGAGCCGAGCATGATCTTTACCGTGGCCTACGGCAAGGGGTCGGCCGTGGTCGCCATGCTGTCCGGGCTTTTAGGGGAAGAAAAATTTCAGCATTTCATGCGGCGGTATTACGAGAAGCACCGGTATCAGACCGCCGATCTTTCAGATTTTACGCGGATGGCTGGCGAGGAATCCGGAAAGGATCTTTCCTGGTTTTTTGACCAGTGGCTCTACGGAAAAGGCGGCACAAACTACAGGCTCGATCGTCAAAAAGACGCCTTGCGCCTGCGTCGTCAGGGCGATCTGGTCATGCCCGTAGAGGTCAAGATGGATTTCACCGACGGCTCGCAGGAGGTCGTCGTTTCCGACGGGAAGGCAAAAAAAGAATTGATCCCCTTGCCGCAGGATAAAGTCTTGAAAGAGGCCCGTGCCGACGATGAAGGCCAGATCCTGGAAGTCGACAGGGTCGATGACGTCTGGCCGCGGCGCCTTCACGCGCGCCTGGTGCCTTTGTATCATCCGCTTTATGAGATCCCGCTTTTTGTTCCCCAGGACGCTTATAGCTGGATTACGGGCCCGAGTTTTTCAAAATACGGAGTGGGCCTGAAAACCAGTTTTCAGAGGCCGGGCGACTATCTTCTTTACGGGGCATCGCATTATGATTTCGGTTCCGAAAGCGTGAAATCGTCGGTCGGTTTCGAGAAGAACAACGTCTTCGGCACCTACCTGAGCTGGGGTTTTGAGGTTTTTCATCAGAACGCCCTGGGAGAAAAAGAAGAGGACCTGTTTTCCTACAAGCTTTATCTGCGCAGGGAGCTGGCTCTGGCGTACAGCCTCTTTGAGACCAACAGCCACGTGACGCTCTATTTGTTGCATAATAAGAGCCTGGGCAGCAAAGATTTTCTTGGCGCGCGCGAGGAGGCGCAGGGCCTGCGATACCGTCAGAAAAAAGAGACGATCGCGGGGCTGACGTATGAATCGGTAAACGCCGGGCCTTTCCCCGATCCCAGCGTCGGGTACAAGCTGAATGTGACCGAAGAGGTCGGCGGCCATCTGCTGGGCGGCACCGAAGCTTTTGTGCGCACATCCGTGGAATGGGACAAATATACCGAGATCGCGCGGGGGCACAAGATCGCCCTGCGGTTGAAGGGCGGATGGGGGTATCCGGAGGACAAATACCTGTTTTATCTTGGTTCCGGCACAGACCTTCGCGGCTACGATTATAAAAGTATTCAGGGCAGTTCTGTCCTGCTGGGGAGCCTGGAGTATCGTTTTCCGCTCGCTCGCGACCTCGATGTGCGCATGCCTTACCGGCTTTTTTCCTTAGGCGAGGTGCAAGGGGTCGTCTTTTTCGACGCAGGTTCCGCCTGGTCCGATCATTTTAATGAACCCGGTTTCAAAAAAGATGCGGGGTTCGGCCTGCGTTTCTTTTTTGATGTGGCGGGCGCAGCGGAGCGTTTTGCTTTGCGGATCGATACGGCATTTCCGTTGGACGGCGAGAAAAAAGGGCCCCGTGTCTGGGTCGGCATCAATCAGGCGTTCTGATACGATAATAAAAACACATATCTATGAATTTATCTTTGTCTTCCATGCGCCGCGCTGGTTTTGTTTGCCTGCTTTTTGTGCTGGCTTTTACCCTGCGTTTTATGCTCATCAGCAAGGGGCCGTTCCATTACGATACGCTGGATTTGGCGATCTGCGCGCAAAAGACGCTGGCGACCGGCCTTCTTCAGTATGAGCACGGATCCGGTTATCCTTTGACCGTCGTGATGGGCGCCGTTTTCATCGTCGTCTTGCGTTTTTTCGGCGCGGCCGACCCGGTGTTCTGCGTGAATGTCATGAGCGTGTTCTTCGGCGCCGCCGGGGTCGTGGTTTTCTTTTTTTTCCTGGAGAAACTTTTCGATCCTTCGATGCCGGCCCGGCATCTTCCAACCGCCGGGCCTTTGCCTGAGGTCCCGCCGGGGAATGTTCCCGGATGGGCCGGCAAGGCCGAACCCGGGCCTTCAGGGCTCCATTCCCGCCGGGCTTTTTACAGCGCCATCCTTCTGGCCTTGTTGGGCGCTCATGTCGCCATTTCGACGTTCGGCAAAAGTCTGACACTGAGCATCTTTTTTTCACTCGCGAGCGCTTATTTCTTGTTGTGTTATCTCAAAGACGGCCGCCGGCTCTGTTTTTTTTATGCGATCGCTTTTCTTGGTTTTTGCGCTGCGACGCGCCTCTCGGACCTCTTGGTCCTGGCGCCTCTTCTTTATCTTTTGGCACGCTATGGGCGCACGGAGGCCTCCCGTCTCAGGGACCTTTTTGTTTTTGCCGGGCTTTCTCTGGCGACGGCCTTTATTTATTACCTGCCGATGCTCATGCAGAAGGGGTTCGGCCAGTTTCATGACGTTCTTTCCACCAGCCGCCAGGCCAGTTTCCTGGGCCCCGTCTCGTTTATTTTTCCGAAATCCATCGCCTGGCTCGTCGATTCCCTGCGGCCGGAAGGGGTGCTGATGGCGGTCTGCGGGCTGGGTTTTCTTTTTATTCACAGGCGTTTGAAGGAACTTGTTTTTTTATTGTTATGGTTTTGTGTTTTTCAGATATTTTACGGCAACGTCTCTTCCAGCGGCGTGCGTTATCTTGTGATCGGGTGGCTGCCGCTCCTGGCCGCCCAAGGGTATTTTCTCGGTTCCTATCGCGGCCGGGCGGCGTACGGCGCTTTCGTCATTCTTTTATGGCTGGCCCTGGCGGGTTTCTGGCGTGATTTGCCGGCCATGGAATTCAGGCACCGCCATGCCTTGCAGGCGGACTACGCCCGATGGGTCGCTTCGAAGACTCCGTCGGACAGCGTCGTTATCGCCGTGGACGAGGCGATTTTCCTGCAATTCTATACGGATCGGGAGGTCGTTGTCAGGCCCGTGACATGCCGCGGGGATGAATTGAAGGTTTTTTACAGAGAGGCGATCGATCCGGTCTTAGCGGCGGGCCGCCGCGTCTTTATGGTGCGTTCCAGCCTTGCGTATGACGAGTGCTTCGCTTTCAGGAAGACCTTGAAGGATCTTTATCGCGTCAAAATGGCCGGCATCAAGACCAATGAAGACTGGCACCACGCTTTATTGAACCAGGTGCTGTTTAAAGAGGAACTTTACGAATTATTTCCGCGGGAAGAGCCTGCAGGAGAAAAAATCCCATGAAATCCGGCATGGTGGCGATAGTCGGGCGGCCGAACGTCGGCAAATCAACGCTTTTGAATTATTTGGCTGGTGAGAAGGTGGCGATCGTGTCTCCTGTGCCGCAGACGACGCGGCACCAGATCCGGGCCATCATCAATGATGTCCGGGGGCAGGTCGTTTTTTGCGATACGCCGGGCCTGCAGACGAGCCGCCATGCCTTGGACCGCGCCATGGTCGGCCTGATCAATGACTCGGTCGAAGGCGCAGACGTGATCTTGCATATCGTCGATGTTTCCAAGCATGTCGGAGAAGAGGAGGAGGCGGCTGTCCAGAGGCTTCATCGTGCCCGCGCGCCGGTCATCCTGGGATTGAACAAGGTGGATTTACCGGCGCAGTATATCTCGGAATATGTGTCGCTTTGGGAGCGAGCCCTCGGTCGTCCTGTCAGCGGGGCCACGGACCGTTTAATGCCCGTGCCTATGTCGGCGATCAAGGGGACCAATATCGACAAGCTTGTGGAGGAGATCTTCGCGCGTCTTTCGGAAGGGGAGGCCTTGTATCCTGCGGATGTCCTGACGGATTTTCCGCGGCAACTGGCGGTCCAGGATGTCATCCGCGAAAAACTTCTCTTTCTGCTGAGGGAAGAATTGCCGTTTTCCCTGGCTGTCCTTGCCGAAGAGATCGTCGACCGCAGCGAAAAGCTGACGTACGTCAAGGCGACCATTTTTGTCGAAAGGGAGACGCAAAAGGCGATCGCGATCGGAAAAAACGGAGCGATCCTCAAAAAGGCCGGAGAGAGCGCCCGCAAAGAACTGCAAGACATCTATGGGAAGAAATTTTTCCTTGATCTTTGGGTCAAGGCAGATAAAAAATGGAAAGAAGACAGAGAACTCCTCCAGAGGATGGGGTACCTTGTTTAAAGCTGTGCGTTTCAAGTGATAAGCCGTAAAGGGAGTGAAGATGATTAACAAGAAACGCCTTGTCAGATTGACCCGGCAATTGTTGAGGATCAATTCCGAAAACCCCCCGGGGGACGAAAGGGCTGTTGCTCGTTTTGTGGCATCTTATCTGCGCCGTGCCGGCCTTGCGTCCCGCATCTTAAGATATTATCCGCGGCGGGACAATGTGATAGCGGTCTTGCCGGGCCGTTCGAAGAGGTATTCGGTCCTGCTTTCGCCGCATCTCGATACGGTCCCGGCGGGCAAAGGCTGGAAGCACGGGCCGTTTTCCGGCGCGACAGTATCCGGGAGGATCTACGGCCGCGGTGCAACGGATTGCAAGGGGAACCTCGCCGTGGCCATGGAGGCCCTTCACAGCCTGAAGGAAGACGGCGCCGTTTTAAGGGGGGATTGGGTTTTCCTGGCAACGGCGGATGAAGAGACGGGGTCCGGCAAGGGGCTGGTGCCCTGGCTCGAGCGTTGCCGCCGGAAGCCCGACTACGCCTTGATCCTGGATTCCGACGAGTTCAACATTATTACCGCGCAAAAAGGGCTTATTCATTTTAAGGTCAGGGTGCCCGGCCGCAAGGCACACGGCGCCTATCCTTCCCGGGGCGTCAACGCTATCGACAGGGCCGTGGTATTGATCTCTGCGCTCAAGAAGATAAAATTGCCTTTTCGGCGGCACGCCCTTCTTAAGCCGCCGACGGTCAATATCGGAACGATCTGCGGCGGCGATAAGGTCAATATGGTGGCGGACTGGTGTGAATTTGAGGTGGACCTGCGTTTTCTGCCCGGCATGGCCGCCCCGGCGATCCTGGAGCAGGTCCGGGAGACGTTTCGCGGCACCGGGGTGCCCTTCAGGCTTGAGATTCACGATATCCAGCAGCCTTATGAGATCGCGACGGACCATCCTCTCGTGCGCGCTCTCCGGGCCGCCGCAAAGGGGGTCGTTGCATCTTCTCCTGTCAGGGGAAGCGAAGGGGCGACCGTCATCACCTTTTTTAAACGTAAGGGCATCCCGGCCGTAGCCACAGGCTGGGGCGCCGGCGGCTGTGCCCATGCCACGGATGAATTTGTCCGGGTCGCCGACATGTATCGCGGTGCGCGGATCCTGGAGCGTTTTATCAAGACTTTCGATACCGGCTTTTCTTCAGGGCCCGGCAGGTGATTCTTCTATTGAACTGTTTTTCAAAAAGGGATAGAATAAGCTTCCATCATGAAATCCATCACCATAAAAAAACGGATTCGCCTGAAGAATCCCGTCTTGATAGCGGCGTGGCCCGGTATGGGGGATGTGGCGCTCAAGGCTGCCATGTATCTTAAAGACAAGCTGGGCGCCCAGGAGTTTGCGTCCCTGGAATCTTGCGAGTATTTTCATCCGTCCGGCGTCTGGATTGAGAACAATCTGATCGATGTCCCCCAGCATCCCGTCGGCCATTTTTATTTCTTCCGGAATCCGGGCGGCGCGTCCGACCTGATCATTTTTATCAGCGATGCCCAGCCTTTCATCGAGAAGGGGTATGAATATGCCGCCGAGATCGTGGATTTCATCATCTCCATGAAGGTCCGCACGGTCTATACGTTCGCAGCCATGCCGCTCCCGATCGAACATACGCAGGTCCCCGAAGTCTACGCCGTCTCCACGAAAAAAGAAATTTTGGAACAGTTCGAGAAAGCGAACGTCAAGAGCATGCCTTCAGGCCAGATCAGCGGCTTAAACGGCCTCATCCTCGGGGTGGCCAAGGAGAAGGGGCTCGACGGCGTCTGTCTTTTGGGAGAGATCCCTCTTTACACCATCCAGATCGAAAATCCCATGGCTTCCAAAATGGTCCTGGAGGTCCTGGCCCGCTACTTGAACCTGTCGCTGGATCTTGATGAGTTGCAGAAACACGCCGATCAGATCAACCAGGAGATCGAGCACCTGATTGAATATCTTAAAAACCCTCCGGAGGAAGAAAAGCCCATCGACCAGAAAGAGATTGATATTATCAAGAGGGGGCTGGCGGAGTCGGCGGATCTGCCGGATTCAGCCAGGGGCAGGATCGATGAATTGTTCCGGCAGGCCAAAAAGGACCTTTCCCGCGCGATCGAGCTTAAAAAAGAGTTGGACAAATGGAACGTCTACGAAAAATACGAAGACAGTTTTCTCGATCTCTTCAAAAAGCCTCCGAAAAAAAACAATTAGGCGCCGTCCGGTCTTTGGAGAGGGGTCGAGGGCGCACCGCCGCCGTGAAGTTGATCCTTTGCGATCTCGGGAATGTGCTGTTGAATTTCGACCATCGCATCGCCGTGCGCCGCATCCTGCCGTATTGCGCCAAGTCCTCCGACGAGATCTATCAGTTGTTCTTCGATTCCCCTTTCACGAAAGATTATGAAGAGGGAAAAATCTCTTCGCGCGTTTTTTTCCGCAAGATCGGGCAGGCCCTGGCCCTTCAGGGATTGGCGTATCGGGATTTCTGCGCGTTCTGGAATGAGATATTTTTCGATTCCATCGGCATGGTGACGTGGCTTGAGGAACTCAAAAAGGACTTTCGTCTCCACCTTGTTTCCAATATCAACGAACTGCATTACCGCTATATCCGCAGAAATTTTCCACGGCACCTGGATGTCTTTGACGATATTTTTTTATCTTACAAGGTCGGCCACCGTAAGCCCCACAAGGTCATTTACGACCGGGCGATCCGGGCGTCGGCCTGCCGCCTGTCGGAAGTCCTTTATATCGACGACAGGGAGGACCTCGTCGCGGCCGCCTCAAGGCGCGGGATCCGTTCGGTCGTCTTCAGGAATGTCGGGGATTGCCGCCGGCAGCTCAAAGAGATGGGGATATGGCCCAGACTCAGCAGCAGGATGTCATCTTAAAGACGGATTGTCTCGCCAAGGATTACGAGAGCGGTTTTTTCTTCGCCCGCCGCCGCGTCCGAGCTGTTATCGATTTGTCATTGGAGGTCCGCCGCGGGGAGGTTTTTGGTTTCTTGGGGCCTAATGGTGCGGGGAAAACAACGACCCTGCATATGCTTACGGGCATTTCGCGTCCTTCGGCCGGCGCCATCGAAATTTTCGCACGGCCCTTCCGTTGCGGCCAGGTCTGGCCCTTGCATCGCATCGGTTATGTCCCGGAGAGCACGTATTTGCCGGGCGACATGACGATGACAGAACTCCTGTCTTTTTTTGCGCGTCTCTACGGCTTGTCGCGCGCCGCCGTCCGGGAGCGCATCTCTTCTATGTTCGAGATGGTAGGTTTCGTTCTTCGGGAACGCGCAACATTCGTGCGCAGCCTTTCTATGGGGCAACGGCGCCTTCTGGATCTTGCGTTGGCCCTCGTTCACGACCCCGACCTGGTTTTTTTTGATGAGCCTACCGTCTATCTGGATCCGCTGGCCGTCGAGCGCTTCCGGGATATCGTCGCCATGCTCAAGAAGAAGGGGAGGACCGTTTTTTTGTCGTCCCATACCCTGCCGCTGATCGAGAGGCTTTCCGACCGCGTCGCCGTCATTGCCCGCGGCCGCCTCTTGAGGGTCGCGCCGGCGCAGGATTTTGCCGCCGAGGGCGGCCTGGAGCCGGTGTTTCTGCAACTCGTCAAGGAGGATGCATGAAAGGCCCGCTGCTTTTTTTCTGGCAGATCCGGTTGATCGCAGGCGACGTTTACCGTGCCGCCGTTCGCGAGAAGATGATGTACGGCTTTCTTCTTTTGTCTTTTCTCTTCATCTTGATGGCCAACGTTCCCTATATGGTCGCCGATCCGAAGGTTTTTGATAATCAGCCGGCCCTGGCCTCGTCTTTGCAGATCGGTTTTGTCGCCATCCATATTTTTGTCCTGTTGATTGCCGTTTTCGTCTCGCTCAACACCATGCAGAATTACCTGGCGTTCGAAAGGCTCGTTTTGCTCCTGTCGCGGCCTGTGAGACGATGGCAGATCATGGCCGGCGTCCTTCTCGGCCTCTATCAGATGATCCTGATCAACTGGTTTCTGATGACGATGGGCATTTGGCTGGTCGTCCTGTCGCACGAGAGGATGCTGTTGCCGTACGTCTGGAGCGGATTTTCCGTCGCTGCCCTCCTGGGGATTCTCTATGTCAGCCTTGTCGTCTTTTTCCATTCGCTCATGCCCAATATGATGGCCGGCGTCCTTACTATTTTCGTTGTGATCGCCGGTTTCGGTGTTTCATCCGCGCGCCTGGTCTTCGCACGCCTGGGTTGGCCGGCCTTTTTTGAAAAGGCGGCGCGCCTGGGCCTGAATGTCCTGCCGCAGATCAATGGCCTTCTCGGTATTTCCATGAAAGAACTCCGTTTTTTCCATCTGGATATCTCCGCGGGGTTCTATATCCTCCAATCTTTCCTTTTGATCGCCGCCCTCGGGCTGTTTTCTTGCCTGACATTCGAGCGGCGCAGCCAGTTTTAGAAAAAAATTTACGAATTATTTTTCAGGAGCGAATATTTTTTTCATTTATGATAAAAATATTTTTATCCGACGGAAAAATAACCGCAAAAAATCGGCATAAGTGATTGAAAAATCTTGACAACGGTAATTTATTGTGATAATTTTCAAATAAGGCATCCATGGCCGCGGACAAAGAAAGCGTTCCTTGTCGGGCCGGAGAGATCCCTGACATTTACCTCACGAATGCATCAAGGTACATATCAAGGATAAAATGCCGACAAACAAATTATGCCGCCGGATAGTTCCGTAACTTGCGTCGTTATTTAAAAAGGAGATCCAAATCAAAAAGTTATTGTGTTAAGGGGCTCTCGAAAGCGGGGTCCCTTTTTTTATTTTTCGGCCCTGCAAAAGGACGATGGAATTTATGGGAAAGACGATAGGTTTTACATATGATCTGAAAAGCGACCATCCGGCGGCCGCAGGGGTACCGTCGGATCACTTGGCGGAGCTTGATCACGAAGCCACGATCCAGGAGGTCGTGGATGCCCTGGAATCCGGCGGGCACAAGGTTGTCCGGATCGGCAACGTCAGGAACCTTTTGAGCCGCGCCGGCGAGCTCGAGGGCATTGATATCATCCTGAACATCTGCGAAGGCCTGGGCAACAGGAATCGTGAGTCCCAGGTGCCGGTGGTCCTCGATGTCCTCGGTGTCCCGTATGTGGGTTCAGACGGCCTGACGATGAGCTTGACGCTGGACAAAGCGATGGCGAAGAAAGTTTTTTTAAGCGAAGGGGTAGCGACGCCGAAATTTTTCCTGGCGGATGAATCGTATGATTTCAACAATCTCGATTCGATGAGATTTCCTTTTATCGTTAAGCCGAACCACGAAGGTTCTTCCAAGGGGGTTTCCGATAGTTCTGTTG
>JAQUOM010000023.1 GCA_028717105.1 Candidatus Omnitrophota bacterium
GACACCGGCCCTCGAAGATATCACCCACCGCATGAGCGGCCTTGTCAGGCAGGCGGATTCCGCTGAAAGAGAACTCAAGAGGATCCGGGAAAAGAAAACAAAAGGCGACGTCCGTGGCCTGCGGCTCAAGAGGAACAGGGCGCTGCGCCACATGGGCATGCCGCCGAAAAAGTTCAAGGAACAGCTCAAACTCATCAAAATCCGCCATTCCCGGTTCCAGAGAGCCAAAAAGGCCCTGGTCGAAGCAAACCTCAGGCTCGTCGTCAGCATCGCCAAACGCTATACGAACCGCGGCCTGTCCTTCCTGGACCTGATCCAGGAAGGCAACATCGGCCTGATGCGGGCCGTCGAAAAATTCGAATACCGCCGCGGCTATAAATTCTCCACCTATGCGACATGGTGGATCCGGCAGGCCATCACCCGTTCGATCGCAGACCAGGCCCGCACCATCCGCATCCCCGTCCATATGACGGAGACGATCAATAAAATCATCCGCATCTCGCGTATCTTTGTCCAGGAATACGGGCGCGAGCCTTCTCCCGAAGAGATCGCAAAATCCATGCGCATGCCGCAGGACAAGATCAAAAACATCCTCAAGATCGCCCAGGAACCGATCTCCCTGCAGACGCCGATCGGGGACGAAGGCGACACGCATTTTGGCGACTTTATCGAAGACAAACGCGCCGTCTCGCCGGCCAATGCCACCGTCCATGTCATGCTCAAGGACGAGATGAACTCGGCCCTCGACACCCTGACCGAAAGAGAGAAAAAGATACTGATGCTGCGCTTCGGGCTCTCTGACGGTTCTCCGAAAACCCTCGAAGAAGTCGGCAATGTCTTCAAGGTGACCCGCGAACGTGTCCGCCAGATCGAAGCCAAGGCCCTGCGTAAACTCAGGCATCCTTCGCGTTCCCGAAAACTCAGGACATTCCTCGATATGACGCTCGCCCACGAGCGAGAATACTAGTCCTCTGACGGAGTTCTGCGGGTTCGCTGTGGCCGCCAGGGCCGAAGGCGGCCCGCGGAGTTCCAGACCGAAGGACATTGCGCGACACGGACGGCTTTCGATGCTTAAAAAAACGGACGCCACGCCATTTGAGCCCATATGAAAGACATCCTGACGGCCATCACGCAAAGACGTTCCGTGCGATCATTTGGCCGCAAAAAGATCGCCCCGCAGGACATAAAAAAAATTCTCGAAGCGGGGCGCTGGGCCCCCTCAGGCCTCAATAACCAACCCTGGAGATTCCTCGTCATTGACGACGACAAGCGCCGGGATGGCGTCGCCGCCTTCACGAAATACGGTTCAGTGATCCGCCGTGCCGCGGCCGTGCTTATTGTCTGCATGGATACGGCCGACTCCTATAACAGGGAAAAAGACCTGATGGCCCTGGGCGCCGCCATCCAGAACATGCTCCTGGAAGCGCAGGACCTCGGCATCGGAAGCTGCTGGTTGGGCGAAATCCTCAACAAGAAAAAAGAAGTCGCCGCTTTTTTAAAACTGAACGCAGACCTGGACTTTCTTGCCGCCGTTGCCTTAGGCTACCCTGAGGGCAAAACAGCGAAGGGATGCCGCAAGCCGCTTCAACAGCTCATGATCGTCCATGAAAAAAAGGACTCAAGATGCTAGGCGCTTACCCGTGGTTGTTCTTGACGGAGTTGTTGCTGATCGGGGCCATCTGGTTCATCATTGCCGAACTTAACGACGGCTTCGGTAAAAAAGAATATTTTGAGAACTCCCTGCACGACAAGATTCTCCGGGAAAACACCCCATTACAATAGTCTGCCTCAACCCCTACGTCCCGATCGTCCTGCGGCGCCTCCTCATCGTTACCAGGGGCTGGTCTCTCCCTATCACCATCTCGTCAGCAACCCTGGGCACGGTTTGGGCCGCGCAAAGCGCAGAAACATCCGTTCTGCTCTACCTGCTTGTCCTTATCGGTTCCTGCGCCATGCACGCCTCTGCGAATGCCTTCAATGACTACTTCGATCTCAAAAACGGTGTCGATTCCCCGGATTCGCCGACCGTCCTTTACCGGCCGCACGGAGTCTTTGAGGGATGGTTAAGCCCGAAAACACTCCTGGGGATCGCCATAACCTTCATGACCCTGGCCTTGGCGATCGGAGGGTCCCTGGCGGCCTTCAGGACAGCCTGGCTCGCGCCGATCATCGGCCTCGGCATCATCCTCAATATTTTTTATACCGGGCTGCGGCAATACAGCCTTAAATATATCGCCCTGGGAGAACCGGCCGTGTTCCTGGCATTCGGCCCGCTCATCATCATGGGCAGCTGCGCTGTCCAGACGCGTACTTTCCCCACAGATACATTTCTTTTATCCATCCCTACGGGGATCCTCGCGGCCCTTGTCTTGTTTGCGAATAACCTTCGAGACCGGGAATTCGACGCCCGCAAAAACATCAAAACACTGGCAACCATCATGACGCCCCAGGCGGGAAAGAGACTATTTACGTTCATGGCCGTCTTGCCGTACCCCATCATCGGCGCCGCTGTGATGGCAGGGATCATTCGGTGGCCGGCGCTTCTCGTTCTTGCGTCCACGCCAACAGCCATCAAAATCATCAAACTTTTTTCAAAAGAAATCCCTGTTAACGCAGATGCCTTAACATCAGAAATCGTCCTTTTCTTCAATTTTTTACTCCTCGCAGGAATAATCGCCGGGATACTCCTCTGACCCCTGACCTCTCAAGTACGAATACCGAATAGCCTCAAAGAGTCCTCGCGTCTCAATTAACCTAACAATATATATTTGAACATGTTACAATCCTACCTGTTCCTTACTCATTTCATATGTTATACTATTCTTGAGGTATTATTCTATGTCATCCGGGGGAGAAAGGGGGTTTTGGCAGTTTTTTATCCTGCCAAGACACGATATAGGAAACTCGCAATAAAGAATGGACAACGGGGTGCGCCTATGTTTATGAATCTCAACACGGAAATCAACCTGGGCACTTCTCTTATCGAGAAAAAGCTCATCACGTCCGAACAGCTTCGAGATGCTTTTGATCACCAAAAGATCAAGGGCGGATACCTCAGCCAGAGGCTCATTGAATTAGGCTATATCAAAGATACGGATATTACGACCCACCTGACGTGTGAATTCGGTTACTCTTACATCCCCATGAAATCTTATGCCGCCGCCGAAGACGCCCTGGCGTGCATTCCGGCGGAGTTTGCCTGTGATTTTTGCATTCTGCCCATCGAGAAACATGACAAGTTGCTAACCATTGCCATGGCCGATCCCCTCAACAAGGGGGTCATCGAACTCATCCGCCAGATCAGCCGTTGCGAGATCGTCGTCCTCATCAGCACCCGTACGGAGATCCGGCAAAGCGTAGAAAGATATTACGGCTCCTGCTTCAAAGATTTCGAACTCGATAAATATCGTGATGATGTGCTCCTGCGGGACAATCTGATGGACAAAGAAATCTCCAACGGGCTTTATACGGGCATTAACCGCCGCCGGTATAAACGGCTGTCGCTCCAGCTGGCCGGAGAATATTATGTCTATCCGAATTTCGTTAAGACAGGCATCAAAAACCTGAGCATGGGGGGTATGCTTTTTGAAACACCCAGCGTCCTGTCTGCGGGCTCTGAACTCGCCGTCAACATCCACCTGGATAATTATCGCTACGTCACGGCTGTCGTTGAAATCATCCGCTCGGGACCGTCCCATGTCATCGACACCCCCTGGGATACAGATAACAGAATCGGCTATGAAACAGGGGCATTTTTCAGCTTTATGCCTGAAAAAAACCAGGAAATGCTGGCCCAGTTCTTAAGGCGCAATTTTAAATCTTAATCGCCGCAGGACATTCCCCCTTCACGAACAAACACACAGCGTGCCCTTATTATTCCAGCCAACACCCTGCAAGGCCCTCGTTGTGCCTCGACCTCAGCCCCCAACTAACCCGTTCACTGGTGAGATAGTCCTGCCTGCCGACAAGCAGGCACCCAAGAAACACTTTGGGTTTCATGGGTGGGATTCCGGAAACGAAGGGAACCCCGACCCTATAACTGCGGTGCCCCACCCGCGAACTTAAGCCTCCTATGCGAACAAAATCATTGATTTATTCATAAGCCGTATATATAATATTTGTCTGGATTTATGCTGTTTTTGACTGTGGGCCGGACAAAAAATTGAGCGCTTTTGTGCCCTGATGACCAAGGCGCAGGAACCACAAATCATGTCACAGGACCCTAAAAAACACACATGATGGCGAAAGTCCGATAACTCATCTGAAGATATCAGGGCCCATAGCTCAGTCGGTTCAGAGCAGGTGACTCATAATCACTTGGTCGGAGGTTCGAGTCCTCCTGGGCCCATGAGCTTTTGCTCTGCAAAAGCGAATCCCGAACGGCTGCAAATGAAGTCATGCGCCGCGAGGAATGAAATAAAAAATCTCAGGGCTTTCCCTTGGTCCATGCATCCAAGAAACACGGGACCTTGGGACGTCACCGAAATATAACATGATGGTGTTCCGCGAGCGCGTAGCTTCCCGACGCTCACGTTTGTTCGGCCGGAACCGTCGCATATTTGGTCTGCTGGTTTTTGATAACTGGATTTCGGGCGCATAGCTCAGCTGGTTAGAGTGCTGCCCTCACATGGCAGAGGTCGAAGGTTCAAGTCCTTCTGCGCCCACGAAGTCTTTTCGAAGAAAAGACGAGTCCCGAGTTTCCGTAGTCTAACGGTCCGAAACGAGGGAAGAAAAAAACAACGGTCGAAGGTTTCCCTCGCCGCCGATCAGCAGAGGCAACAGCGGCTCGGGACGGATCAGCAGCCTCGGACGAAATGTGCACCGGACGTGCGGATGTAACCTCATCATAGTCAACGTCAAGTTAAGGAGCATGAGTTGTCGACGCCAAACATAAGCGAAGAGCTGAAAAAACTTGTTGAGCTTCAGAAGATGGACAGGCAGATATTCGAACTGAACCGAAAACAGGCAGAGGTCCCGGTCCTTCTGGAAGCCTTACAAAAAGAATTTGAAGACAAAAAAACGACATATAAATCCCTGGAAGAAAGCAAGCAGAAGATGCAACTGCGGCAAAAAGAAAAAGAGGGAGAACTCGCCGCCAAAGAAGAGGGAATCAAGAAATCTCAGGGACAGCTCGGCCAGCTCAAAACAAACAAGGAATACCAGACCAAGCTTGCCGAGATCGAAAGCCTGAAGGCCGACAAGTCCATTATTGAAGAAGAAATCCTCAAGCTGATGGACGAGATCGAACAGGCGAAGTCATCGGTCGAAAACGAAAAAAAAGCCCTGGGCGGTGAAGAAAAGATCTATAACGACAAAAAACGGGTCATTGAAGAACAATCCAAAGAAATGCAAGCAGCCCTCCAGGCCCTGGAAGGCAGAAGAAAGATCGCTTCCGCCGATGTCGACAAAAAAATTCTCCAGATGTACGAGCACATTCTTCATGGCCGCGGGGGCGTGGCCCTGGTCAGTGTCATCAATAACTCATGCGAGGGGTGCCATATGCGCGTCCCGCACCAGGTGATCCATGAAATCAAGATGTATCATCACCTGATCACGTGCGAAAGCTGCGCCCGGATCCTTTATCTGGAAGAAGATGTTCAACCTTAAAACCGTGGACATCTACATTGACGGTTCATCGATGGGAAACCCCGGAGACGCGGGCGTAGGCGTGATTTTCTCCCAGGCCGAAGTCCCCGTAAAAAATATCTCCAGGTATATCGGGCGCCAGACCAACAATGTCGCCGAATACACGGCTTTGATCACGGCTTTACAGGAAGCCCTGACAATGAAAATCCGGCGGGTCAATATTTTTTCCGACAGCCAACTTCTTTGCCGCCAAATCACGGGCGAATATAAGGTCAAAAACGAAACAATCCGGGATCTCTTCCGACAGGCGCAAACACTGCTGTGCAGCTTTGAAGATTACAGCATCGAGCAGATCCCGAGGGAAAAAAACAAAGGCGCCGATAAACTGGCGCGCCAGGCTGCTAAAAAACGTTCCAAAATAGACAGGATAGCCGCCCCGGGCCGCGAAACGGCCCCCGTGGGAGGAAAGTCCGAGCTCTAGAGGACAGCGCAGCGGCTAACAACCGCCTCCGTTACATTGCGTGACGGACGGATCAGAGCCACAGAGACGAGTCCCCCCACTGATTCGCTTTTGCGAATGCAAAACGATTCAGTGGGGGGGGTGAAACGCGGCAATCTCTGCGCAGAGCAATGCCAAATAGGTCCTGACATCTTCCCCTTGGCATCAAGGGGAAGAAATAGGATGGTCCGTCTGAAGACGTCAGGACGGGTTGGCTGCTAGATCCCGCCAAGCAATTGGCGAGACCAGTCGAATGGCTATCGCCCCCGCCGTTTTGTTTCGCTTTTGGTGAGACCAGGCGAACCAAAACGAAACAGCGGGGGAGACAAAACTCGGCTTATATGTCTATTTTGAACACGGCCTCAATCCATGCTTATCCTTTCACAAAGGATAAGCATGGATTGTCCGGCCAATCCGTTCCGCGAAGGATAAAAGACGAACGCCTCTCGCCTCTGGCTTAAACGCTGACAGAGGCGCGCAAGCGACCAAACCAGCAAATTCAGCGCAAAAACGACCCAAGGTTTCTGCAAAGGACGCTGACAGGGCCCCGGGTCAACTCCAGACAAAAGATTCAGCGGGAAATTGAGAGGTTAGCATGTCAGGGCACTCAAAATGGGCAAGTATCAAACATAAAAAAGCGGCGATCGACGCTAAACGCGGCCAGCTCTTCACAAAGCTGATCAAAGAACTGACGGCGGCGGCGCGTTCCGGCGGCGGTAACATGGACACCAATATCCGCCTGCGCACGGCTGTGGCAAAAGCCAAAGAAGGCAACATGCCGTGGGACAATATTGAAAAAGCGATCATGCGGGGAACGGGGGAGCTTCCCGGCATAACTTACGAAGAGGTGACCTACGAAGGTTATGGGCCCGCCGGGATCGCCATTCTGATAGACGTCGTGACGGACAACAAAAACAGGACGACGGCTGAGCTGCGTAACATGATGTCAAAAAAAGGGGGCAACATGGCCTCCGCGGGCGCCGTCAGCTTCCTGTTCCAGAAAAAAGGTTTCATCACGGTCGACAAGAAAACCATCGATGAGGACAAGCTGATGGACATCGTCCTCAATGCCGGGGCCGAGGACATGAAGAGCGAAGGCGACCAGCACGAAATCACGACGCAACCGCAGGACCTGGAAGCCGTCAAGAATGCGATCAGCGCCAAAAAAATCCCGATGGGAACAGCCGAGATCACCATGATCCCGACAACAACCATTAAGATCACGGAAAAAAATACGGCCAACACGATCCTGTCGTTAATGGACACGTTGGAAGAACATGAAGACGTCCAGCACGTCTACGCCAATTTCGACATTCCCGACGAACTGCTCGAATCGGCGGAAGAATCAGAATAGAAGGGACGTATGCTCATCCTCGGCATCGATCCGGGTTTGCATGTGACGGGCTACGGCCTCATCGAAGCGGACCACCGGGGTTTTATTATCCGGCATGCCGGTTTTATCAAAACCCGGCTCAAGGACGGCTTGCCCAAACGCCTGACGCAAATTCACCGGGAATTATCGCAGATCGTGGAGCGGTATAAACCGGAGGCGCTGGTGCTTGAAAAACTCTATGCGCATTATAGACACCCTGTAACGGCATCGCTTTTAGGGCACGCGCGGGGCGTGATTTGCATGCTTGCGGACGAGAAACAGGTCCCTTTCTTCGAATATCCGGCTACCCGCGTCAAAAAGATCACCACGGGCAAGGGGCACGCCTCCAAAGAACAGGTCCAAAAAATGATAGAACACTCTTTCGGCGCGGCGCACGCTTCGCTGGGGCCCGTGGATACGACCGACGCTGTTTCTCTGGCTGTCACGCACGCATTTGAAATACGGCAGCGCAGGAATCTCGAGACAAAAACAGCCCGCGGCCCCAAAGAAAATTTTCACAAAACTTGATCCCATGATCGCAAGAATCGGCGGCAAACTCATAGAAAAACGCAAACATTCTGTCGTCCTGGAGAATCACGGCATTGCTTATGAAGTCTTCCTGCCTACGATCACCTTGTCTGCCATCGAGAACTTCATCGACCAAGACGGCTGCATACGCTTTATCACGTACCATTATCATCATCTGGAGCCGTCGCGCAGCACGCCTGTGCTCATCGGTTTCACAAACGAGATAGAGAAAGAGTTCTTTGAGGAATTCATCACTGTTTCCGGTATCGGGCCCAAGGCGGCCCTCAGGGCCCTGAATACATCCATCACGGCCATCGCGCGCGCCATCGACCAGGCGGACGCGTCTTTCTTAAGGTCTTTGCCGGGTATCGGGCCGCAGCGCGCCAAAGAGATCATTGCCAAACTGCAGGGAAAAATCGGAAAATTCGGCCTGATCCAGGAATCCAAATCCGCAGCAACGGCGGCCGCTCTCCCCAAAGACGTCATGGATGAAGCCGTAGATATCCTGATGCAGCTGCAGTACAAGAAAAATGAAGCCAAAGAGATGGTCCAGGAAGCCGTCAAAAAACAATCGCAATTCAGGGACGTTGAAGAACTGCTGAATTTCGTTTACAAACAAAAGATCAAACACTAAGGATGGAAATCCGACCCCTCATGACGAGGGCCAAAATGCCGAGCGCCTTATGAGCGATATTCTTGATTCAGAAAAGATAAAATCGGAGCTGGAATCGCTGATCTTCGTCAATAATAAACCCCTGCTCCTGGAAGACTTAAAAAAAGTCTTCCCGAACCTCGAGACGTCCGATATCCGCCAGCTGATCGAAACGCTCAAAAGAGAATATGAGGAACGGTCCAGCGGCATCCGGATCGTCGAGATCGCCGGCGGCTTTCAGATGGTGACCGCACCGGAATGCGCGGACATCATCAAAGAATTCTATAAGATCAAGCACACGGAAAAATTAACCGGGCCTTCTCTGGAAGCCCTCGCGATCATCGCCTATAAACAGCCTGTGACGCGCATCGACATTGAAGCTGTCCGCGGCGTCAATTGCGACGGCGTCGTCAAGAGCCTGCTTGAAAAAAACCTGATCCGTATTGTCGGCCGCAAAGAAGTCATCGGCCGGCCTTTTGTCTACGGGACGACCCGCTTCTTTCTGGATTACTTCGGCCTAAAATCCTTGAATGAACTGCCGAAGATCGAAGAGTTCGCCCAGCAGGACATGCTCAAGAACATGCAGCTGGCTTCAGGAGAGGCAGAGATCACACCGCTCTCCAGCGAAGAAGAACAAAGCTTAAGCCTGGAATCCCAGGGTGACGACCGCCCGGCGGACCCCGCCGAGACGCAAGACGAAAAACCCGCCGATCCCGGTGAAACAATGCAAGAAACAGAGCCTTCTATCCTCAAGGAGACGTCCGATGGCCATCAATAAGATCCGTAAAGAGATCGATTCGATCGACAAAGAAATCGTCAAACTCCTCAACCTGAGGGCGGGCCGCATCCTTGACATCGGCAAGATGAAAAACAAACTGGGAGAAGCGATCTACGTCCCGGCCAGGGAGCAGGAGATCTTTTCAAAAATCGCGGCGGCCAACCGGGGGCCTCTGGACAAAGAAGCCCTGATCGCTGTCTATCGGGAAATCATGAGCGCGTCCCTGGCCCTGGAGAAACCACTCGTCATTGCGTATCTGGGACCGCGGGCCACGTTCACCCATTTGGCAGCCCTTAAAAAATTCGGGTCCAGTGTCTCTTACCTCTCCTGCAATACCATTACGGATGTTTTTCTGGAGGTAGAAAAAGACAACGCAGACTACGGTGTCATCCCCATCGAGAACTCCATCGAAGGGGCGGTCTCCCATACACTCGACATGCTGGTTGATTCGGACCTCAAGATCTGCTCGCAGGTCCTGTTGGATATTTCCCATAACCTGCTCTCGAAGTCCCCGAAAAACGCGATTCGGCGGATCTATTCCAACCCGCAGGTCTTCGGCCAATGCCGCCTCTGGCTGGAAAGCAACCTGCCGAAGGCCGATCTGATCGAAGTTTCAAGCACCACCCGTGCGGCCCAAATCGCCGCCAAAGAGCGTTCCTCGGCCTGTATCGCGTCGATTTTGGCCGCCAAAGAATACGGCCTCAAGATCATAGCCAGAGAGATCGAGGACAGCCCGCACAATATCACGCGTTTTCTTGTCGTCGGAAAATCAGAGGCTCAAAAGACGGGCGGCGACAAAACGTCTATCATGTTTTCGATCAAAGACAGGGTAGGGGCCCTGCACGACATGCTTCTGCCGTTCAAGAAATACGGCATCAATTTAACAAAAATCGAATCCCGCCCCTCTAAAAAGAGGGCGTGGGACTACTTTTTCTTCGTCGACATTATCGGACACATAGAAGATGAAAAAATCAAAAAGGCCCTCAAAAACCTGGAAAATAAATGCAAATTTCTAAAGGTCCTGGGGTCTTATCCCATTTCAGAATCATAAGAAGAAAAACCATGAATCTCATACGCGAAGACATCAACGATATTGAAGCCTACAAACCCGGCAAACCTATTGAGGAGGTCCGGCGGGAACTCGGCTTGAACAACATTGTCAAGCTGGCGTCCAACGAGAACCCTTTGGGGCCGTCTCCCCGGGCGCTGACAGCCGTCAAAAAGGCCCTGCGAACCCTGAACCGCTACCCCGAAGGCAGCTGTTTTAATCTCAAGAGGAAACTGGCGAAGGTCCTCGGCATCCATGAAGGCAACCTCATGTTCGGGAACGGTTCCGATGAACTTATCGACGTCATCCTCAAGGTCATCAAAGCGCCGGATGCCGACATCATCACTTCGGACGCGACCTTCGTCGAATACAAGATCGGCGGCCGCGTCAACGGTTTCCGTATCATAACGGTCCCCTTGAAAGATTTTACCTTCGACCTTCCGGCGATGCTGGAACGCGTCACACCGAAGACAAAAGCCGTTTTTATCGCCAATCCCAATAATCCGACAGGGACTTATGTCACGGCGGCGGCGGTTTCCGATTTTCTCGCCCGGATCCCCGAGAATGTCCTGGTCGTTTTCGACGAAGCCTATTTCGAATTTGTGGATGAAAAGGACTTCCCGCGCACTCTTGAACTTTTTCGGAAGGGCGGACGCCGGAATATCGCCATCCTGCGGACTTTCTCAAAAATTTACGGCCTGGCGGGCCTGCGCGTCGGCTATATGATCGCCGCAGAAGATTTTATCGGCGCCGCCGAACGCGTCCGCCAGCCTTTTAATGTCAACAGCCTGGCGCAGGCCGCCGCCTGCGCCGCCTTGGACGACAGGGCCTTCGTGCGCAAAAGCCGACAGCTCGTCCGGCGCGAGAAACGCCTCATGTACAAGGCCTTCGCGAAACTCGGGATCTGGTTTAAAAAAAGCGCGGCCAATTTCATTTTCATCCGTACGAACAAAGACACGCAGGAACTTTTTACCGAACTTCTCAGGCAAGGCGTCATCATTCGGGATATGAGCTCTTTTCGCCTGAACCGTTATTCCCGCGTAACGATCGGGACAAAAAAGGAAAACCTGAAATTACTGAACGCGCTCAAAAATATCAAAAGACTGTAACCTTAAGGCTTGCGTCATTCGCGCCACGCATCAATGCAAGGAGGATTTTAGATGATTATCGTTCTGCGACCGAATGCAACACAAGAAGATATTGACCACGTCCTGGACCGTGCGGCAAAGCTGGGGCTGAAACCGCACATTTCCAAAGGCACCGAAAGGACCATCATCGGATTGATCGGGCCGGAAGACGCCCTCAGGGCCATCCCCCTGGAGGCCTTTCACGGCGTCGAAAACGTCATCCCGGTCCTCGCACCCTACAAGCTTGTCTCCCGGGAATTCAAAAAAGAAAACTCCGTCATCACGATCGGAGAACATCTCAAGATCGGCGCCAAAAAAGTCGTCGTATTAGCCGGCCCGTGCGCTATTGAAAACGAAAACCTTCTCATGGAAATCGGCGAAGAAGTCAAATTCGCCGGCGCCTCTATCCTAAGAGGAGGAGCCTATAAACCGAGGACTTCGCCTTATGCATTCCAGGGGCTGGGCCTGGAAGGCTTGAAGATCCTTGCGCGCGTCAGCAAAAAACTCAACATGCCCACGGTAACGGAGGTCATGGACGTCCGCGACGTCGGCACCGTTGCGCAATACGCCGACATCCTGCAGATTGGCGCGCGCAACATGCAGAATTTCAATCTTCTCAAAGAAGTCGGCCTGACCCGTAAGCCGGTCCTGCTCAAGAGGGGCTTGGCCTGTACCGTGAAAGAGCTCCTGATGTCGGCGGAATACATCATGGCCGAAGGCAACCACAACGTGATCCTGTGCGAACGGGGCATCAGGACATTCGAAGACGCCACCCGTAATACCTTCGACGTCAGCGCCATCCCCGTCGTCAAGCAGCTTTCTCATTTGCCCATCATCGCAGACCCGAGCCACGCGGCGGGAAAATGGAACCTCGTCGGACCGCTGGCCTGCGCTGCGGTTGCGGCCGGGGCCGACGGCCTCATCATCGAGGCGCACACAAAACCGGAAGAAGCCCTTTCGGACGGAGTCCAGTCGCTGCTTCCTGAAAAATTGACCAGCCTCATGCAAAGCCTGGAAAAGATCGCGTTAGCAATCCACAGGGAGATCTGATGGCCGAACCTTTGTTCCGAAAAATAACCATCGTGGGGGTCGGCCTCCTGGGCGGCTCCATCGGAAAAGCGGCCAGAAAACACGGCCTGGGACGCGAAATCTGCGGGTTTTCCCGCCATCCGAAAAAAATAGTACTGGCCAAACGCCTGGGTTTGATCGATACGGGTACGGACTGTTTTGCCGAGGCCGTTGAAAACAGCGACCTCATCGTACTCTGCTCGCCCGTGGAAGACATTAAAATGAGGCTGCGTCAGCTCAAACAACTCGGGATCACCCGTACCCTCGTCACAGATGTCGGAAGCACAAAACGGGAAATCATCCGTGCGGCCCGGGGCCTTAATTTCGTCGGCAGCCATCCTTTGGCAGGTTCGGAACAAAGCGGCATGAAATACGCCAACCACCGCCTTTTGGAACAATCGCTATGCATCGTCACAGAGGACGGGGCGCAAAAAAAATCCATCGCAACCGTCCGCCGCTTCTGGAACGCCATGGGGAGCCGCGTCGTCGTGATGAAAGCCCGCGTACACGATCAAGCCCTGGGATTCACAAGCCACCTTCCTCATGCCGTGGCTTTTGCCCTCATGGCCGCTGTTCCGCCGCACCTGGAACATCTGGCGGCAGGCGGCTTGAAAGATTCAACGCGCATCGCCATGTCTAGTCCTGAACTCTGGAAAGACATCTTTCTCTCTAATCGGGGAAACATACTCAAGGGCCTCAGCGTCTTCGAACGATCCCTCAAGCGTCTCAAAGATGCCATCGCCGCAAGGAACACGGCATCGCTTTTGAAAATCCTGAAAACTTCCCGGCAAAAACGGGGAAGACTCCCGTCCTAACATACCCGATATGACGCCACTTCAACCCATCGTAGCCATTGACGGCCCGGCCGGTTCCGGAAAAAGCACGGTCGCAAAAGCCGTGGCTAAAAAACTGGGCCTGTTCTACATTGACACCGGAGCGATGTACCGCGCCCTGGCCCTGAAGGCGCGCCAGGAAAATATCGACCCTAACGATACACCAGCAGTTGTCGCCCTGGCCAAGGCCATCGATCTGACCATGTCCTACGACCGGCACACAGGCGCTTTGCGCATCCTTTTGGACGGCCGCGATGTCTCCGAAGACATCCGCAGGCCGGAAATCACCGAACACGTCTCAACCATCGCCAAAAACGAAGACGTACGGCACCGCATGGTCGAACTCCAAAGACAGTTCGCGGCAGGGAAAAGCGCCATCCTGGAAGGCCGCGACATCGCGACCGTCGTCTTTCCCGACGCCTATAAAAAATTTTTCCTGGATGCGCAGTCTGAAGAACGCGTCAAACGGCGTTACCTGGAAATGAAAGAAAAAAATATTGCCGTGCCGGAAAACCACATCAGGCGCGACATCCAAAACAGGGACCACATCGATTCCACCCGCGCCTGCGCTCCGCTCAAAAAAGCTCCGGACGCAGTCTACATCGACACAACGCACATGACCATCGACGAAGTGATCGCCGCCGTCATCGCAGAAATCCAGCGTTAATATGGACAACCGCACGCTCATCAGGAATTTTTCCATCATCGCCCACATCGACCACGGCAAGTCGACGCTGGCAGACCGCATGCTGGAATTCGTCGGCGCGATCGACAAACGCCATTTTCACGCGCAGCTCTTGGATGATATGGAGATCGAACAAGAAAGAGGCATCACGATCAAGGCCTCGGCCGTTACGCTCCCGTACCGCGCCCTCGACGGAAAAACCTACACCTTGAATCTGATCGATACGCCGGGCCACGTTGATTTCACCTACGAAGTTTCCAAATCGCTGGCGGCCTGCGAAGGGGCGCTGCTTCTCGTAGACGCCTCCCAGGGGATCGAAGCGCAAACCGTGGCTAATTTTTATCTTGCGCGCGAACACAACCTTAAGATCATCCCCGTTATCAACAAAATCGACATTGCAGGGATCGATATTCCGCGCGTCAAAGAGCAGATCACCGGCATCCTCAGGCTTCAGGAAGACGATATCCTGTTGGCATCGGCCAAAGACGGGATCGGCATCAAGGAGATCTTGGAGAGAATCATCCAGGTTATCCCGCCGCCCAGCGGCGACGACAATAATCCGCTTGAAACCCTGATTTTCGACTCCTCCTTCGACATCTATAAAGGGGTCGTCATTTACGGCCGCCTGTTCAACGGCAAGGTCAGCGTCGGGGACAATGTCCGCATGATGCAGGCCGACAAGACCTACATGGTTGAAGAGATCGGTATTTTCAAACCCCAGATGACCTCCACAAAAATCCTGCGCTGCGGGGAAGTCGGCTACATTACGGCCAGCATCCGGGACCCCAAGGAAGTTTTCATCGGAGACACGATCACGCTGACGGCCCACCCGGCCGCGCAGCCTCTGCCGGGATATAAAAAAGTCAAACCCATGGTCTTCTGCGGCATCTATCCCGTCAACGCCAAGGATTTTGGCGAACTCAAGGTTGCCATAGAAAAACTCAGCCTGAATGACTCTTCTTTCGTCTACGAGACCGAAACATCTCAATCTTTCGGATACGGGTTCCGTTGCGGCTTTTTGGGACTGCTGCACATGGAGATCGCACAGGAAAGGCTGGAGCGCGAATACAATCTCAACCTGGTCTTGACGACGCCGAATGTCGTTTACCGCATCACGACACGCGAAGACAGGGTCCTTGAAGTCGACAACCCCGCCAAGCTGCCCGACCCGGCGAACATCAAGCTCTCGGAAGAACCCTTCGTGCGCGCCTTCATGATCGTCCCTACAAACGCGATCGAAGAGGTCTGCGAACTGGCCAAACAGCGCCGCGGCGAATTCCTGGCCAACGACTATCTCGGCGAAGACAGGGTCAAGATCATCTACCGCATGCCCCTTGCCGAGATCATCGTCGATTTCTACGACAAGATCAAGTCCGTCACCCGAGGGTACGGTTCCCTCGATTATGAATTCGACGGCTATAATCCTACCAAGCTCGTCAAACTCGACATCCTGATCAACGGCAAGATCTGCGATGCTTTTTCCTGTCTGATCTACAAAGACAAAGCGCAGTCCAAGGGGCGCCTCCTGGTGGAAAAACTCAAAGAACTCATCCCGCGGCAACTCTACCTGATCAATCTTCAGGCCGCGATCGGAGGAACAGTCCTGGCGTCGGAAAAGATCAGGCCTGTCGGAAAAAATGTCACGGCAAAATGCTACGGCGGAGATATCACCCGCAAACGCAAGCTCTGGGAAAAACAAAAAGAAGGAAAAAAACGACTCAAACAAGTCGGGAGCGTCGAAATCCCGCAGGAAGCATTCCTGGCGGCATTAAAAATCTAACGGGGATAGATATAGACGGCTCAAAAAAGGAGCGTTGAAATGCTAAAACTGAACGCCGCGCAAAAGGCATGGGCCAAAGAATTCTTTGAAACGGTCGTCACCGCCGTCATCCTGGCTTTAATCATCAGGACATTCATCATCCAGCCTTTTAAAATTCCAACGGGATCAATGGAACCGACCCTCTTGCCCGGAGACAGGATTTTGGTTTTGCGTTTTGCTTACGGCGTCCGGGTTCCCTTTACCTTCAAGAGGATCGGCACCTTCAAGGCCCCGGAAACGGGAGACATCATCGTCTTCAACTATCCCGAAGAACCGAACAGGGATTTCATCAAGCGCTGTGTCGGAAAACCCGGGGATACCGTAGAAATCCGCAAAGGACAGATATACCTCAACGCCGCCCCTTTAAAAACGGAACCCTTTAATAAATATTACTATTACAACCGTGGCCCGCTTGGCAGGGAAGGGGAGGTCCTGCAAGTCCCCCAAGACGCCTATTTCGTCCTGGGCGACAACAGCGCCTCCTCCAAAGACTCTCGTTATTGGGGCTATCTGAACGATAAATATCTGATCGGAAAAGCCGTCATGATCTACTGGCCGCCAAACAGGATCAGGATCCTTAAATAGCTGGCGGCTACCAGCCGCCAGTCATCGGCCCATAAACCCATGGACGCCGGCCGCGCGGGCCGCTGACAACCGAGAGCTGATAATGACATTTGCCAATAAAATAACGCTCTTCCGGATCATCAGCGTCCCGTTTTTCGTGGCCTGCCTGATTTTTTATACGCCGGCCAAAGAGCATCTCAAATACCTGGCGCTGGGGATCTTTCTTGCCGCCATTATCTCCGACGTTATCGACGGCTACATCGCCAGAAGCCGGCGTCAAAAAACAGAAGCCGGGGCCATCTTAGACCCCCTGGCGGACAAAGCGCTGCTGCTGACGGCATTCATCTTTCTCTATCGCACAAGCAAAATGTATTTCAGCATCTCGCTGCCCCTGTGGCTCTTGTTGACCGTGATCAGCCGCGACGTCATCATCCTCGTAGGCAGCAGCATCCTTCTGGCCACCCATAAAGGCCTGCAGATCCGTCCGACGTGGTGGGGAAAACTGACGACATTTTTCCAAATGTGCACGGTCGTGGCCATCATCCTGCAATTTCCCCATGCCTGGGTCATCTGGTGGCTGGCCGGCATCTTTACGTTTATCTCCGGCATCGATTACGCAAAAACCGGCATCAACCTTCTCAACAATGAACATGACACAACACATCCTAAAACCACTGATCGGGCTTCCGGTTAGCTATCTGTTGGGGGCGATCCCAACCGCCTATATTTTCGGACGCCTGCTCAAAGGCATCGACTTAAGACGGCACGGGTCCGGCAATCTCGGCGCGACGAATGCCTTCCGCGTTCTCGGGAAGGGCCCGGGAACGCTTGTCCTGACCATAGATATTCTCAAAGGGACGGCAGCGGTCCTTTTGGCGCGGTTCTTCTTCTACGATCCGCAAGGAAGCATATCGATGCCGCTTTACTTATGCCTGGCCGCTGTCTGCACCGTCTCAGGCCACAACTGGACGCTGTTTCTTGGTTTTAAAGGAGGCAAGGGAATCGCTACAAGCCTGGGCGTCTTGATCGCTTTCTCTTTTTTAATCGAAAATTTTTTCCTCCTTGTCCTTGCCGTAACAGGG
>JAQUOM010000024.1 GCA_028717105.1 Candidatus Omnitrophota bacterium
CTCAGAAGTTCATCAAGAATTTCAATATCCGGATGCGGCCGGCTTATATTTTTCGTAAAGACGCTGGAAAAAGTGAAGCGTTCGCAATGTTCCGCACTCATTTAGAAGAAAAGGAAGGTTCTTACAGGGTCAAACCGGAGATCGCAGGGGTTTCCTATATTATGGGCCGTCAAAAGGTCCCCAAACGGATCGACGTCTTTTATGATTACCGCTATCCTTTTTTGCGGTCTTTGTTCGAGCTGTTTTCGTCCTTTTCCCGGAAACATCCGGATATCGCGATCGTCTGGCACTTCCTTGTTGTTTTTAACGAAAAGGAAGGATTTATGAGCCTGGGGGCGCCGGGAGACATCGAGGAATTTAAGCGTGTGGCCTGCGTCGGGAAGCTGTATCCGGAACGGCTCCTGGATTACCTGATCTGCAGAACCGGGCAGGTCGATGCAGGATGGTGGGATGAATGCGCCACGAAGGCAAAAATGGAACCGGCCAAGATCAAGGCCTGCGCCATGTCCGAAGAGGGGGCCGCGCTCTTAAAAGAGCGTATCCGCATGACGGAAGAGCTGGAAGTCGCCTCCGGGCCGACTTTTGTTATTGACAACGTGGAAATTTTTGGTATTGTCAATGTGCCGTCTTTGGAAGAGTTTGAAGCGACGGTCATGGAAAAAGACGCCCCGCCATCCGCGGGACGAAAGAAGTGAGGATATCATGGCGAAAAATGAAAAACGGAATACGATCTATCTTCTTGATGTGACCAACAGGGACGGCGTCCAGACATCGCGCATCTGTTTGTCGAAACTGCAGAAGACGATGATCAATATTCTTCTTAATAAGATGGGGGTTTCTCAGTCGGAATTCGGCTTTCCGGTGACGCGCCACGAGATCAATTATCTTAATGCGAACCTGGAGCTCGTCGGGTTGGGCGCGATTTCGCCCTTGCGCCTCAGCGGCTGGCTCAGGGCGACAAAAGAAGATGTGACGACGGCCTTCCGTAACGTGCCCGGGATCAAGTATCTCAATCTTTCGATCTCGACGTCGGACCAGATGATCATGAACAAGTTCAAGGGAAAGCTTGACCATCAGTCCGTCATTCGCGAGATGACGGAGGCCGCGCGCCTGGCCAAGGAGCTGGGGGCGGAGACGGTCGGCGTTAATGCCGAAGATGCGTCCCGCACGCGCATCGAATATTTGATTGAATTTGCCGCGGCCGCCAAAGCCGCCGGGGCCGACCGTATCCGTTATTGCGACACCCTGGGCTGCGATACCCCGTTTTCGATCTATGAACGGATCTATAAAGTGGCGCAGACCGTGCAACTCCCCATAGAGATCCATTGCCATAATGACCTGGGAATGGTTGTCGCGAATTCTATTGCCGGCGCCAAAGCCGCCGTGGACGCGGGGGTCGATGCCTACATCAATACCTGCGTGAACGGCATGGGGGAACGGGCGGGTAATGCCGATCTGGTTAGCTGTATTCTGGCGATTCGTTATGGCAGCGACCTGGCGGGACGCTATCGTCTCGACGAAAGAGTCGATCTTAAAAAAGCATGGAAGATCTGTAAATATGCTTCTTATGCGTTCGGCGTGCCGATCCCGATCAACCAGCCGGGGATCGGCTCCAACGCTTTTGCCCACGAATCAGGCATCCATGCCGACGGGGCGCTTAAAGACCGGCGTAATTACGAACTTTACGACTATGAGGAACTTGGCCGCGGGGAGCCGGAGATCATCGATACGGGCCGCCAGATCACGGCCGGGGAATATTCCGGCATCAAAGGGTTTCGTCATGTCTATGACAAGATGGAAGTCGTTTTCCACGACGACGCCGAAGCAGCCATGGTCTTGGAACTTGTCCGATACGCCAATGTCCACAACCAGAAACCTCTGGTAGAGGACGAGCTGCGCTTCGTGGCGGAATACCCGGAGATCGCGAGAAAAATTTTCACCATGACGCCATAATGACGGCCGATGGTCCATGGAAAAAAACTGTGGACCGCGGACTGTGGACGCAATGAGATTTTTATGAACACGATACTGATCGGGTTGCAATGGGGAGACGAGGGCAAGGGCAAGGTGATCGATGTCCTGTCGCGGGACGTCCACTGTGTCGTGAGATACCAGGGCGGCAATAATGCCGGCCACACGGTCGTCGTCAACGGCGCGTCATTTGTTTTTCATCTCCTGCCTTCAGGAGTCCTGCATCCCGGAAAGATATGCGTTATCGGCAACGGCGTGGTGGTGGATCCTCAGGTCCTCTTGGCTGAGCTGGACGTTTTGAAGAAGAAAGGCATTGAGGTCCGCGACCGGCTCCGCGTGTCCGAACAGGCCCACGTCATTTTTCCGTACCACAAGATCCTCGACGGGTTGAGGGAGCGGAAGCGCTCCAACAAGATCGGGACAACCGGCCGCGGCATCGGGCCCTGTTATTCCGATAAGGCCGCCAGGTGCGGGATCCGGATGGGAGACCTTCTTAACAGCCGCATGCTGCGCGAGAAACTCCTGGACAATCTCAACGAAAAGAACGAAATCTTTAAAAAAGTATTCCGCCATCCCGGTTTTTCATTTGAAGCGCTTTTCGATGAATATCTTTCCTATGGCAGGAAATTAAAGGGTTCTGTCTGCGATACGGCCGCCCTTTTGAACGAAAGGATCGATAAGGGCGAGTCGATTCTTTTCGAAGGCGCCCAAGGGACGTTTTTGGACATCGATTTCGGCACGTATCCGTTTGTGACATCTTCGAATGCCGTGTCCGCCGGTGCATGCACAGGGACGGGGGTCGCCCCTACGAAGATCGACCGTGTCGTGGGCGTTGTCAAGGCCTATACCACCCGCGTAGGGGAAGGTCCGTTCGTGACGGAATTTCCGAAGTCGCTGGACGAAGAGATCCGTTGCAAAGGGCAGGAATTCGGGGCGACCACGGGGCGTCCGCGGAGATGCGGCTGGTTTGATGCCGTCATGGTGCGGCGTGCCGTGATGATCAACGGGGTCGATTCCCTGGCCATGATGAAGCTCGATGTCCTCGATCAGATGAAGACCATCAAGGTCTGTGTGGCTTATAAATATAAAGGCAAGGTTTTTCGCACTTTCCCTAACGACTTAGACGCGATGCAAAAGGCCAGGCCTGTCTTTGAGGTCTTTTCGGGCTGGCAAAAAAATACGGAGGCCATCCGTTCATATAAGGACCTGCCGCAGGAGGCCAAGGATTATATCCGGGTGATCGAAGATCTTTGCCGGGCACCTGTCAATCTTGTGTCTGTCGGTTCCAGCCGCGAAGCGACGCTCTCCAAGCCGTAGCCGGGCGCCTTGATCCGCGCAGCTTAGAGAGGTTTTTTTCAAAAGGCCGCTCAAACAGGGATTCATCAATAACGGGCCCGCAAAAAGAACTTTGTCTTGACGAAAGGCGGGAGCCGTGTTATCTTAAGCTTTGCCTATTTTTTTACACTGGTAAGTTCCGCTCTCTGAATATTTTGTGAAGATTTCGAAGATATAACTCATGGTGTTTTCTAAGTCACGTGTCCATTGAAGGAGGATGTATGTTTCGCTTAAGGAATGTGATGGTTTTTCTGGTTTCGGGCGTGCTTCTTTTCGGCGTAGCCGGATGTACGATTATCTTCCAGAAGGGCCGCAGGTCTGATGTAGAGAAGATCCGGGAACTTCAGGATGAGGTTGACCGTTTATCCCAGATCCGCGCAGAACTTGAAGAGCAGCTTAAAGGGATCAAGGGCGTCAGTCTGAGCATGGAAGACAGAGGGCTGGTCATTACGTTCCTTGATGAAGTCCTTTTTGATTCCGGCAAGGCCAAGATCAAGTCGGATGCGTTTTCTGCCTTAGATAAAGTGTCGGCCGTGATTACGGAGAAGGCGGCCGATTTCGATATCGGTGTCGAAGGTCATACGGACAACGTGCCGATAAAATTTTCAGGCTGGAAGTCCAATTGGGAGCTTTCGACGGCGCGCGCGACGAGCGTGTTGCATTATCTTGTCGATAAAGGGGTTTCTCCGGGTCACCTGGCGGCGATCGGTTATGGCGAATTCAGGCCCGTGGCCGCTAACGATTCCTTGGAAGGCCGCCGCAAGAACCGTCGCGTAGAAATCGTCATTCTTCCGGAACTCAGGAAAGTGGTTCCCGGGGCCGCAGAGACATCTGCCTCCGATACGAAGATGCTCGAGCCGGCTGAAAATTTAAAGTGAGGACAAGGGATATCTAAAGGGTATCGGATATGAACAACCGCAAGAACCCATACCCCGTCGTTATCCTTGTTATTCTGGCCGTTCTGCTTTTTATATTCTTGGTCCGCGTCTCGCTGAACCTGAAGCGTTCCCGCAGCGATTTTCAGAATGAGATGGCGCAGCGGCTGGACCTGGAAGAGCAGTTGTCTCGCATCGAGAAAAATCGCCAGCTTTTATCCTGGGAATTGCAGTCTTTGCGCAACCAGCTTGCCGCTGCGGCGGAGGAGACAAAAAGATTGTCACGGGCTCTGGAGGCGGAATCGAAGAACGCTGCATCTTCGAGCGAAGAGCCGGAAGATTTTAGGAGAGAAGAGAAAACCCCTTCGTCAGCTTCTATGTAAATGGACACAGCGGTCATGTTGTTTTCAAGAAAAGGGGGGAGGCGGATGTCCTCCCTTTTTTCTTAAGGGTTAAGCGAAGATTTTCCAGATGGGGGTGCCTTATGAAAAGAAAGGCTAAAACGATCCAGAAGATTAAAAGGGCGGCGTCGAAACCGAAGCCCAAGGGAAAACCAAAAAAAGCCCTGCCTCTAAAAACGGTTTCCAGAAAAACGGAGACCCGAAAGAAGGGGCATTTTTCGCTTCGCCTGCCCGGGAGGGCTTCCGCTCCGACGGCCGGAAAGCATGAAATCCCCCTGCAGGAAATGAAAGTCGAACAGGCAAAATTCTATACGGGCGTGATGGAACAGCCTGTTTATCAGAAATCCGTTGTCGCGGAGCTGGAACATAAAGAATTGGCCTGGCGCTATGGAGAGGACATTCTGGTTTTGCAGATTCGCGATCCCTGGTGGGCCCATGCCTATTGGGATGTCTCCACATCGACCGTGGACCGTTTGCGCAAGGAGATGGGGTCTTCTTTCGGCGGGGGCCGGTGGCACCTGCGTTCCTACGACGTCAGTTTCATCAATTTCACAGGCAGCAATGCCCACAGGTTTTTCGATACGGCCGTTGATCCGGACGCGGGCAACTGGTATTTGAATTTCGGATCGCCGGGGACTTCCTGGTGTGTTGATTTAGGGTTGCTTCTGCCGGACGGCCGTTTCATCACGGTCCTGCGTTCTAATACGGTCGCTCTTCCCCTGGATGGCCCGTCCTGGGTGACAGACGAAGAGTGGATGATTCCCGATGATGAATTCCGCAGGCTCTACGGTATGTCCGTAGGCCTGGGGCCGAATGTCTCCAGCCCCGTGGGCAAGCTTTGGCAGGAGCGGTTGAAAAAAGATATCTCTTCGCGCGGCATCGCCTCCATGGGCGTTTCTTCGCCGGTCCGCAAGGGCCAGGAGAAACTGCCGTTCTGGCTGGTCGTGGATTGTGAATTGATCGTGTACGGTGCGACCGAACCGGATGCCCGCGTCACGGTACAGGGCAGGCCCATCAAACTCAGAAAAGACGGGACGTTCACCTTGCGTTTCGCGCTTCCCGACGGCAGACAGGATATTCCCGTCGTCGCCAAATCCGCAAAGATCGACGAAACCCGCACGATCACGCCGGTCGTCACAAGAAAAACAACGCGCCAACCTTAGGAAATGACTGATGCCGAAATCTGAATGACGAATTAAATCCAATGTTTAAATGACGAAAGACAAAATTTGTCATTTGAATGAAATTGGATATTGATCAGGCATTCGAAATTAGGAATTAGACATTGAGGACATGAATATGGTCAAAGGTTATCTTTGCATGGTTCTGCACGGGCATCTTCCTTATGTGCGTCATCCCGAACATGAAGATTTTCTTGAGGAAGACTGGTTGTATGAGGCGATTACGGAGACCTACATTCCCCTCATTGCCATGTTCGAGAGCTTGGACCGCGACCGGGTGAATTTTCGCATGACCATGTCGGTGACCCCGACCCTGGCCTCCATGTTGACCGATACGCTCCTGCAGGAGCGTTATGTCAAGCATATCAACAGCCTGATTGAACTGGCGCACAAAGAAGTCGAAAGGACCCGGTGGCTTCCGGAGTTTCAGAAGCTGGCGGTGATGTACCTGAATCTTTTTACACACGCGCGCGATCTTTTTGAGCGCTACCATCGGAACCTCGTTCTGGCGTTCAAGCGTTTTCAGGATTCCGGAAACCTGGAGATCATCACGTGCGGCGCGACACACGGATTTTTTCCTCTCATGGATGTGGCCAAACCTTCCGTCCGCGCGCAGGTCCGTGTCGCGGCCGCCAATTATGAAAAGAACTTCGGCCGCCGGCCTCGCGGGATATGGCTTCCCGAGTGCGGCTATATGCCTGGCGACGACGAGATCTTAAAAGAGAACGGTATCAAGTATTTCTTTACGGATTCGCACGGCATTCTGCATGGGACGCCGAGGCCGAAATACGGCGTTTTTGCGCCGGTCTATTGTAAATCGGGCGTGGCATGTTTCGGCCGCGATATGGAATCTTCTAAACAGGTTTGGTCCAGCGTCGAAGGTTACCCCGGGGATTACGATTATCGTGAATTTTACCGTGACGTCGGTTTTGACCTGGATTACGACTATATCCGGCCCTATATCCATCCCGACGGGATCCGGATCAATACCGGCATCAAGTATTATCGTATCAGCGGGCCCGGCAATGAAAAAAGGCCGTATGATCCCGACGTCGCCAGGGAAAAAGCCGCTTCTCACGCCGGGAATTTTATGTTTAACCGCGAGAAGCAGGTCGAATACCTTTATGAGGCGCTGGGCCGCCGGCCCATCATTATTTCTCCGTATGACGCGGAACTTTACGGCCATTGGTGGTTTGAAGGACCGCAGTGGCTGGAATTCCTGATCCGCAAAGTGACGTTTGACCAGAAGGCGATCCGCATGGTTACGCCTTCGGAGTATCTGGCGGAGAACCCCAGGAACCAGGTCATTACGCCTTCCATGTCGAGTTGGGGCTGGAAAGGGTATTCGGAGGTCTGGCTGCAAGGGTCAAACGATTGGGTTTACCGCCATCTGCACAAGGCCTCCCGGGTCATGACGGATCTTGTCCGCAGGAACCCCGATGCCGCAGGGATGAAAAGGCGGGCCTTGAACCAGGCCCTGCGCGAATTGCTTCTGGCGCAAAGCTCGGATTGGGCTTTTATCATGGCGACAGGGACGCATGTTACTTATGCGCAGCAACGCACCAAAAATCATCTCTTGCGTTTTTTCAGGGTGGCCCAGGACGCCGCCGGCGATAACATCGATGAGGGTTTTTTGAAAGAGCTGGAAGACAAGGATAACATATTTCCGGAAATCGATTATCGGGTCCATCAATAAACCCCCGTAAGAAATATCTTCTACCTGTTAGGATGCGGAATTTGGCAGAGACAGAAACCATCGTTAAATCTGAATACCCGAGAGATAATGACGGCCGTCCAGCGGCGGCCTGTCCCGTTAGAAACGAGATTTCTGACGGGACCTGTCTCTAACGGGGTAAACGTAAGAGGCCTCGCTCTTGACATTTTGGGTGCAAGGCTTTTTTTCATTTTTTCCCACGATGGATAAGAGAGAAAAAATTGATGGCACAGACGTATCGGCATTTTCATAGGGCACCGCGATGAAACCTGTTCAAAGACCCCTTCATGTGGCGATCATCATGGACGGCAACGGCCGATGGGCGACGCGCCGCGGATTGCCGCGCAGCGAAGGCCATCGTCGCGGGATGACGGTCGTACGCCAGACGATCAGGGCCGCCCTGGATCTGGGGGTCGGCTATCTGACACTCTATGCCTTTTCCAGCGAGAACTGGAAACGGTCGGAAAAGGAAGTGGCTTTTTTGATGCAGATGTGCGAAGTGATGATCACCGAAGAACTTCCTTTTTTGATCAAGAACGATATACGGTTCAGGCATATCGGCCGCAAAGAGGAGCTTCCGGAAACGCTAAAAAGTGCGATCCGGAGAGGCGAAGATCTGACGAAGAACAACCGGGCCCTTTGCGTGGTCCTGGCTTTTAATTACGGAGGCCGCCAGGAGATGGTCGACGCGGTCCGGCGCCTTGCGGGCGACGTCAAGGAGGGCTGCCTGGCTCCCGACGATATCGACGAAAAGGCCGTGGCCGCGTCTTTGTACACCGCCGGTATCCCCGATCCCGACCTTTTGGTCCGCACGTCGGGAGAGATGCGCCTGAGCAATTTTCTTTTGTGGCAGATTTGCTATACCGAGCTTTATGTGACCAAGGTCTTTTGGCCGGATTTTCGGAAGAAAGATTTTGAGCGCGCCTTGAAAGAGTTCCGGAAGCGCACCCGGCGTTTCGGAGGTGCCCATGATTAACCGAAGGTTCGTCTCGGCTTTTTGTTTAAGCATTTTGGCCCTGGCCAGCGTTTTCTTCGAACCGCTTTATGCGACGACGGTGATCGCCCTGGTTGCGCTCGGGCTTTATGAATTTTTTTCCCTTATCGAAAAGAAGGGGATCCCGATTTATAAATATTTCGGCACCATTATCGGGATCATTATTCCGCTTTCGATCTATTTGCAATTCGAGTTGACGAAAGGCTGGGAGCTTCTGTTCGTGACGTTGGCCCTCATCAGTCTTTTTATCCTGCAGTTCTCGCGGACGCAGAGCGATAACGCCGTCATCGCGATTTCCACGACCATGTTCGGCGTTCTCTATGTTTCCTGGCTGTTCAGTTTTATGATCAAGATCCGGCTTTTAGAGCACGGCATGGCGTTGGCAGGGTGCCTCTTGTTGATCACAAAGGGCGCGGATATCGGGGCTTTTTTTGTCGGTATCAAATGGGGAAAGCATTCCCTGATTCCGAAGATCAGCCCAAAGAAGACCATTGAAGGCGTGATCGGCGGCATCGTATTCGGTATCGGCGGCGCCCTGGCGAGCAAATCCTTCCTGCCGGATACCCCGGTTTTTTCCTTCGTGAACCTGGTGTTGCTGGGGATCGCCTTGAGCCTCCTCGGCCTGTTGGGGGATTTATCGGAGTCTTTGATCAAAAGAGATTGTGCGACCAAGGATTCAAGCTCGATTCTTCCGGGCATGGGAGGGGTTTTGGATGTGATCGACAGCCTTTTGTTTACCGCGCCGGCTTTTTATTTTTATATTTATTATTACACGAGCCGCGTGTTTTCCGGACCGACGGTGTTCTAGAAGGAAGAAATAGCCAAGTTACAAGATACAATAACCAAAAAATAATCAAAATCCAAACACCAAACTTATACGATGTGATGGTTGGCTATCGGTGATTTGAATTTGTTTGGTGTTTGTTTTTGGTTATTGATTATTTGTTCAGCAAAAGCATTTATGAAAAAAAATGTCGTGATTCTGGGTTCCAGCGGTTCCATCGGCGAAAGCGCGTTGGACGTCGTGCGCAGGTTTAAAGACAAGATGCGTGTTGTGGGGCTTGCGGTCCATACGCGCACAGAAAAGCTGGCGGCCCAGGTGCGTGAGTTTCGGCCGTGTTATGTCGGCATTGCCGACGAGGTCAGGGCGCGGGCAGGGCGTTCCGTCTTGCCGGCAAAAACAAAGATTTTGGCGGGACGGGAAGGTATCTGTGAGCTTGCCGCGTTAAAAGAAGCGGATCTTGTTTTGATCGCAATCGTGGGTGCCGAAGCGATTTTTCCATTGTTAAGCGCGATCCGGGCGGGGAAGGCCATCGCCCTGGCGAACAAGGAATCTGTTGTTGTCGGCGGTTCTTTGGTGATGGATGAGGCGCGCCGCCGCGGGGTGAGAATCATCCCGATCGACAGCGAGCAAAGCGCGATTTTTCAATGCCTGGAAGGCTATGATCCGGCCATGGTGCGGCAGGTCTATTTGACGGCGTCCGGCGGCCCTCTGGCGGATTATTCTAAAAGCCGCCTTGAGCGCGTGCCGCGGGCAGCCGTACTGAAGCATCCGCGCTGGAAGATGGGGCCGAAGATCACGGTGGATTCGGCGACGCTCATGAACAAGGGGCTTGAAGTGATCGAAGCCCAGCAGCTCTTCGGCCTGGGGCTCGATAAGATCAAGGTCCTTGTGCACCGCCAGGCCCTTGTGCATTCGATGGTGGAGTTTGTCGACGGTTCGATCCTCGCGCAGCTGGGCGTCACGGACATGAAGCTTCCGATCCAGTATGCGATGAGTTATCCCGAAAGGTGGGGAGGCGCGTCGTTGCGCCTGGACCCTTTGCGCATGGGGACTTTGCATTTTTCGGCGCCGGATACAGGAAAATTCCCGTGCCTGGCGCTTGCTTATGAAGCGGCGCGTTTAGGGGGGGCAGCCCCGTGTGTTCTTAATGCCGCCAATGAAGTGGCGGTCGCGGCCTTTTTGCAGGGACGGATCTTTTTTGGGCGCATACCGCGCGTGATCGAAAAGACGCTTTTCCATCGGGGATACGGCCGCCGGGCCGGGAGCATCGAAGACCTCTTTCGGGCGGACAGGGCGGCGCGAGCCGTCGCCGAGGAATGTGTCCGGCATATTGAAAACAAAGGGAGACCATGATTATCTTTATCGCGATTCTGAGCATTTTGATCCTCATCCACGAACTGGGGCATTTTCTCGTAGCAAAAAGACGGGGGATCCGCGTGGAAAAATTCTCTCTCGGGTTCGGCCCGAAGCTTGTGTCAAAAAAAATCGGGCCCACGGAATACATGCTTTGCCTGGTCCCTTTTGGAGGCTTTATCAAGATGGCGGGCGACAACAAGGAAGAATGCAAGGGCGCGCCCGACGAGTTTCTTTCCCGGCCTCCGGGGCAGCGCGCGCAGGTCATCTTTGCCGGCCCCTTTTTTAACTATGTCCTGGCCTTTTTTTGTCTCTGGATGGTTTTTTACCTGGGATATCCAAAATTCAGCTCGACTGTCGGCGAACTGATGCCCGGGATGCCCGCGGCGCGGGCGGGCCTTCAGGCCGGCGATACGATCACGTCCGTTGACGGGGAACCGGTCCAGTTCTGGGACGAGATGACCCGGCGGATCCACGCCAAGAAAGGCGAGGATGTGCAATTGAAGGTGAAGCGCGACGGCCGGGAATTCGATCTCCTTTTGACCCCCGAGGCCAAAGAGGTTGAAACGATCTGGGGCAGAAAGGCCGAAGTGGGGTTGATCGGGATCAAGCCTTCGGATGAGATCATCAAGGTCCGGTACGGGCTTTGGCCGTCTTTGATCAGGGGCACGCAATCCCTTTGGGAGATGACCGTGATGACGGTCAGGGCCCTTTTTTATATCATCATCGGAACGATGTCGTTCAAGGATTCCGTGACGGGTCCCCTGGGGATTTTTTTCATCACGACCAATGCGGCCAAGATAGGGTTTTCTTCGATCTTGCACGTCATCGGGATCTTAAGCATGAGCCTGGCCATCTTTAATCTCCTGCCGCTGCCGATCCTGGACGGCGGTCATATCTTTTTTGCGGGGCTCGAGAAGCTGCGCGGACGTCCTCTTGCGTCTAAGACCGAAGATGTGGTCAGTAATATCGGGATGGGGTTTCTGATCGTCCTGGCGATTTTTATCTTTTGCAACGATTTGATCCGTTACGGATATTGGGATAAATTTTTGGCATTGTTCCAGAAATGACCGGCTTACCCGTTAACAGGCTGTTATGCTGAAGATCAAACGAAGAAAAACGAGAACCGTCAAGATAGGGAAGGTCGGGATCGGCTCCGGGCATCCGGTCGCCATCCAGTCCATGGTCAAGGCGCGGGCCAGGGATATCGAGGCTTCGGTGCGCCAGATCCTGGAGTTGGAAGCCGCCGGATGCGAGATCGTGCGCCTGGCCGTTGAAAACCCGGACGATGCGAGGGCGTTACGGACGATCAAGCGGCAAGTCCGCCTGCCCCTGGTTGCGGATATTCATTTTGATTACCGTTTGGCGTTGGCGTCTATTGAGGCCGGGGTGGACAAGGTCCGGTTGAATCCAGGCAATATTTTTAAGCCCGCGGAGGTCAAAGAGGTGATTGCGGCAGCCCGCACGGCACGGATTCCCATCCGCGTAGGTGCGAATTCCGGTTCTTTGCGCACGCGCTCTCGCGACCTGGCTGCCGACCTTGTACGGAGCACCCTGGCTTATTTAAGAATTTTCGAAAGGGCGGGCTTTTATGATCTCGTCGTTTCTTTAAAAGGCTCGCATGTGCTTGATACTATAGAGGCTTACAGAAAAATATCTCTTCGATGCGATTATCCTCTGCATCTGGGGGTGACAGCCACGGGATTACCGATGGATGGTATCGTTAAATCCAGCGTGGCATTAGGAGAGTTGTTATTTCAAGGTATTGGTGATACAATAAGAATATCTTTGCTCGCGGGGCCCCAACAGGAAGTTGCTGTTGCTCGATCCATGCTCAATAGCTTGGGGTTACGGCATTTTGGTCCTGAATTGGTATGTTGTCCTACCTGCGGCCGGTGTGAAGTCAATTTGCCAGAGAAGGCGAAAAAGATCGAGGATTGGCTTACGGGGCTGGATCCCAAAAAGAAAAGGCGTATCCAGCGGTTTAAGATTGCCGTGATGGGGTGCGTCGTTAACGGTCCCGGAGAAGCCCGGGAAGCGGATGTCGGGATTGCTTTTTCCCGGCATAAAGGGATTTTGTTCAAGAAGGGTAAGATTGTGCGGACAGTCGGCCTGGAGGCAGGAGAGCAGGCGCTTTTGGATATCCTGGAGGGTGAAATCCGATGACGAAGGATTTGAGAGAAGTCAAAGAGAAGATCCGCCAGCAGCTGATCAGCGGGGAATACATGTTTACGATGAGGACCATGGACAAGGAAAAGCTCAAGAAAGACATCATGAGGTCCATGGATTATATCGTTTCCGTGGAGCGGCTGACCCTGAGTTTGGAGGAGCGCGAGAAGATCGTTGCCGAGCTGATCGACGAGGTCGCCGGCTTCGGCCCTTTAAGCAATCTTTTGAACGACCCGCAGGTTTCCGAGATCATGGTTAACGGCGCGAATTCCGTCTATGCCGAGAAGAACGGCATGATGGCGTTGACGGATATCAAATTTGAAAGCAACCGTCAACTCCTCCAGACGATCGAGAAGATCATGGCGCCGACGCAGCGCCGTGTGGATGAGTCCAGTCCTTATGTGGATGCTTCGCTTCCCGACGGTTCCCGTGTCAATATCGTCCTGCCGCCTTTGTCGCTCGTCGGGCCGGTGATCACGATCCGTAAATTCTCCCGGGACATCGCCACGATCGAAGATCTGATCAAACGCGACTCCATGACGGAGAAGATGTCCAAGTTTCTCATCGCGGCAATCCGGGCCAAGCTCAACATTATCTTCGCGGGCGCGACGGGTGTCGGCAAGACGACAACGCTCAACGTCCTGTCCCATTATATTTCCGAAGGAGAGAGGATCATCACGATCGAAGATACGAACGAACTGCGGCTCAAGCAGAACCATGTCGTCCCTCTGGAAGCCCGCCAGGCGAATGTCGAAGGCAAAGGCGAGGTGACGATCAGGGACTTGTTTAAAAATTCGCTGCGCATGAGGCCCGACCGTATTATTCTGGGAGAGATCCGCGGCAGTGAAGCTTTGGATATGCTCCAGGCTATCTCCAGCGGTCACGACGGGGCCCTGGCGGTCCTGCATGCCAGCTCGCCGATGGACGTTATCTCCCGCATCGAGACGATGATCATCACGTCCAATACGGCGATCCCCCTGTGGGCGATCCGGCGCCAGATATCCAACGCGGTCGATATTATCGTGATGCAGGAACAGCTTTTGGACGGCCATCGCAAGATCACGCACATCACGGAAGTCGAAGGCGTGCAGAATGACGAAGTCGTCCTCAGAGACATCTTTTCCTATGAGATCACGGGGATCTCCGAAGAGAATAAGCAGGTCGTGGGGCGATGGAAGACCTGGGGGGTCGTGCCTTCTTTCTATTCCCGTTTTAAACTGCACGGCCTGGATGTGCCGGAAGACATTTTTCACGCCGAAGGATAATCCGCATGTATTGGAGCCGGTCTTTTATCACAACATTGAAGGAAGCGCCCGAGTCCGCCGAGAGCGTCAGCCATAAGCTGATGTTGCGCTCCGGCCTCGTGAGGATGCTTATCGCCGGCGTCTATTCTTATCTTCCTTTGGGATACCGTGTCTTGTCGCGGATCGAACATATTATCCGTGAAGAGATGGATAGGACCGGCGCCCAGGAAGTGCTCTTACCGAGTTTGCAGTCGGTAGAGCTGTGGCAGAAGACGGGGCGCGACGCCTTGATGGGTGAAACGATGATCCGTTTCGAAGACCGCCGAGGCCGTAAGCTCTGCCTGGGGCCGACCCATGAGGAGGTCGTCACGGAATTGGCTGCCTCCCAGGTGAAATCCTGGAGAGACCTGCCGTTTACGCTTTATCAGATCCAGACGAAATTCCGGGATGAATTAAGGCCCCGGTTCGGCGTCGTGCGTTCCTGCGAGTTTATCATGAAGGATGCTTATAGTTTTGACAGGGGCACGGAAGGCCTCGACAAGATCTATGAGACGATGCGCCGTGCCTATGAAACGATCTTCAAGAGGTGCGGCCTGGATTTTGTTTCGATCAAGGCCGATTCCGGCGTGATCGGCGGCGATATATCCCATGAGTTCCTGGTGCCCGCCGAGAGCGGCGAAGACATGGTCTATCGCTGCAGGATCTGCAAGGCGGTACTGGGCGCGCACGAGGTCGAGATCGAAGAGTGTCCGCATTGTCATAAAGATATGGAAAAACTCAATGCCCTCGAGGTCGGCCATATTTTTAAACTGGGCGATAAATATTCCAAGAGCCTGGGCGTCAAGTTTCTCGATGAGTCAGGACAACAGCAGGTCGTCCAGATGGGTTGTTACGGTATCGGCGTCAGCCGGCTTATCGCGGCGATCGTCGAGCAGAACCACGACGAGAACGGCGCGATCTGGCCCGTGGAAGTTGCGCCTTTCGGTGTTCTCATCGTCCCCGTTAACGTCGGCGACAAACTCATTTGGGACAAAGCGGTCGCGCTTCACGACCGGATGGTCCAGGAAGGGCTTGAGGTGCTTTTGGACGACCGGGACGAGCGCGCCGGCGTGAAGTTCAAAGATGCGGACTTGATCGGGGTCCCTTTGCGCATCACGGTCGGCACCAAGTGGACCAAAGAAGGAAAACTGGAGATCAAAGACAGGCGGACCGGCGCCGTCACAGAGATAGCGGGTGACGACACGGCCGCGCTTTTTAACCTGTTGCGGAGCTAGGATGGAAAAATACGAAAAGCTGCAAATGATCAAGTCCGAGGTGCGCGAGAGGGTCATGCAGCGCGCTAAAAAGACCGCGTTCGATTATCGCGTCGACGAAACGCTTGTCCGGCGCCAGATCGAGCTGGCCCTGGAATCCGTGGTCCAGAGCAAAATGGACGGGCATTGTGAAGATGATATGAGGCGCTATATCATCGAGGAGGTCATCAACGAGATTTTCGGTTTCGGGCCGATAGACCGGTTGATCACGGACCCGGCGGTTTGGGAGATCATGGTGAACGGCCCCAAAGAAGTCTACGTGGAACGCGAAGGCAAGCTTCAAAAAGCGGATGTTTTTTTCGAGAATGAGACTCAGCTTTTTTTCTATATTGAACGCATCCTTTCACCGTCGGGGCGCCGGGTTTCCGAGGTCGAGCCTTATATCGACGCGCGCCTGCCGGACGGTTCCAGGATCAACGTGGTGCGGGCGCCCGTCGCGCCTTACGGGCCGATCCTGACGATCCGAAAGGCCAATCGCAGGATCCTGGGCTTGAGCGATTTGATCACGCGCCGCACGTTGGACGACAGGGCCGCGAGGTTCTTGAAGTCGTGCGTTAAAAACCATTTGAATATCATTATTGCCGGCGGCCCTGGGTCAGGGAAGACGACGATTTTGAATTTGCTGTCGGTTTATATCCAGGAAAATGAACGCGTGATCACGATCGAAGATACGCTGGAACTGCGTATGGAGAACAAGCATCGCGTGGCCATGGAGACCCGCCCGTCCAACATCGAGGGAAAAGGCGAGATTACGATCAGGGAGCTGGTGCGCAATTCACTGCATATGCGTCCGGACCGTGTCATCATCGGTGAGGTCCGCGGGGAAGAGGCCCTGGATATGCTGCAGGTCATGAACATCGGCCGCGTTGGGTCGATGACGACCATGCACGCGAATTCCGGGCTCGATGCCCTTTTGCGCCTGGAGACCATGGCGATGATGGGCAGCGTCAATGTTTCGTCTCAGATGCTTCGTCGCCAGATCATCTCCGCGATCGACCTCATCATTATCGCCGACCGGCTCCTGGACGGTTCCCGGAAAGTCCTGGCGATCTCCGAGGTGAGCAAGGAACATACGTCGGATTATGTCTTAAAAGATATTTTCGCCGCGCAGAGACGGCAAGAGAACGATCAGATGGTTTTTGAACTCAAGCCTACCGGTTTTGTCCCGGCGTTCTTGGAGAGGTTCCTGGATGCTGATATTGTTAAAGAGGATCTGAAAGCAACATGATGAGCCACGAGTTATTGCTGCGGATCAGGCCTTTTTTTGAGGACCGCATGGCGCCGGCCGGGTATGTTTTGGTAGATATGCGTTTCTACAAGAGGCAGGGCGGTGCGGCGGTTTTGGAAGTCCTTGCGGACCGGGATGAGGGTGGTATTACGCTCGATGAGTGCAGCCGCCTGAACAGGGAACTCGGGGATGTTCTGGAGAAAGAGGGATTTTTAAGCCAGGCGTATGTGCTGGATGTTTCGTCTCCCGGCCTGGACAGGTCACTGACGACGGCCGGGGATTTTCGCAGGGCCAGAGGACGCACGGTAAGATTTTTCTTGAAAGACCTCGTGGAGGGAAAGTTCGAACATTGCGGCACGGTGGAAGACATATCCGATGACACCGTGACGGTCAGAGTAACGGATAAAAAGGGAGAGAGGACGATCGCGATCTCCCTGGGAAACATTAACAAAGCAAAACAGGTCGTTGGTCCCGCGAACAAGCAGGACCGTTAAACGGGGCCGCGGGATGGTGAGCGGCCCGGTCCCTGAGCGCTTCCTCGAGTTTAGATTTAGGGTAGGCGAGGGGGAAAATACCCTTATAGGCAAATTAAGGAGCTTTTATGAGCAGTGAATTACTGGCAATTCTGGACCATATTGAACGCGAGCGCGGCGTGAGCCGTGAA
>JAQUOM010000025.1 GCA_028717105.1 Candidatus Omnitrophota bacterium
CCTCGGTGTCCCGTATGTGGGTTCAGACGGCCTGACGATGAGCTTGACGCTGGACAAAGCGATGGCGAAGAAAGTTTTTTTAAGCGAAGGGGTAGCGACGCCGAAATTTTTCCTGGCGGATGAATCATATGATTTCAACAATCTCGATTCGATGAGATTTCCTTTTATCGTCAAGCCGAACCACGAAGGTTCTTCCAAGGGGGTTTCCGATAGTTCTGTTGTTTCCGACAGGGCGGCTCTGGAGCGGCAGGTTGCAGAGATGTCCCGGCTCTACAGGCAGCCGGCGCTGGTAGAAGAGTTTATCCGGGGCGGGGAATTCACGGTCCTTGTGATCGGCAACAGGGAACCTCAAGGGTTGGCTCCCGTACAGATCCAGATTACCGGCCACCTGGAAGCCGGAGACCTGATCTATACGTCTCGTCGTCTGGATGGCGACGATATTGTGTACGTTTGTCCGCCGAAAGTGGATGAGATGTTGCGTCGCAAACTCTGCGAGACGGCGGTCCGTGCCTACAAGGCTGTCGGCTGCCTTGATTTCGGCCGTGTGGATTTTCGCGTGGATGAGTCCGGGAATCCTTATGTGCTTGAATTAAACCCGTTGCCGTCATTGTCGAGTGCCGACGTGTTCCCTCTCATCGCACAGGCAGAAGGCATGACATATAACGGTTTGATATTGAAGATTGTTGATGCGGCCCTGGAACGTATAGCGCAGGGGAAGGGATAGGCAAAATTAAGGAGGGTCAACTGGCAAGCCAAACCCAGGCTTTGGAACATGCGACATCGCAGGCGAACGTGCGCCGCGGCTGTAACGGTGATTATCGTAAGGTTGCGCTCTGGAAGGATGTCCCGGAAGAGTTGTGGGAAGATTGGCACTGGCAGATTGATAACCGCATCCACAGCCTCGAGGCGATTTCCAAGATCCTCATCCTGACGCCCGAAGAAGAGGATGGCATCAGGAAATCCAATGGCCGGCTGTCCATGGCCATTACGCCTTATTGGACGACCCTGATGGATCCCGACGATCCCGAGTGCCCTGTTCGCAGGCAGGCCGTTCCCTTAAAGCAGGAATTCCAGTTTGGCAGCGGGGAATTTGTCGATCCTTGCGCGGAGGACCGGGATTCTCCGGTCAGCGGTCTTGTCCATCGTTATCCCGACAGGGTCCTTTTGCTGAGTACGGAACAGTGCGCGATGTACTGCCGGCACTGCACGCGGCGCCGCCTCGTGGGAGAGAAACAGGCCCACCCTCTTAATTCCAAGACCATCGATGCGGCCGTGGAGTACATCCGTTCCAATAAAAAAGTGCGTGATGTCCTGATTTCAGGCGGCGACCCCCTGATGCTGGAGGACGAAGAGCTCGAAGAGATCATTAAAAAGGTCAGGAGCGTTCCGCACGTGGAATTTTTGAGGCTGGGGACCCGCGTTCCCGTCACCCTGCCCCAGAGGATCACGGAATCCCTGATCGCGATGCTTAAAAAATATTCACCGCTCTGGATCAGCATCCATTTCAACCACCCTAAAGAGGTATCGCGGCGGTGTAAAATGGCCTGCGACATGCTGGCCGACGCCGGAATCCCTCTGGGCAGCCAGACGGTCCTGCTTAAAGGGGTCAATGACAAACCTTATATCATGAGGAAGCTGATGCATGATCTTCTGAAGGTGCGTGTGCGGCCTTATTATATTTACCAATGTGACCCGGTCAAGGGCACGGCCCATTTCCGCACCCCTGTCGCCGTCGGCATCAATATCATTGAAAAACTGCGCGGATTTACGTCCGGTTATGCTGTCCCCACCTATGTGGTGGATGCTCCGGGCGGCGGCGGCAAAATCCCTGTCGGTCCGAATTACCTGATTTCGCAGGACAAAGGCAAGCATGTTCTGCGTAATTACAAGGGTAAGATCTATACCTACGTGGAATAACGACGATTTTTTTGGTGATGAGCGCGGCCCCCTTTTGATGAAAAGGGGGCTTTTTTTGGCTCCCGGGCCCTGTTTTAGGGCCTTGATGACGGCTCCATTGACGCATCGGGGTTTATCCTTTATAATAGAACCTCAACGTTTTTTGCCACAGGTAGTTGCTGATCTTTCCCCGAAATTAAAGAACAGGCCGGAATGTGCGGCTCGTCCGTCTTTCTTATTCAATCTTATTACAAGGGAGATAAGAAATGGATAATGTCAAGCCTGATGCCAAAAGAACTGTTGTTTTTGTGTCTCATGCCCAAGCCGGAAAGACCTCTTTAGTCGAATCTCTCCTTTTTGCTGCAGGGGCTACGTCCCGCAAGGGTTCGATCGCGGAAGGCAATACCGTCAGCGATTACAGCCCGGATGAGATCCAGCGCAAAAATTCCATTAACTCCAGCCTCTGTCATTGTTCGTGGCGCCTGCATTTTGTGCAGATGGTGGATACGCCGGGTTATGCGGATTTTTCTTCGGATATGCTGGGGGCGATGCGTGCGGTTGACGCCGGAATCGTCGTTATAGACGCAACAGGCGGGATTGAAGTCGGCACGGAGCGGGCCTGGGACGCCTTAGATGAACAGGCCTTGCCGCGGGTGATCTTTATCAATAAGACAGACAAGGAGAATGTCAATCTTGGAGAGGTTATCCGCGAGATCCAGGAACGGTTTTCCAAGGCCGCGGTCCCGGTCAAGATCCCTTTTGGCGCGGAACTGACCGAAGCGATCGCGGAGACGAACGACGGTCTCCTGGAACGTTATTTGGAAGGAAAAGAGATCAAGGCGGATGAGCTCAAGCAGGCGTTCAGGGAAGCGATCGCCAAAGGGAAAATTTATCCTATTCTTACGGGTTCGGCCCTGGGGGACAAGGGGGTCAAAGAGCTCCTGGATTTTATTGTCGATTACCTGCCGACGCCCTTAGAGAGGCCGGCTGTCACGGTTGCGGATGTTGCAACAAAAGCAGACCGGCCGCTTCAGCTTGCGGAAGATGCCCCTTTTGCCGCCTTTGTCTTTAAGTCCGTCGTGGATCCCTTTGTCGGCCAGTTGACGATCCTGAGGATTTTTTCCGGGACCCTTGCCGGAAACTCGGGTTTCTATAACGTGACGCGCGGTGTCAAAGAAAGGATCGGCCAGGTCATCGTCCTCCAGGGCAAAGAACAGAGGCCGGTGCAGAGCGCTTCCTGCGGGGACATTGTGGCGGTCGCCAAACTCAAAGAAACATCTTTGGGTGACAGCCTGGCGGATGAGAAACATCCCGTCATCTTCCCGCCGATTTCTTTCCCGGAACCCGTCTTTTCGTCTTCCATTAAACCCAAGACGCGCCAGGATGAAGAGAAGATCTCTGAGGCCTTGGCCAAACTTTGCGCATCGGACCCGACGTTCAAGATTTCCCGGGACCAGCAGACCAAAGAGACGATCATTTCGGGGTTAGGCGATCAGCATATCGACGTGATGGTCAAGCGCTTGAAGGAACGTTACCATGTCGACGTCGAGATCGGGACGCCCAAGGTCCCCTATAAGGAAACGATCAAGAAAGCGGCCAAGGCCCAGGGAAAGCACAAAAAGCAGTCTGGCGGCCGCGGCCAGTACGGCGACGTATGGCTTGAAGTGGCGCCTTTGGAGCGCGGGAAGGATTTCGAGTTCGTCGACAAGATCGTCGGCGGTGCGATCCCGCGCAATTTTATCCCTTCCGTCGAGAAGGGCGTGCATAACGCCATGGTCGGCGGGGTCTTGACGTCGTTCCCGATGGTGGGCGTGCGCGCGACCGCCTACGATGGATCCTATCACGACGTGGATTCATCGGATATGGCTTTTCAGATCGCAGGCGCCCTTGCGTTCCGCAAAGCGGCGATGGATGCCCAGCCGATCCTTTTGGAACCGATCATGGAAGTCGAGATCGCCGTTCCCGAAGAGTGCATGGGATCCATCCCGGCAGACCTCAACTCCAGACGCGGGCGCGTCCTCGGCGTTGAAGCGCGCGGCAAGAGCCAGACCATCAGGGCTCTGGTGCCTCTGGCGGAAATGTTCCGCTATGCAACGGACCTGCGTTCGATGACCGGCGGCCGGGGCAGTTATACCATGCATTTTTCTTCTTATGAAGAAGTGCCGGGCAAGATCTCCCAGGGGATCATTGCCCAGAACCCGCGGCATAAGCATGAAGAAGAATAAATTCTCAAGTTTCAACGTCTCATGAAAGTTTGTTTAAAGGCTTCACAGAGAAAAGGATAGACATGAAAATATGTGTATTCGGCGTTCCGGATTTTCCGTTCGGCAAGAAAGCGTTGCCCGAACCGCGTTTGAAAAAGATCGAAGAGTTGTATAAAGCCCAGAAGGTGACGCAGATACAGGTCGAATTTGTGACGGAAAAAGACCTTAAGACAGCGGATGCCGTCATTTGTCCTGATGATAAGCGCCTGGACTTTTTGATCCTGGATATGGAGATGCTCGAAGGCAAGCTGGAGCGCCAGCCCGCAGGGGAGGAGAAGGCCCTTTTGGAGCGGGCGCAAAAGTGTCTTGAAAAAGAGACGCCTTTGTCCAGGGGCGAGTTTTCTGAAGACGAGAGGAAGTGGCTGGCCAACAATAATTTTGTCTCGATCAAGCCCGTCATCATTGTCTCAGCCGGCGAGACAGCGGATATCGGGCCTCTGGCGCGCAAGGCCTACGACGAAGCGGGGATGATCTGTTTTTTGACCGGCGGCGTCAAAGAGGCCCGCGCCTGGGAGATCCACCGGGGTGCAACCGCCGTCGAGGCGGCCCACGCCATCCATTCGGATATCGCCCGGGGGTTTATCCGCGCGGAAGTCATGGATTACGACGGATTGGTGAAAACGGGCAATGTCCACCAGGCGAAAGCGTCGGGCATTCTGCGTCAGGAGGAGAAGGATTATATCGTCAAGGACGGCGATGTCGTTGAGTTTAAGTTCAGCGTGTAGCTTTCTAGAGATAACAGAGTACAGAGAACAGAGTACAGAAAGAAAATGGAGAACAAGTGCTGAAGATTAAAAGAGCGTTGATCAGCGTTTCCGACAAGACGGGCATTGTGGATCTGGCCAAAGTCCTGGTAAGTTTCGGAGTGGAAATCGTTTCCACGGGGGGAACGGCCAGGGCGCTCAAAGATGCGGGCATCCCGGTCGTCGAGATGTCGGATTACACGGGGTTTCCTGAAATGCTCGACGGCCGCGTGAAGACCCTGCATCCGAAGATCCACGGAGGCCTGCTGGCGCGGCGCGATGACCCTGCCCACATGAAGCAGGCCCAGGAGCGCGGGATCGGTCTGATCGATATGGTCGTGGTCAATCTTTATCCGTTCGAAAAGACAGTCGCCAAGGACGGAGTTTCTTTTGAGGAGGCGATCGAAAATATCGATATCGGCGGGCCGTCCATGCTGCGGTCGGCGGCGAAAAATCATGCGTCCGTGGCCGTCGTTTGCGGGCCCCGGCGTTACCCGTCGGTTATCCAGGCATTGAAAGACAATAACGGCGGCTTCCCCGAGCCGCTTCTGTCGGAACTGGCCGCCGAGGTTTTTGATACGACGGCACGTTATGACGCGGCGATCGCGCGATATTTGCAGGGACGAGGGGGCCCTGTTCCGGGGCGCGGATCTCTCGGTCCGGCCTTGAATATCAGCTTGTCGCGGGCGGCCTCTTTGCGTTACGGGGAGAATCCGCATCAGGCGGCCGGACTGTATCGTTTTAACGGGTCGGAATCTGCTCCGACCCTGGTGAGCGCCCTTCAGCTTCACGGTAAAGAGCTTTCCTTCAATAATTATCTCGACCTGAATGCCGTCCTTGAGAACGTCCGGGGCTTCGCAGGGCCTTGCGCCTGTATCGTGAAGCATACCAACCCGACGGGCGTAGCCCTGGCCAAAACGCCGCAACGGGCGTTTCTTGATGCCTGGCAGAGCGATCCTCTTTCGGCCTTCGGCGGCATCGTGGGGTTCAACCGGTTTGTCGATGTTGCGACGGCCCGCGCACTTGTTAGAAGCGGTTTTTTGGAGTGTATTCTGGCCCCCGGGTATGACGCCGAGGCGTTGGTTTTGCTGAAAGGCAGGAAAAATCTCCGTCTTCTTCAGATGCCTGTCGGCGAGACCGCCGATCCGAATGCGCTGGATTTCAAGAGGATCGACGGCGGGTTTCTTCTCCAGGACAGAGATGCGCATGATGTCGAACGCAAAGATATCAAGATCGTGACCCGCAAAAAGCCCACTCCGAAAGAGATGACGGCTTTGTTGTTCGCCTGGGAGGTTGTCCGGCATGTCAAGTCCAATGCGATCGTTCTGGCGCGCGGCACCAAGACCGTCGGGATCGGCATGGGGCAGACCAGCCGCGTGGATTCCGTGTATATGGCTGTCAAGAGAGCGGGAAAGCGCAGCCTGGGCGCGGTTCTGGCCAGCGACGGCTTTTTCCCCAAGCCCGACAACATCGCCCTGGCGAAAAAAGCAGGGATCAAGGCCGTGATCCAGCCCGGCGGTTCCATCGCCGATCAAGAGATCATCCGCGCCGCCGATAAAGCCCGAATGGCCATGGTCTTCACGGGCGTCAGGCACTTTAAGCACTGAAGACTTCTATGGTCGATCGTCGCCGGCCGATGGTCGATAGCCGTCGTTCATTCATCACGTCGAATTTTTCTTTTAGAGATTGACCATCCCATGACTTACGATAACGCTCTGGCCTATTTGGAAAAATTAGTCAATTACGAGCGAAAACCGGTGGAGGGTTATCGGACGGTTTTTAAGCTTGAGAGGGTCGCGGCTTTTCTGGAGACGATCGGAAATCCCCAGCATCGGCTCCGGATCGTCCATGTTGCCGGAACGAAAGGCAAGGGGTCGACGTCCTGTTTTATCGCACAAATCCTGCGCCAGGCCGGTTACCGCACGGGGCTGTATACGTCTCCGCATCTCCAGGACATTCGGGAACGGATCCGGATTTTAGACCCGCACGCCGCGGCCGAAGAACATGCGTCTTTTCCGGGGATGATCCTGAAGAATGATTTTACCCGTCTTTTGGAAGACCTGACGGCGCCGTTAGAGCTGTTCGGGCGCGAGGCCGGACGATATGGTTCGCTGACTTTTTTCGAAGTGCTGACGGCGATGGCATTGAAGTATTTTGCCGACAAGAAGACGGAGGCGGTTGTCCTGGAGACGGGCCTGGGCGGACGGCTCGACGCAACCAACGCGGCATCGGCCCTATTGTCTGTCATTACGCCTGTCAGCTACGACCATGAGTATATCCTCGGCAGGACCCTGCCCGAGATTGCTTTTGAAAAAGCAGGGATCATTAAATCCTCCAACGTAAAGACCAAAGACGGGTTGGGTATTTGCGTCAGCTCTTTGCAGATGAAAGAAGCGGCCCAGGTGATCCGGCGCAGGTGCGGTTGCGAAGGCGCCATGCTTCTGGAGATGGGCAAGGATTTTTGTTTCAAAAAACTTACAGACGACTTGTTGTCCCAGAACTTTTTTTACAAGGGCATTGACGGAAGTTCTCATTTTTTCGATATCAGAATGCTGGGAGAACACCAGCTGATCAACGCCTCTGTGGCGTTGGCGGCCGTGGAGGCATTGGGCCTTCACGGGATCCGTGTTCCTGTCGAGGCAATGGCCCAGGGGTTGAAAACCGCCGATTGGCCCGGCCGCCTGGAGATGGTTTCGACGCGGCCCTTCGTCATCCTGGATGGAGCCCATAACAGGGAATCCGCGCATCGCCTGGCGGCATTTGTGGAAAAAGAATTTGATGGTTTCAGGAAGTGGCTTGTCTTCGGCGCCTCCACGGATAAGGACATCAAGGGCCTGGCAGATCTTTTGGGCGCCATGGCCGACAGGGTGATCTTGACAAAGTCCCGTCATCCCAGGGCGGCGGACCCGGAGAAACACCTCAGGGGTTTTTTCAGGAAGGCCCCGTTTTTGGTGACAGGGTCTGTCGAGGAAGCCATGGACCTGTTGAAAAAACAGATGCAGCCTGAAGAGGTGGCCGTGGTGACGGGGTCTCTTTTTGTTGTCGGCGAGGCCAGGGCGTTATGGCAGCGTTAGCATCTTTCCCCGATACCATTGTTGCCATGTCTACGCCGGTCGGCCAGGGGGCCGTGGGGATCGTCCGTCTGAGCGCACCGCAGGCCTTGAGAGTTGTCGAAAGCGTTTTTGCGTCTACAAACGGGAAGCCGTTGTCCGATGCCAAGACGTTTACTTTAAAATATGGCTGGGTCGTGAGGGATAAGGAGGCTTTTGAAAAGTCCGGACGATCGCCCCTCGCCTGCCCTGCGGCCGTTCTTGATGAAGTCGTCGTTTCCCTGATGCGTTCGCCGCATAGCTGTACACGGGAGGACGTCGTCGAGATCAATTCTCATGGCGGTCCACGCGTCCTGTCGTTGATCTTAGAAATACTCCTGGAGAAAGGGGCGAGGCTGGCCCAACCCGGCGAATTCACGAAACGCGCTTTTTTAAACGGCCGGCTGGACCTGGCCCAGGCGGAAGCGGTCCTGGATATTATCCAGGCCAAAAGCGACCTGGCCTTAAAGAACAGTTTGACACATCTGGCCGGCGAGCTCTCCCGGAAGATGAAAGTTTTGCGGCAGGAGATGCTCGACGTCCTCGCCGAGATCGAAGCGCGGCTGGATTTTTCCGAAGAGGACATTCAGGCCGTGCCGTATGATGTCTATGGATCGGCCCTGGAGGGCATCCGGCGCCGCCTGGCCGATCTTTTAGAGAAGAGTTTTTGCGGCCGGATCGTCCGCGAAGGGTTGAAAGTCGCGATCTGCGGCCGTCCCAATGCCGGGAAGTCGTCGTTACTGAATGCTCTCCTGGGGGCTGAGCGGGCCATTGTGACCGCGATTGCCGGAACGACCCGGGATACTATCGAGGAGTGCGTGAATATCCGGGGACTGGCCGTCTGTCTCATCGATACGGCGGGAGTCCTGGAGGCGCGCGACGAGATCGAGAGGTTGGCTTTGGCGCGGACACGCAACGCCATAGAGGACTGCGATATCGTTCTCTTTGTCCTTGACGGTTCAGGGCCGCTGGAAGATCAGGATGCGGCGCTCTTGTCTTTCGTCAAGCCTTCGAAGAAGATCATCGGCGTCGTCAACAAAAGCGATCTGCCGCGTCATGCGGATAGGGCCCGGATCCGCGATCTTTTTCGAGACAGGGCCGTTGTTGAAGTCTCCGCGCTTACGCGCGACAATATCGCGGCATTGGAAGAGGAAATCCTCAGGAGCGTTTTTCATGATCCGGGCATTCTGGCCGCCGATGTCCTGGTTTCCAATGTCCGGCATATCGATATCCTGAAGGCTGTTGTCGCGTCGCTGGAACATGCGCAGGAGTCGTTGAAGAACCATCTCTCGCTGGAGTTCGCGGCGATGGACCTGCGGGGGGCTTTGAACAGGCTGGGGGAGTTGACGGGAGAAGTTTTTCACGAAGAACTCCTGGAGACCATTTTTTCAAAATTTTGCATCGGCAAATGAAACGAGGACGATATGGATAAGAAAAAATTGATCAAAGCGGTGACGATGATCCTTGAGGCCGTAGGAGAAGATCCCAAGCGCAAAGATCTTCTTGATACGCCTGCCCGTGTGGCGGAGATGTATGCCGAAATCCTTTCGGGGATCAGAACAGACCCTAAAAAAACGCTCGACGTGGTCTTGGACCAGAAACATGAAGAGATCGTGCTCCTCAGGGACATTCCCCTGTATTCTATCTGCGAGCACCATCTGCTGCCTTTTGTGGGCCGGGCCCATGTTGCTTACATCCCTAAGGGCGGCCGTGTCACGGGCCTAAGCAAGATCGCCCGCGTTGTGGATATCTTTTCGCGCCGGCTTCAGGTCCAGGAAAGGCTCACGACACAAATCGCGAGTATTGTTATGGAAACCCTCAAGCCTTTGGGAGTCATGGTTGTGATAGAGGCGGAGCATCTATGCATGAGTATGCGAGGGGTCAATAAGCCCGGGATCATGACTGTTACCAGCGCTGTCCGGGGGGTCTTTAAGGAGAATGAAAAGACGAGGGCTGAAACACTGGCTTTGATGAAGGCGAGGCGTTAAGTTTTCCTGTTTCACCCACATATTTCTTGAAAGTTATCATCAAAGGAATACAATGATTTTAAAAGAGATGGGGGGGCAAGGAGGTTGTCATGCCTAAGGTGAAAAAAGGCTCGCGGTTGGTGTGTGTACCGTGCGGCAGGGAGGTTGTCGTCGACGATTGCGGGATCTCCCGGCAGACTATTTGGTGTTGCGGTAAGCCCATGGCAGGCAAGAAGTCGGGCCGGAAAAAAGCAAAGAGAGCCGCCGGAAAGAAAAAATAGGGCCCCTTTGCGGGTTTTAAGCCCGGCTCCCGCAGGCGGATATTTGAGCGCGCGGTCTTTGGCTGCGAAAACAGAGACATGGACAGCATCCCCTTTGCTATGAAAGTTTGAGCAGGGGTTTTGTCTTGGGGGGGGGGCAGCCTGCTCTAGAAGAAAGGACCGGAGAGGACGAGACCGGGATGAAGAGCTCTTATGGAATACGCAAAAGGAACCATAGGCCGGATTTTTCTGGTTAAGTTCGAGCACAAGGACGATATTCTTCTTTCTTTGAAAGGGTTTGTCAGGAAAGAGCGTCTCAAAAACGCCGTCCTCGTGTTTCTCGGCGCCTTTCAGCGGGGCCGGTTGGTCACAGGGCCGAAAAAAGCGGTCGTGCCTCCGGAGCCTAACTGGAAGTCTTTCAAGGATGGCTGGGAGGTCATGGGCGTCGGGACCGTTTTTTCCGGCCCGGAGGGGCCGCAGATCCACATGCACGCAGCCATGGGCAAGAAGAATAAAACGCTCACAGGGTGCGTGCGCAAGAACGTCGGCGTCTTTTTGGTGGTTGAGGCCGTCGTTTTTGAATTAAAAGGAATAAAGGCCAAAAAAGAGATCGATCCGCAGACAGGGCTGAATCTTTTGAAAATATGCATGTAGATGAAGGCCGCATGGTGTCGAAGATTTTAAAAAGGGAGGGAATATGGCGTTAAAGAAGATTGAGATCGTATGTCGGCCTTGTCCAAAGTGCGATGGGCTGGAAAACAAGATCAGGGATATTGTCAAGGCGATTGGTATCGCCAATAAGGCGGCCATCGTTTTTACGTTTGTGCACACCAAGGATCTTGCCGGGTTGGCGGATTTAGGGGTCAATCCCGGGATGACCCCCGTGCTGTTGATCAACGGGCAGGTGGAATTGGCCGGCAGGATCGATATAGGCGCGCTGAAAAAACGTCTGGAAGCCATTCACAAGATCGGTTGACGGATCTGCCGGGGAGTTTTCCTAAAGACGGCCGTTCCGGTTTTTTGTTATCCCCCGCGGTTTTTTTGGTGTTTTTTTGTGGGCGTGATTCCGCCAAGGGCGGTACGAGGAGGTTTGTCATGAACAGGAAGATTTTGAGAAGCGTTGTTGTTTTCGTCCTCGCCGCTTCGTTGACGGGTTGTACGACCTTGTCGAAAAAGCGGGCGCTCGAAAGGGAGAATGAGCGTTTAAAAGAGCAGATCGCGGCGCTGGAAGAAGAAAAGGATGCGGACCTGCAGAAGGCGTTGCGGGATTTGACAGCCAATCTTAAAGATGAGCTGGCGAATTACAAGGCCAAGCTTGAAATGACGGAAAGAGGGCTTGTGATCACATTTTTGGCCGAGGTCTTTTTCGATTCGGGCAAAGATACGCTGCGTTCCCAGGGCAAAGTTTCGCTGGAAAAGGTGGCCAGCGTCCTTAATGCAGACGTCCCTGATTCAAAAGTGGCCATTGAGGGCCATACGGATTCAGATCCCATCAGATATTCCGGCTGGAAATCCAATTGGGAGCTTTCCAGCGCCCGCGCCTTGGCTGTCCTGCATTATTTTGTCGACGAAGGAAATATCCAGCCGGCGCGCCTCTCGGCCGTGGCTTATGGAGAATACCAGCCTGTCGCAACCAACGCTGAAAAAGAAGGTAAGCAGAAAAACCGGCGCGTTGAGATCGTCATCCTGCCTGCGCATGTTGAGAAGATCAAGGCGGGCGAGTAATTGGTTTTCGGATGTTTTCTTCCGGCAGGACAACGAACGTTCCAGCCGTTTTCATGAGGAGACGACAGGCTTGAAGTCCGTTGAGTTCCCTGCGGCGTCCTTCGGGTTTTGTTGTCACGGGCGCATAAAGAACGGCCGCCGGTTCCGAGGTTAATCCCCGACGACAATGTTCATCTCCAGATCAGACATCCAAGATAACCGTCAGGCTGTCTCCGGCAGGCGGGCAGAGGTTGGCCGCCTGGGCCTTCTTTTCATTTTAGTCGTTATCGTTTTTCTTGTTTTCCTTCCATCCCTCCGCAACGGATTCATCAATTGGGACGACCAGGTCTATGTCCTGAACAATTCTTCCATCAAAGCCCTGACAGCGGCCAATATCCGCACGATTTTTACGTCTTTTTATGTCAGCAATTATCAGCCGTTGACGATCTTGAGTTTTTTGGCCGACTATCAGGTCTGGCAGTTGCGGCCTTTCGGGTACCACCTGTCGAACCTCCTTTTGCACCTCGGCAACGTCCTTCTTGTTTTTGGACTGGTCCGTCTTTTGAGCGGGCGATACGCCTTGGCCTTTCTCGTCGCACTCCTTTTCGGCGTGCACCCTCTTCGGGCCGAAAGCGTTGCGTGGATTGCGGAACGCAAGGACGTTCTTTATGCGTTTTTTTACCTGGGCGCGCTTGTCAGTTATGTTTTCTACCTCACGCGCGGCCTCAAGAGCCGTTTCCTCTGGATCACCCTTGCCTTGTTCTTTCTTTCCTTATTATCGAAATCCATGGCGGTGACCTTGCCTGTTATGTTGTTTTGTTTCGATTATTTTTTCAGGCGCCGGCCCGACGGACACATGTTCCTGGAAAAGATCCCTTTTTTCGCCCTGTCGGCTGCTTTTGCCCTGATCGCGCTGTATTCTGTTTACGGAGGCCATCATGATATCGCGGGGCGGTCGGCCGTTGAAGGATTTTTCGGAGGACCGCTGTTCGCGCTGGCGTTCTACCTTGAGAAGATATTCTGGCCGGTTTCATTGTCGGCTTACTATCCGATGGACATGTTTTACGGCATGGCCCATCAGGTCAAGACTTACGTTTGGATTTTTTTATTTTTTTCCGTCTGTGTCCTTTCGGCCCGCCGGACACGCAAGGCCGTTTTCGGCTGTTTGTTTTTTATCGTCTGCCTTCTGCCGCTCTTGCAGATTCTTCCGATGGGGGACACGAAGGTCGCGGACCGATGGGCCTATCTGGCAGGGATAGGTATTTTTTATATCCTGGGAGAGGTTTTTTTCCGGGCGTGGGATGCGTGCCGGGGCCCGGGTGCGCGGTTGAGATATGCCTTGGTCGGCCTTGCCGTTGTCGTCGTCGTGTTGAGCGCGGTGACGACATTTCAACGCTGCGGTGTCTGGAAGGACAGCGTGACCTTTTGGACGGATGTTTTGAAAAAATATCCCAGGGTGGTCATCGCGTACAACAACAGGGGGCTCGCTTTTATCAACGAAGGCGCTTTTGACCGGGCCCTCAGGGATTCATCGAAGATGGCGCGGATCATCGACGAGCGTTACGCTTTGTATAAGGGGTATTACCAGCTCTACAATCTTAACCTGGCCATGCTTTACGAGCTTTCTCAGGAGCGCTATCAGGAGGTCATTGAACTGGCGCAAGAAGCTATCAGGCTCGATCCGGACAAGAGATACAGGTATCAGATCAATCTGGCTGTGGCGTATGCGTCCCTGGGGGATGCCGCCCGCGCCGAAAAGCTTCTGCGGGATTCCATCCAGAACGACCCCGAGACGCGGGCCGAAGGGTATTATAACCTGGCGCTTGTCTTCCTTAACCGTAAAGAGGCCGCCGAGGCTGAAAAACTTTTCCACCTGTCCCTTCAGGCGAATCCGGATTTCGGCCTGGCCCATCAAGGCCTGGCCGTTCTCTCTTATGGCCGCAAGGATATCGACGGGGCCATCGCCCGGTATAAACAGGCTCTGGCCTCCGGGGCCCGGGATACTGCGGTTTATAATGATCTTGTGGCGGCGATGATGGACAAGGATGATTATGCGGGGGCGCTGCCTTATGCGCGGGAGGCTGTTGCGGCGCATCCCGGCGATGCCGCTACGCTTTCGAACCTCGGTTCTGTTCTTTGCGGCCTGGGACGGGCGCAAGAGGCCCTGGGGATCCTCAAGGAGGCGCTCTCTTTGGAGCCGTCGTTTCCCGACATCCATAATAATATCTGTTTTGCTTATTACCTTAACGGAGATTGCCGCCGGGCGGCTTCGCATTGCCGCCGGGCGCAGGAGTTGGGATATCCTGTCTCCGACGTCTTATGGCAGAGGCTGGATTCATGCCGTCCTTGATCTGCGTGTTGCCGTAAGCGCCATTTGAAGCGGCTGATCTTATGGCCGGGGCCCCCGGAAGCGGAGATGGTGAATGATTTTTTGTGTCTTGCGGCTGATTGAGTTATAATAAATCAGCTGTTTTGCGGCAATGAAGCCGGCTGGGGTACGCGTGATGCAAAAAAACCGAAGGATCATACGCGGGGGCGTGCCGTTTCTCATCATATATTTTTTTGGTTTTACCGTTCCTCTTTCGGCAGAGATCGAGGTGGTCCGAAACGAGAATTTTCTTTTCAGTGTCAGCCCTTATTTCAGGACTGACGCTGTTGTTTTAAAGAACACCGTAGACCTTGACAGCAGGAATAAGGACGATTCTTCGGCCTATCTTGGCATCGACTATAGCCTGGGGCTCGACCTTAAATTTTTAGAGGCCGGGCCGGAGGCGCACCTTAGGTTAGAGAGGAACGGGCCTTATGACTACGATGCGCCGTTATTCATTCACCATACGCTCATGACGTCGACGGCAAGAGTGGAAAGGTATCGCGGCGCAGAGCTGCTGCCTCACGTGGAGGAATACTGGTATGATTTTCCTTTGTATGGCCTGCCTTCGAGGTTGAAGGGGGGCCTTTTTGTTTATGAGGCGGGGAACAATCTCAGCGCGCCTTCAGACTATGAGAATTATTCGTTGAGCCTCTATGGAGAAAAGGAGAATCTGCAGTGGACGTTTTATTATTGCCGTCCTGATTTGGCCAATAAAAGCTACAGGGGGCCGCGCATCGAGCAGGAAAGAGAGCAGGGGATACATTACACGCCTAACAAGGCTAATTTCTTTGCCGCCGACGTTGTTTTTACCTTAAAAAATCATTCCTTGCAGCCCTACGTGGAGGTTTTGTCGGATTTTTCGGGAGAGAAGCGTTCAAATCTTTTTTCTGCCCCGACCAGGGAAGATATCTTGGGCACTCTCGGCCTTGCCTGGGATGTAACGCTGGATAAATTCTCTTTGGGGATCGAGGCCGCCAGGAATTTCGGCCGGGCCGAGTCCAGCGATCCTGATTTTAAGGATGTTGCGCATTGCGGTTACCTGATTTATGCCGACGCTTCTTACAGTTTCGGACGGGTCGTTCCTCATTCGAGATTCAGCTTGTCTTCCGGCAATAAAGTGCCTCTCGAGCAGGCCGGCGATGATGTTTTTACCAGCGGCAAGAACCGCGCCTTTAGCGTTTATTCTCCCCTGAACACCAACCTGGCGGATTCTATTTATCCTCTCGGCCCGGAAAGCATGCCTTTGGTGGCCATGGGCGGAGGCAACGGGTTGAATTACGGCGTCAGCCGTCCGACCACCTTTGCCGACCCGTATTTATTTGAAAACCTTGTTCTTGTCTGCCTGGGGTTTGATTTCCAGATGACCGACAAGCTCTCGATGACCTTTGATTGGTGGTATCTGAGGGCCGCAGAAAGAGGTGTCGGCACATTAGGAGGGGTTAATAAGACGCTCTCGACGGACCTGGGAAATGAATTGGACCTGTATGTTAATTACGATTTGACCGATAACGTTGCGCTCAGCTTGTTCTGCGGTTATTTTTTCCCGGGCCGGTATTATAAAGAGGAGAGGGACGATACGGAGGGGAGCCTGTTTACTCCTTTTGCGCGCGGAGACGGCGAGGCCGACGGCGCCTTTCAGATCGAAGCCAGCATCACTTTCAGTTATTAGAGAAACGCGCGATGGCGTATAGCAATAGAGACAATCAGAGGATGTGAGATCATGAGAGTTCAGACAAAATTGACCTCGTTGTTGCTGTTCATCGGCATCACATTGATGGCCGCAAGGTATCTTTATCAGACATTTGAAAACCAGCGCGTCTATGGCTTGTTCCAGGAAGAAATTAGAGAGAAGGAAGTTTATTTCACCAAACTGATGGCCTTAAAAGGGGCCAATCTGAAAACATTATCCACCGATTACACCTATTGGGATGAGATGGTGGATTTTGTGCACGGCGCCAAGAGCATGACATGGGCCGAGCAAAATATGGATGAGACTGTCCTGGGGACATACCAGACAGATGCCATATGGGTATACCGGCTGGACCTCTCTTTGGCCTACGCCATTAAAAGCCAAAGCGCCGCCGGCTTAAAAGATTTTCCTCTCTCCGGGGAAGCCGTCAGGGATATCTTTTTAAAAAAGCGGTTGTGTTATTTTTTTGTAAATACCGAGGCAGGCCTGATGGAGATCCGGGGCGCCACCATCCATCCGACAGCGGATAATGACCGGCAGACCCCTCCTCAAGGGTATTTCTTTGCCGGCCGCCTGTGGAACAAGGGTTATACGGATGAACTGGCAGACCTGATCGGAGGAGAGATAGCCATTGAGACGGCAAAACAGGCGGTGCCCGATTTCAAGGTCCTCCTGGGAACCAACATGATCATTT
>JAQUOM010000026.1 GCA_028717105.1 Candidatus Omnitrophota bacterium
TTTGCCATGCCGCCGAACCCCCGGAGGCATGCTCTTGCTTGTGTTGCGGGCCGCGCGTCTTCTGTGGCGCGACCGGCCCGAGATCCTTCTGGGTTTCGGGGGTTACCTGACCGTTCCCTTTCTGTTACTGGGCAGGATATTTGGGTCTAAGACCATGGTCCATGAGCAAAATGTCCGTCCCGGAAAGGCCAATAAGTTCCTTAGTTTTTTTGTCCATCGGATCATCGTCTCTTTCGGTCGCAGTACGGCATTTTTCGGGAAGGAAAACAAGAAAGTCTTCGTGGCGCGTTATCCTTTGCGTGCGGCCTTGGTGCCGATAGACCGCCGGGAGGCCTTGGATTATTTTGGTTTGCGCGAAGGATATTTTACGGTCTTGGTGATCGGCGGCAGTCAGGGCGCTCACCGTTTAAACCAGGTTGTTACAGGCGCCCTGCGCTTGAATAAAAACGCCGGCCGGATGCAGGTAATCCATCTTTCCGGTTCTCAGGATGCGGCTTTTGTCGAGGATGCGTATAAGACGCTCGGCGTCAAAAGCAAAGTGTTTGCTTTCCTGCCCCAGATGCATTATGCTTATTCTGTGGCGGATCTTGTGGTGGGGCGATCCGGTGCCGGAGGCGTCCAGGAACTGATGCGTTTTGGCCTTCCGTCCATCCTGGTACCTTATCCTCACGCGGGCCATCATCAACTGGACAACGCCAAGGTCTTGGCAGAGAAGGGGGCGGCCCTGATTTTGGAAGAGAAGCTCTTGACTCCGGAACTTTTAAGCGGCCTTTTGGATCTTTTTTCAGATGATATGATCCGCCGCAAGACAATGTCGGTCCTTGCGCGTTCTCTATATGACGCTTCGGAAAAAGCGACCCTGGTGGAGGCGGTTTTTGCATGAAAAGATTTTTTTTCTTGTTGGCTGCCGTGTTGTTTTGTGCGGTTCCTGCGGTGGATGCGTATGATTTTTCCGAGGAAAAAAGCACGCACTTCATCGTGTATTACGATAAAGGGGTTTCCAAAGATTTTGTGCGCACGGTCATCGATTATGCCGAGCGCTATTATAACGAGTTGACGCAGAAACTGGGGCTGGTCCGATTCGACTACTGGACGTGGGACAAGAGGGCGAAGGTCTATCTTTATCCGGACCAGCAAACGTATATGGAGGTCTTAGGGCAACCGAGTTGGTCGGGAGGTGCGGCGGCGTACGACCAGAAGACGATCTGGACATTTCCCAGAGAAGCGGGCTTCTTCGATTCTCTTCTGCCTCATGAGATCGGCCATATCATTTTGCGCGAGGTGATCGGTTCCCGCCGTGTCCCTCTTTGGTTTGAGGAAGGCATTGCGTCCTATCTGGAACAGGCCAAGAGATACGGCGCGCAAAACACGGTCCTTGAGGCGATGCGCAACGGGACGTTCATTCCGCTGGCGGACCTGACGCGCATCGATGTCTTGGGTCTCCAGATGAGCACAGATGCGGCCTTGTTTTACGCCGAGTCTGTCTGCCTCGTCAATTACCTGATCGAAAAATTCGGCGTGGAACGGTTCGGTTATCTGTTGCGCAAGATCAAGGAAGGGATGGATTTTGACGACGCCCTGGCCTATGCTTTTTTCGACATCCGCAGCGAAAGCGACCTCGGGAGATTCTGGGAGGAATCCCTTAGGAAAAAACTGAAAGGCACCCCCCAGACTATTTTATGAAACCGCGGCATATCCATTTTATAGGCATCGGCGGCATCGGCGTCAGCGGGATCGCGCAGCTGGCCTTGAAGCACGGCGAAAAGGTTACCGGATCGGACCTGAGGGCTTCCGCGATCACGCAGAAGCTCGTGCGGCTCGGAGCGGAGATTTTCATCGGTCACGAGGCCGGCCATGTCGTCGGGGCGGATCTTGTCGTTTATTCTTCGGCGATACGGCAGGATAATGCCGAGATCATGGAAGCGCGCAAAAATAATATCCCCGTCAAAAAACGCGCGGAGTTCTTAAACGACCTGATGACGGACAAGACCGTCGTGACGGTCACCGGCGCCCACGGGAAGACGACCACGTCGTCGTTGGCAGCGAAGCTTCTTTTGACGGCCGGTTTGAAGCCGACGGTCGCTGTCGGAGGGATCCTGCGGGAGGACGGCGACAATATGAAATTCGGCGACAGCTCTTATTTTGTGGCCGAGGCCGATGAGAGCGACGGCACCTTCTTGTGCTACACGCCGACATATTCCCTCATTACGAATATCGACAGGGAGCACCTGGACTATTACGGGACATATGAAGCCTTGCGGGCGGCTTTTGAGACATTCGTCCGCCGTACAAAGCCCGGCGGATGTGTCATTTATTTTCAGCAGGACCGGGTCCTGGAGAGGATCGTGACCCAGAGCGGCGTCCGTTCTGTCAGTTATGGCATGACGCCGGAAGCCGACCTCTATCCGTTAAATCTTTCTTTGGCTCCGTGCCGGCTGTCTTTTGACTGCGCTTCGGGATCCCGGGTATTGGGGCGGATTGAGATGGGGCTTGTGGGACGGCATAATATTGCCAATGCCCTGGCTGTCGTCGCCCTGGGTCGGGAGATGGGGCTGGGTTTTGGCGTTATCCAGTCCGCCCTTAAGGGATTCAAGGGCGTCGAGCGGCGTTTCCAGGTGAAGTACGAAACCAAGGATATTTTTGTCGTGGATGATTATGCCCATCATCCGACAGAGATTGCGGCGACGATCGAGGCCGCCAGGTTGTGCACGCGCAAGAGAGTTGTTGTCGTTTTCCAGCCGCACCGTTTCAGCCGCACGAAGCTTCTTTTGGACCTTTTTCCGCGAAGTTTTGAAAAGAGCGATTACCTGGTCGTCACGGACATTTATGGCGCCGGCGAGGATCCGGTGGAGGGCGTGACGGCGCAGGGGCTGACGGAGAGCATCAGGAGCATGACGCATCTGCCGGTAGATTACGTGGCCAAGGAGATGATCGTCGGACATCTGCGGGAACGGATCCAGAAAGACGACCTCGTTCTTTTTCTCGGCGCCGGCGACATTACCAGGATCAGCGATGAATTTGCCAAGAGTCTTCGCGCATAAAATCAGGTCCGGCATCTTGCTGCGGCGGCGAACGACGTTGGGCATCGGCGGGGAGGCCCGGGGCTGGTTTGAGCCGAAAGACACGCGCGAGTTGACGGCTTTCCTGGCGTCATGTCGCGGGAGAACGCCGATCGTCGTCATCGGAGCGGGCAGCAATCTTCTTGTGAAGGCTGGACTGATAGAAAAGATTTTTGTGCGGTTGTCTAAGCCTTTTTTTCGCAGCGTGGATATGCGGGGGTGCCGCGTGAGCGTCGGAGCGGGCGTGCCTTTAGCGGCGCTTGTCAGGAGATTGGCGGCCGCGGGGCTGACCGGATACGAATTCCTGGCGGGGATCCCCGGGACAATGGGCGGGGCGGTTGTGATGAATGCGGGCGCCAGGACGGTTTTTGACAAACCCGGGACGTATCGCGAGATCAAGGATATCGTGGAGAGCGTGGATGCGGTCGGCATGGACGGCCGTTGTCGGACATTCACGAAGAGGCAGATACGTTTTTCTTATCGTGATTCGTCGTTAACGTCTTTTGTCATTGTGACAGCGACTTTAAGGCTCCGCAAAGGCTCGTCGGCCGCAGCCGGTGAACGGATCAGGCGGATCCTTAAGGCGAGGCGCGAGCGGCAAGACAGGTCTTATCCCAGTGCGGGCAGTTTTTTCAAGAATCCCGCGTCTTCGGGAGAAACAGCAGGCCGTTTGATCGACGGGTGCGGGTTGAAAGGCGCCTGTGTTGGCGGGGCCTGCGTCAGTTCAAAACACGCGAATTTTATCTTAAATAAAGGGGGCGCCACGTACGCCGACGTAAAAAAATTAATGGACATGGTCCAGAAGGCTGTGTATCATCGTTACAAAATTCATTTAAAACCTGAGGTGAAAATTGTCGTCTAAGGCGCGGCGCATCGGCGTTATGATGGGCGGGTGTTCCTCCGAGAGGGATATCTCGCTGAAATCCGGCCGCGCCGTCGTCAAGGCGTTGCAGGAAGGCCGGCTGGATGCGGTTGCCCTGGATGTTCTGCAGGAGACAGAGGAGGAAATCCGCAGGCTGGTCCGCGAGAATCCGGTTGATGTCGTGTTTGTCGCCATGCACGGCGGTTTTGGGGAGGATGGACGCCTCCAGGAGATTTTGGAGAAACTATCTGTCCGTTATACCGGCCCGGGGACACAAGCGTCCCGCGTGGCCATGGACAAAATCGCGTCGCGCCGGTTATTTATGCGGGCCGGTTTACGCGTCCCGCGTCATGTGGTTGTGCGCGGAAAATTTCAAAAAGTTCCGTTTGCGCTCAGGTGGTTTCGGGCTCCTTTTGTCGTCAAGCCCTCGGCGCAAGGATCCAGCATCGGCATCAGCTTTGTTTCCGACCGTAAAGACCTGTCTTCGGCGGTCGCCGAAGCTCAAAAGTACGGCGGTCGCGTCGTTATAGAGGAATTTATCCGGGGACGGGAAGTGACGGTGTCCGTCCTGGATGGCCGGCCTTTGCCGGTCGTCGAGATCAGGCCGAAAAAAGGTTTTTTTGATTATGAGGCCAAGTACCAGAAGGGCCTGACTGAATATATCGTCCCCGCTCTTTTGGAGGAGTCTGTTGCGCGGCGTGTCCAGGCGGCTGCCCTCAAAGCTTACCAGGTCCTGGGGTGCCGGCACTTGTCCCGCGTGGATGTGATTCTTCGCGGCGACAAGGACCCGTATATCTTGGAGGTCAATACGATCCCGGGCATGACGGAAACAAGCCTTTTTCCCAAAGCGGCGGCAGCCGCGGGGATGAACTTTGTCCAATTGTGCCGTTCTCTCGTAGAGATGGCCTGCGCTTGACGCAGCCATCGTTACCCCGTGCCAGAAAGCCCCGGATTCCCCGCCTCGCCGGCAGGCAGGCTGTCCGGGGATGAAGGCGCAAAGCCCGAAGGGCTTCCGGTGCGGGGTTCCGCCGGCACCGAAGAAAAAAGAAGCCGGCGGAGTTTCACCTTATCGATATGGCTAAGAAAAAAAAGAATAACAATAATCCCTGGCCGTTTTTTCTTCTGGTTATTCTGCCTTTGGCGGCGATCATCCTCTCAAGCCTGGCGATCGTGCGCGGCATCCAGAATTATGTCACCACGTCGCACTATTTCAAGGTCAGGGAGTTGCGCGCCGAGGGGATCAGCGACCAGAGATATCTGGAGATGATCAAGAACGATGTGGTCGGTGCGAATATTTTCCGCCTGGATGCCGGGGCCCTGGCGGAGAGGACACGCCGCCGTTTTCCGCATTTTTACTCTGTGGTCGTACGGCGCGTGCTGCCGTCTCAACTTTTGATCGTTGCCAAAGAACGCCGGCCGGTCGTCTGGCTCAAGAGAGACGTTTATTACATGATGGACGCCAGCGGCGTTGTTGTCGGCACGGCCCCTTTAAGCGAGACGCCCGCCCTGCCGCTTCTTACGGGAATGGATGCGAAGTTCCCGAAATTTAAAGTCGGCGTTTCTTATGCGTCTTCGATCCTCCATAAGTCGCTGCTTCTGGGCAAGATATTGAAAGTCAGGGATGCAGAGATCCGTCAGGCCCTGGCAGGGACATCATTGACCGTGACGCGTATCGATGCTTCTAACCCCGAAGAGTTGTCTTTTTATCTGGGCGCGGAGCTTGAAGTCAAGGCGGGAGACAGGAATTTTGACGCCCGCATCGCGCTTTTGCCGGCCATCTTAAGAACGGTCTCCGGAGATATTTCCCGGATTACCTATATCGACTTGCGGCCCAAGGAACCCGTTGTGGCCACGAAAGACATTCCTCAACGATAGGCAGACCCATGGTTTTTTCAAAGAAGAGAAAGAGAGCGACGGGCCGCAACGTTTTTTACGCCCTGGATATCGGTTCCCGGAGGATGACGCTTGGCTGTGCCGCCGTCGCAGGCGACCTTGCGCGTTTGGAAGATGCGGCTTTTGAGGTCATGCCGACCAAGGGCATTTTTAAAGGTGTCGTCAACGATCTTTCGCTTTTTTCCGACGGGATCCGCCAGATCGTCAAATGCATGGAAGCGCGCCGTGGACAAAAAATCACCCGTTTGGCCGTGAGCCTCAACGGTAATTATGTGCAGGCCAGGCATAGCGCAGCGGCTGTTGCTTTGTCCGAGAGGGGGACGCGTTCCATTACCAAGAGAGATGTGGAACGCCTGAATCAGCAGACGCGCATGTTGGGATTGGAATTGGATGAGCACCTTCTCCATCAGTATCCGCAGGGGTATTCGATCGATCGGCATAATATGACATTGAATCCGCTCGGCCTTCACGGCCGCAAACTCCAGGAAGATTTGTTGCTGGTATGCGCTCCGGTCTCTTACGTGGAGAATATTACGAAGGCGGTGGAGCGGGCGGGTTGTGATGTGGTTTTGTGCGCTTATTCCGGGATTGCGGCGGCCGAGGCTGTCTTGTCCAAAGATGAAAAAGATAAAGGGGTGGTCCTTGTGGATGTCGGAGATACACTGACGGGTATTGTGATTTACCGGGACGGTGTCGTGCGCCATCTGGGGATCTTGTCGTTCGGCGGCAGGAACATTACGGAGATCATCTCGAATTTCTGCCACATTTCGACGGATGCCGCCGATGAACTCAAAAAAACCTCCCTGGAGCTGATGACGGATGATGCGGATTCCGAAGAGGTCCTTATCAAGGCCGGCGACGCTTATCGTTCTGTCAGCAAGAAGTCGCTCGCCGCGGCCATCGCTCCCGAGATCGATAAGTTTCTGGAGATGCTCCGGAGCGCGATCATGGAGAGCGGCGTTGAGAACATCGTTTCCTCCAGGGTCGTCGTCGTGGGGGGCTTAAGCCTCCTGGAAGGCCTCTTGGAAAAGATGGAGCGGGTTTTATCGTTGCCTGTCCGGCTGGGCCTGCCGAAGGAATTGGGCCATTTGTCTTTGTCTTGTGCGCCTATCTATGCCTCCGCCATGGGGCTGTTGGAATTGCAGCTTGACGATTACCGCAAGTCAAGTTTTCTTCTTCAGGCTAACAACAAGGGTCCCTGGTGCAAGCTTGCTGATTATCTCGCCGACCTCTATCACGATTATTTCTAATGAGCAAGGGCTTATAGAGGATTTTGCGACATAAGCCCTAGCGAAGCGTCTGCGAATTAAACCCCCGCACCAATTTTACCGACAACTCCTTGAATCCAGAGCTGTTGTGCCTTTGTTTATTTTTCTGTTTGCACAGAATTTGCAGCAAAATTGGTGCGGGAGTCAATGCGGACAGATAACCTAGCAACGCTTGCGCTCGCTAAGTTATGTCTTCATTGACACTCCGCCGGATTTATGTTAATTTAGCGCGTTAGCCGTAAAGGTTGCCGGCATGAGGACGTTGGAAGAAGATGGTCCGTGAGAACATGCTTGAGGTTCTGGGGAGGATAGCTCGGGCTGCACAGCGCGCAGCAGCGGATCCTTCTGAAATCATCCTTGTCGCGGTGACTAAGAATGTCGGCATTGAAGGCATGTGCGGGGCCGTCGACGCCGGCATGACGCATATCGGCGAAAGCAAGATCCAGGAGGCCCTGTCAAAATACGAACAGGTTCGGGCATATGCTTCTGCGAAAGGCATCATTTTGTTTTGGCATATGGTCGGGCATCTGCAGAGCAATAAGGCCAGAGACGCCGTCAGAATTTTTGACATGATCCATTCCGTTGATAGTCTCCGTCTTGCCAGGGAGATCGACCGGCAGGCGGCTAAAATCGGCAAGGTCCAGGATGTTCTTCTGGAGGTGAAGACGTCGCCGGAGATAACGAAGTACGGATTAATGCCTGATGAGGTTGCCGGCGTATTAAAAGAGACGGCCTCCCTGGATCACGTGGACGTCAAGGGACTGATGACAGTGGCGCCTGCGGTACATGATCCTCAGGAGGCGCGGTCTTATTTCAGGACACTAAAGCAGCTGTCGGCCAGGCTTAACACGTTACGCGCTACACGTTACGAGTTGCGCATGTTATCCATGGGGATGACGGATGATTTTGAGGTCGCCGTGGAAGAGGGGGCGACCGTCGTGCGCATCGGGCGCGGGATCTTCGGCGACAGGAAAGAAGCATGAGTAAAGATCCGATCATAGGGATAATCGGCTGCGGGAATATGGGCGCGGCCCTGACGGAGAATCTTGTGAAGTCGTGGGGACCCGACCGTATCTCTGTTTTCGATAAGGATCCTCAAAAGCAGAGTGCCCTTGTAAAACATTTTCAAGTCTGCGGTGTTTCTGCGCTTGAAGATCTGGCGAATTTCAGTGACGTGATCGTTATCGCGGTCAAGCCGCAGGACATGGATGCCGTCCTGGGGGTCTTAAACGGACGTAAGGACAAGCTGGTTATTTCTATCGCCGCCGGCATAACCCTTTCCTATATCTTATCCCGGTTGGGGCGGAACGTGCCTGTTGTGCGCGTTATGCCTAATCTGAATGCCGTTGTCGGCGCCAGCATGACAGGGATCTCCTGCAGCGAGGCCGTTGCGGAATCTCAAAGGGTCCTGACTGTCAGGGTCTTTGAGTCTGTCGGCAGTGTTATTTCCGTCAAGGAAGAGCTTATGAATGCCTTCACGGCGGTTGCGGGCAGCGGCCCGGCTTTTATCGCCTATGTCAAGGGTGAGATGCCTCCGGAGACAATCAGAAAAATTTTTGTGGAAGAATCCCTGTCGTTTGGTTTTGATCGCGCCGCCGCGGAATTCATCGTGGATAAGACGATCGCAGGCACACAGAAAATATTACAGAATTTTGACCGGGATATTTTTATCAAAAGAGTCTGTTCTAAAGGGGGGACGACGGAAGCGGGAATGAAAGCGTTTGAGTCCGGAGGCAGGATTCCCCAGGGGCTCTCCGAGGCGATCCGCGCGGCTTGTCGCCGGGCGGGTGAATTGGCAAAAGTTTAAACAGGGGGAGATATGCCCAGAATCGGCATCATCGGTGGAAGCGGCATTTATAAAATCGAGGGCATGAAGGCTTTGGAGGAGATTCGTGTCAAGACGCCCTTCGGCGATCCCTCCGATAGTTACAGGGCCGGACGGCTGGGCGGCGTGGACGTTGTTTTCCTGCCGCGCCACGGTTCGTCTCACTCGATCAACCCGTCGGAGATCAACTACAGGGCTAATGTTTTCGGCATGAAGAAGCTGGGTGTCGAAAAACTGATCTCCGTCTCTGCCTGCGGTTCCCTGAAAAAAGAACTTAAGCCTTTGGATTTTGTCCTTCCCGATCAGTTCGTGGACAGGACCACCGGCGGCCGCTGCATGACTTTCTTTAGCGGCGGCATCGTCGTCCACGTGGGCTTTGGGCAGCCCGTCTGCGCCGCGCTTTTGGATCTGATCTGGGGGGCGGCACAGGCCCTGAAGATCAGCGTCCACAAGGGTGGGACTTATCTGAATATGGAGGGACCTGCGTTTTCAACAAAGGCCGAGTCCCGGCTTTACCGTTCTTGGGGCATGGACATTATCGGCATGACGAATATCGCCGAGGCACGGCTGGCCCGCGAAGCGGAGATGTGCTATGCCACGATCGCGGCCGTCACGGATTATGACTGCTGGTATGAATCGGAAGAGTCGGTGACGGTGGATATGATCGTCGCGAACTTGAGGAAGAATGCAGAGAATGCCAAAAAACTCGTCGCAGAGGTTGTCAGAAAGCTGGGATCGGCTTCGTCTTCTTGCGCGTGTTCCGAGTCTCTAAAATACGCGATCGTCACGGACAAGGCCGCGATCCCCGCGAAAATTAAAAAAGACCTTAAACCTATCATCGGCAAATACGTCAGTTAAGCAGCAAGAGAGGAAATAGCATCAAAGAGCCGGCGTACCAGAGCGTCAAAGCAAAAGATATCTATCGTATATTTTTTGTCCCGGCCTGATCCCCTGACTTTGTGATGCTTTGACACTCGTCTATTGAGCCATGGACTATAAGCAGACATTAAATTTACCTCAGACCGACTTCTCCATGAAGGCCAACCTGAATGCCAGGGAGCCCGAGATCCTGGCACAATGGGAGAAGCTGGGGCTTTATGAAAAGATCCGCCAGGCCTTCCGGGGCCGTGAGCTGTTTATTCTGCACGACGGGCCGCCTTACGCCAACGGCCATATCCATATCGGGCATGCCCTGAACAAGATCCTTAAAGACATGATCGTGCGTTATAAGACGCTGCGCGGCTATGATGCGCCTTATGTCCCGGGATGGGATTGTCACGGCTTGCCTGTGGAACATCAGCTTTTTCGGGATATCAAGAAGAACAAGGACGAGATCGACCGGGTGGCGTTCCGCATGATGGCTTATGATTACGCCATGAAATACGTCGGCATCCAAAAGGAAGAATTCAAAAGGCTCGGCCTGGTCGGAGACTGGGAACACCCTTATTTGACCCTTCAGAAGACATATGAGGAAGCGATCCTGAGGTCTTTTGGCCGTCTCGTTGAGAAGGGGTTTGTTTATCGGGGGCTCAAACCCGTGAATTGGTGTTTCCGCTGCGAAACAGCCTTGGCCGAGGCGGAGGTGGAATATGCGGACCATGAATCGGATTCTGTCTTTGTCAAATTCCGCCTGCTTGAGGATGATAAAAGAAAAAAGCTGGGGCTTGCGGGCCGCGATGTTTCCGTTGTTATCTGGACGACGACGCCCTGGACGCTCTTGGCCAATGTCGCCGTGGCCGTCCATCCGGACCTTGTCTACGTTGTCGTTGATTCCGGCGACGGGCTTCTGATCTTTTCCAAGGATCTTTTTGAAACCTCTCTTGCCAAAAAGTTCGGATTGACGGAGGCCAGGGTCTTCAAGACAATCCAGGGCCGGGAATTGGAGGGATTGCGTTATTCTCATCCTTTTGGTTTAAGGGAGGGAGAGGTCGTTCTCGCGGATTATGTTTCCCGCGAGGATGGTTCGGGATGCGTCCATACGGCGCCCGGCCACGGCCAGGAAGATTTTATAACGGGCGTTAAATACCGCTTGGACGTGGTCATGCCCGTGGATGCGCGAGGACGGTTTGATGAGGGGGGCGGGGAATTTCGCGGCCTGCGCGTTTTTGAGGCCAATGCGCCCATCATCGAAAAACTGCGCGCTTGCGGTGCGTTGCTGGAAAGCGGGAAGATCCGCCATACATATCCTCACTGCTGGCGCTGTAAACAGCCGGTGATCTTTCGGGCCACCCAGCAGTGGTTTTTAAAGATCGACCATACGGGCTTGCGGCAGGATTTGCTTCGTGTCATCCGGGACGATGTCACGTGGGTGCCGGCTTCCGGGAAGGACCGGATTTCGGCGATGGTCGAGAACAGGCCAGACTGGTGCTTGTCCCGACAGAGGTATTGGGGTGTTCCTATTCCCGCCGTTGTCTGCCGCGCATGTCATCATCAGATCCTGGATGCCCGTCTTATCGAGAAATTGGCGGCTCGCGTGGCCCGCGAAGGGACGGACGTCTGGTTCAAGAGCGATATTGAAGAGTTCTTGCCGCAGGGCCTGCGCTGCACCTGTGGGTCTTCCGCATTTGATAAATCGACGGATATCCTTGATGTGTGGTTTGATTCAGGCGTTAGCCATCAAGCGGTCCTTAAAGGCGCCCCGGGTTTTAAATTGCCGGCGGACCTTTACCTGGAAGGGTCTGATCAGCATCGCGGCTGGTTCCAGGCGTCTTTGATCCCGTCGATGGCCCTTGACGGACGGCCGCCATTCACGGCGGTCTTGACCCACGGCTTTGTCGTCGATGGAGAAGGCCGCAAGATGTCCAAATCCCTGGGAAATGTCATTTCTCCCCAGACGATCATCAGGGATTTCGGCGCGGATATCCTGAGATTGTGGGTTCTTTCGAGCGATTATAATGAGGATGTGCGCATTTCCAAGGAGATCCTGAATTTCACCGCCGACGCCTACCGCAAGATCCGCAATACGGTGCGTTTTCTTTTGGGAAACTTGAGTGATTTCGATCCTGACGTCGACGGTCTTAAGCAGGATAAGATGCTGGATATCGATCGATGGGCCCTGGTGCGCCTGAAGCAGTTTTTCTGCGAGGTCGCGGCCGGCTACGATCATTATGCCTTTTATCACGTCTTCCAGAAGATTTTCAGTTTCTGCAACGAAGACATGTCGTCTTTGTACCTGGATATGTTAAAAGACAGGCTGTACACATCGGGAAAGCGTTCGGTTGCGCGGCGTTCGGCCCAGACCGCTCTTTACGAGATCCTGGGCGTGCTGGTGAAGGTCCTGGCGCCGGTCCTGCCGTTCACAAGCGAAGAGATCTACCGGGCTATGCGGCGGCGCAAAGAAGAAACGGCCGAAAGCGTGCATATGTCGTTGTGGCCTGAATTAAGAAAGGAACATGATGTCGACGCAGCGTCCGTATCCGATATCAGCCGGATCCTGGAGTTCAGGCCTTTGGTATTGAAGGCGCTTGAGGAAAAGAGGGCCGCGGGCGAGATCGGTAGTTCACTGGAGGCCAGGCTCATATTGCATGTCAGGGACCCTCATGTTTTTGACAGTTTCGAACGCTATCGGCTTCAGCTGCCTTTTATCTTCATTGTGTCGCAGGCAGAATGTCTCTTGTGCCGGGGGGCTGACGTGCCCCTTGAAGTCGAAGTCCAGGGGGCGCGCGGAAAAAAATGCATCCGCTGCTGGAACTATTCCGAGGACGTGGATGCGCATGCGGCGCATCCCGGTTTGTGCGGCCGTTGCGTGCAGGCCGTCAGCGAGTAAGCCTTGGCGAGAAAAACCCGTTTTTTAATGGCATGCGCCGACGGTGATTTTATACCGCCTTCGGCTTCAAGGATGGTTTTATCTAACGGGGTAAATATATATTGCCATTTATTTTGATTCCATATATAATTGAACAGTTTTCAGGGACGCATGGATTGCGCAAGCCGGCGCTGTGCCTTAATATAATGGATGCACGACAGGAGGAATGACTGTGAAACAGGCCAAAATGGACAAGAAGACCTCTGCGTTCTATAAAAAACTCCTTTTGGAAAAGCGCGAGGAGATCGTAGGGGATATTTCGCATATTTCCGAAGAGACATTGAAAAAATCCCAGAAAGACGCCTCGGGCGACATTTCCGGCTATACCTTTCATATGGCGGATGTGGCGACGGATAACTATGACCGCGAATTTTCCCTTGGGCTCGCTTCCAAGGAACGCGGCGTCCTCATGGAGATCAATCACGCCCTCCAGAAATTTCAGGACGGGCAGTTCGGGTTGTGCGAATCCTGCAAAAAACCCATTTCCAAGGTCCGGCTTAAAGCCGTGCCTTACGCGACCTTGTGCTTGAGGTGCCAGCAGGCCAAGGAAAAAAAGTAGCCTTATCAGGGGATCCTCTCCCCAGGATCGGTAGTCTCGGTGTTTGCGGATGTCCATCCTTTACGTATCCCTGATCGCTCTCGTCGTTAGCGTCCTGGACCGGCTCACGAAGTCGGCCGCTGAGATTTCCTTGTCTTCTCTTGATACCCTTGCGGTCATTCCCGGCATATTTCACTTGACTCTTGTGCACAATACGGGAGCGGCGTTCGGCCTCCTGCGGGGAGGTTCTGTGGTTCTTGTCGCCATTACCTTTCTTTGTGTCGCCGCGATCTTCCTGTTCCTTAAGGTTCCCCGTTTTCTGAAGGTATTCTTCGGCCTGGATCATGTGGACGCAGGATTGTGCCTGGCGTTTGGCTTGATCCTCGGCGGCGCCGTCGGCAACCTGATCGACCGCCTGCAGTTTTCTTATGTGATCGATTTTCTGGATTTTCGTATCTGGCCTGTTTTTAACGTTGCGGATTCCGCCATCACGGTGGGCGCCGGCATTTTGTTTCTGAAGATGTTATTTTCAAAAAATGGGCGGACTCAATATCGCAGTCAAAATGGAGGAGTTTCGCATGGCGCCGGTCCTTTATAGCTGCAGCCTGTTTACGATCTATACCTACGGTGTTTTTGTCGCCGCGGCATTTGTTGTGGCGACGTGGTTGATCACGCGACAAGCTGCCCGGGAAGGTTTTGATGCAGAAATCATCGGGAACTTTGCGATCTTTGTCCTGGTCAGCGGTATTTTGAGCGCGCGCCTTTTTTATGTCGTTCTCAATTGGGAAGAGTTTTCTTCTGCGCCCCTGGAGATCGTGAAACTTCATCACGGCGGCCTGGTTTGGTTCGGAGGTCTCATCGGCGCTGCGCTTTGCGCCGTGGTTTTTTTGAAGATCAAACGGCTTTCTGTTCCGGCCGTCGCCGATCTCTGTGCGCCGTATCTGGCCCTGGCGCAGGGCATCGGCCGCATCGGATGTTTCTTTAACGGCTGCTGTTATGGCAAGCCTTCTGTCCACGGCATGTTTTTTCCGGCGCACGGCCGCATTCTGTTTCCGTCCCAAATCGTCGATGCCTTGACCCTCCTGGCCGTCTATATGATCTTGCGGCTCCTTCCGGGGCAGAGGGCCGGCCGGTTGTTCGGTTTATATCTTATTCTGGCAGGTCTGCAGCGTTTCTTGATGGAATTTATGCGGGGCGACGAACGGCCGTTCTGTCTTTCGTTGAGCATTTACCAATGGATCAGTCTCGGCCTCGTGGCCGCAGGCCTTATGGTGTATGCGCTGACATGGGGCAGACGTAAAATTGTCCCATGAAACGCAAAAAAATTTTCGGCGAGCGGTGATGGCCCTCAAAGAGTCGGTGATCGGTGAAGAGGCGGTTAACACGCGGTTAGATATTTATCTGGCCAGGTGCGAGCCTGAATTTTCCCGTACGTTCGTTAAGGATTGGATTCTTAAAGGAAACGTTTCCGTCAACGGCCAGACCGCCAAGCCGCATTATCTGTTGAAGCTTCATGATCGCCTCTCCTGGGAAGGGCCGATGGTCGCGGTGACTTCTTTGAATGCCGAGGACATCCCTTTGAAGGTCCTCTATGAAGATGACGATGTTGTCGTGATCGATAAACCTGCCGGCATGGTCGTGCATCCCGGCGCCGGCCACGAGACACAAACGCTTGTGCATGCACTCCTGCATCATTGCGGTGCGCTCTCGACCGTCAGCCCGGAGCGGCCCGGGATTGTTCATCGGTTGGACAAAGAGACGTCCGGCGTCATGGTCGCGGCTAAAAATAATCAAACGCATTTGAGCCTGGCCAAGCAGTTCAAGGAGCATTCCATTCGTCGCAGGTATATCGCCCTCGTGGAAGGCAGCATTTCGTTTGACGAGGGCATTGTCGATGTGCCGGTCAAGAGGCATGCCATGGACCGCAAGAAAATGTCGGTGAGCTTTGCAGACGAGGCTAAGGAAGCGCACACATTTTACCGTGTCCTGGGCCGGTACGATGATTATACGGCGCTGGAATTGATCCCTCAAACCGGCCGCACGCATCAATTGCGCGTGCATATGTCTTATCTGGGGCATCCGATCCTGGGTGACGCCGTCTACGGCCGCAAAAAGAATTTTTCCCGTCTCGCCCTCCACGCTAAAGATCTCGGTTTTGAGCATCCCTCGACAAAAGAATTCATGGAGTTTTCGTCTCCGTTGCCGCCGGAGCTGGAAAAAGCCATGCCCGGCGTTAAGTTTTGACAGAGGCGGGCGGAAGGGTGAAGGAAAGCCGGAGATACGGCCGCTTCCCGTCAGAAAACATCGGGGGCCGCCGGCGCATTGATTTTTAATCGAGACACGGGAATCCTTGGGCTTTTTTGAGCTCTGCGGGATACCGCTCAGACAAAAGATGATGAGCGGGACAAGCCTCTAGGATGCCTGCTCCCCAAAGGGCGCCCCCGTGGGCTTCTATGGACTCTCTCATGCTTTTCATGCTATAATTTCCCCCTATGAAATCTCTCCGGATAACATCGGCTAAGAAGATCTGCGGGGCGATGGAACTTCCCGGCGACAAGTCCATTTCTCATCGCGCCGCTATTCTGGCATCTTTATGCAACGGCACGACGCAAATTCACCGCTTCCTGTTTTCCGACGATTGCCTCGTGACCCTTCAGGCCCTGAAAGCCATGGGTATTTCCGTAACGTTCGACCGCGCCCGAGAGAGGGTACGTGTGGTTTCGGACGGGGTGCTGCGCCCTCCCTGCAAGGCCTTGTTCATGAAAGAGTCCGGGACAAGCGCCCGCGTCTTCATGGGGTTGCTGGCAGCCCAGGCTTTTGCGTCGCGTCTGACAGGGGCGCCTTCTTTATTAAAGCGGCCCATGGGCCGCGTGATCACGCCCTTAAGGCTCATGGGCGCGGATATCCATGCCAGGCAAAAAAAAGGACAGGCTTACTTGCCTGTTGACGTCCGTCCCGCGGTTCTTTTCGGGATCGATTGGAAACAGGAGGTCGCTAGCGCTCAGGTGAAATCGGCGATCCTTCTGGCCGGGCTTTTTGCCGCGGGATCCACGCGTGTCCATGAAACCGTCCCGACGCGAGACCATACGGAAAGGATGATGAGATTTTTTGGAGCAAAAATCCGTTTTTCAAAGCGGGGTATTGAAGTCCAAAAAAGCCGCCTGGTTTCGCCGCATCTGGTAACAATCCCCGGGGATATTTCGAGCGCCGCATTTTTTATCGTTGCAGCTCTTTTGTTGAAAGGGTCGCGGCTTGTCATTAAAGATGTAGGCGTGAATCCGACACGCACCGGCGCCCTTTCCGTCCTGCGCAGGATGGGCGGATGCATTCGTCAAAAACCCCGCGCAGAGGTTTATGAACCGGTGGCCGACCTGGATATTTGTTCGAGCGAGCTCCATGGCGTCCGGATCGGGGCA